>NZ_CP047241.1:3901994-4202147 GCF_009856625.1 Aquitalea denitrificans
TACTGCTATTGGGAATATCCACTCCCTTGGCCTGCCCTGCTACCAGCAGGTCCAGAATGGTAAGAATGGCACCACCATGGCTGACAACCAATACTTTGCCACCGCCAGTCGCCAAGGCCTTGCTTACTACATCTTGCATGCCGGCACGCAGCCGCGACTCGATCTGCGGATAGGTTTCCGCCCAGCCGCGCGGGTCTGCGTCATGAATAGCCTGCGCAATGGCCCGGTCACTCATCTTGCTTGTGAACGCGCCCCAGTTTCCCCACTGCGGATCAAAGATCATCCCCTGCTGACGGAATAAAGGCGTCCACATCTCCACATCTGGTCTGCCTTCAAAGCTGCCGTAACTCCATTCCCGAAAGCGCTCATCCTCCTGCACCGGCAGCATGCCCTGCTTTCCCTGCGCCAGCACTATCCTGGCCGTGGCGCGCGCGCGCCCCAGATCGCTGCTATAGACGGCGATGAAGTGGGCAGCGGCCAAGCCCCTGCCAGCCTCTTCAGCCCCCTTGATACCCTCTACCGTTAACGGAGTATCAGACCAGCCCTGCACCTGACTGGTGGTATTGAACATGGTTTTACCATGACGCAATAAATACACATCCACCACCGGGCTGTCGGCCGCAACTGCCAGCTGGCCAGTATGCATGACCAGACAACACACCATCCATTGCACAATTTTGCCGTACTTCATTACTACCCCCTCTGCCGTGGTGAACCTTAGCGAGAGGCCATGCTAGAAAATCGGCACGCAAGTAACAGCAGGCAATCGTCTACAATTTGCCAAGATTGCTCCGAATCTGACCTGCTTGCTACACCGGTTGTGTACTGGCGACCAGGTAATCCCAGAAAGCATCCAGTTCGGGACGGCTGCGTTTGTTGTCGCGATACAGGCGTACTTCCATGTCCACGCTCCAGCCTTGCGCTGCAGCCAATACCAGTTGTTTGGTACGCAGCTCGTTCTGTACCGAGCCGGTAGGTAGAAATGCCACGCCATGTCCTTCCAGCACCATGTTTTTCAGCCCCTCCGCCATATCCGTTTCATAACGCAGCGACAGGAAGGTGGGAGCAGGTGCGGCTTCAAGAATCAGGTCGGTCATCAGGCGGAAGTAGGCATTGCTGGCATAGCCGAGGAAAGGCAGCGGCTGCGCGGCGCTGCCGGGCAAGGCATGGCTAGGGCTGTGGTCAGGATTGCTGCGGACATAGGGACGCAATGTTTCCACCCCCAACCTGAGTCCGCTGTAGCGCGGATCGGTCAGTTCCACCGGTTGCTTCGGGTGGTGATAGCACATCAGCAAATCGCAGCCGCCCTCAACAAATGCCAGCAAGGCATCATGCACATTGCTGGCCTGCAAGCGGCAGGACAGCGGGCCAAAGCCCTGCTCCATCCGGGTGAGCCATTTGGGGAAGAATGAAAACGACAGGGTATGTGGTACGGCAAGGCTGAGGGTACCTGCCGGCAAGGGCTGCAAGCCGCGCAACTGGGCCCGGGTACTGTTGATCTGTGCCAGCATCTGCACCGCCTGCTCCCGCAGCAATTCGCCTGCCGCTGTCAGCTTGGTCGGATAAGTGGTGCGATCAATCAGGTCGGCACCAAACCAGCTTTCCAGCGATTTTATACGCCGTGAAAATGCCGGCTGAGTAAGGTGACGAACCTCGGCGGAACGGGTAAAACTACCGGTATCAGCCAGAACCAGAAAGTCCTCCAGCCAGCGGGTTTCCATTCTGATTAACTCCCAAGTCTGTTGCTGTTAATTATTCTTTAAATTCAGCCAACTATTCAGAGCATTCGCAGTCAATTTTGGCAGGATTTGATATTTTACAATGTTGCACCGCACATTGCCCCTACAATGCTGCAAACGAAAAACTTGTCCGACAATGAGAATCACACACACTATCTGGCGACGGGTCCTAGGCCTGTTGCCCGGCGAAATTGCCAGTGATGAAACCAGCTGGCTGATCAGTCCTCATCAACACATGCCCTTGCTGCAGCAACGCCGTGCGCTGATGCTGGTTAATCGCGTCCGGCTGTTTGCCCTGTTGTTTGCGGTGCTTACCCCGCTGTGGATCGTGGTAGACGTGCTTGCCCTGCCGGCGGGGTTGTGGGAAAGGCTGGCTACCCTGCGTCTGCTCTCCACCGTCGCCTTTGCCGCACTGGTGGTGTGGTATCCGCAGGATGGGCGGCTGAAGCCGGCCTATCAGGGCATGGCCATGCTGTTTGCCATCCCTACCCTGTTCTACATCGGCTCACACATGCTGATGACACAGTACCACCTGGAAGGCGTATCTGCCGCAGTGGGGACCGGCTATGCCTTCCTGCCTTTTGTGCTGCTGGCCGCCATTGCCATCTTCCCCCTTACCCTGCTGGAAAGCCTGGCCTTTGCCATGCCGGTGCTGCTGGCTTATGCACTGGCCTGGATATTGGACTGGTCGGTTGCCAGTTGGCCATCATTTGGTGGTGAATTCTGGTTGCTGTCGCTGCTGGCGGCGGTTTCATCGCTGGCCAGTATCAGCCAGCTGGCCTTTATCATCGCCCTGGTAGGACAGACCATTCGCGACCCGCTCACGGCAGCCTTTTCACGCCGCAGCGGTATCGAAATGCTGGAGCTGCAACTGGTGAATGCCGAAAGAAACCAGCTGCCACTGGCAATTGCCTTCATCGATCTGGATCACTTCAAGAGCATTAACGATGCCTTTGGTCATGCCGCTGGCGACAAGACTCTCAAGCAGCTGGTGCAGCAGATCCAGCTGAATATGCGGCGGGGAGACGTACTGGTGCGCTGGGGTGGAGAAGAGTTTCTGCTGCTGATGCCCAATACCGACCGGCTTCAGGGTGAGATTGCCTTGGAACGCCTGCGTAACAACGGTCTGGGCCAACGCCCGGACGGTACACCGCTGACCGCCAGCATCGGCCTGGCAGAGCGACTGGCCGACAAATGCAATGCGCGCCGCCAGTTGGTGGAGCTGGCCGATGCGCGCATGTATCAGGCCAAACAGCAAGGACGGAACCAGGTAATCAGCCGCTAGGCAGCCAATCGCTTCAACCCTGTTGCAGCACTACCCAGTCCTGGGTTGCAGGGGCGGCGCGGAATTCATGCACCACTTGCTGCATCAGCGCGAATGCCTGTGCGCCATCGAGCGCGTGGCAGGCTTCGTCCAGCTGTTGCAGGAAGTGTTGCAGTTCCTCTGCCGGCAGATGGTATTCCTGTGCCCGCAGGATGCGCGGATGGTCGGTGGCCAGTACGTTGTCACCGATCAGCAGCTCTTCGTACAGCTTCTCGCCCGGCCGCAAGCCGGAGAAGCGGATCTCGATATCCCCGCCCGGGTGTTTGTCATCACGCACTTCCAGCCCGGACAGATGCACCATGCGGCGCGCCAGTTCGGCAATTTTCACCGGCTCGCCCATGTCCAGCACAAATACATCACCGCCCTCGCCCATCGCCCCGGCCTGAATCACCAGTTGGGCCGCTTCCGGAATGGTCATGAAGTAACGGGTGATGTCCGGATGGGTCACGGTCACCGGCCCACCAATCTTGATCTGCTTCTTGAACAGCGGCACCACCGAACCGGAGCTGCCCAGCACATTGCCAAAGCGCACCATGACAAAACGGGTGTTGCTGCCGCTGGCGTGACGGCCCTGCAAGGTGAGTTCGGCCAGCCGCTTGGTGGCGCCCATCACATTGGTGGGGCGTACCGCCTTGTCGGTGGAAATCAGCACGAAGGTATCCACGCCGCAGTCTTCTGCCGCGCGCGCAGTGGTATCGGTACCAAAGGCATTGTTGACGATGCCGGCCACCGGATTGTGCTCCACCATCGGCACATGCTTGTAAGCCGCGGCGTGATACACGGTTTCCACCTGGAAGGTACGCATGATCTGGCACAGGCGGGCATAGTCGGTGACCGAGCCGAGCACCGGCGTGCGCGGGATATCCGGTGCCAGTTGCGACAGTTCCTGGTCGATGGCGTACAGGGCAAATTCGGTCAGCTCGAACAGTACGATGCGCGCCGGATTGTTGCGGGCGATCTGCCGTACCAGCTCGGAGCCGATGGAACCGCCCGCGCCGGTCACCATCACCACCCGGCCCTGGATATTGCGGGCCAGCAGTTCGGGACGCGGCGGTACCGGGTCGCGGCCCAGCAGGTCTTCGATTTCCACTTCTTTCAGCTCTTCTACCCGCGCTTCACCCGAAACCAGATCGGCCATGCCGGGCAGGCGCTTGATGGGAATGCGCAAGTGTTCCAGCGACTCCAGGATTTCACGCTGCCGGCCACGGCTGACCGAAGGCATGGCCAGCAGGATGCAACTGGCTGTGGTTTCCTCGATCAGCAGCGGCAAATCTTCCGGCGCATGCACGGTCAGGCCGCGGTAGGTACGCCGCCAGCTTTCCGGATTGTCATCGACAAAGGCCATCGGCCGGTATTCCTTGCCAGCCTGCAAGGCCAGCATCAGCTGCACCCCGGCCTGACCGGCACCGTAGATGATGACGTGTTCACGCGGGGCATCTACTGAATCTATCCGCCGCACCAGGCCGCGCAGCACAAAGCGGCTGCCACCGATATAGGCCATGGCGAACATCCAGAAAATGATGATGGACGAACGCGGGAACGGTGCAATGCGCGCCATCACGATCACCGCCGTCAGCACCAGCACCGCCAGGCTGACCCCGGTGAACACGGTGTAGACAATCTTGTCGTCCAGATACTTCAGCACCGCACGGTACAGCCCCAGCTTGACGAAGATGGGAATCACCCACAGCGGCGGCACGATGAAGATCCACAGGTACGGGTCCAGCTTGGGGTCCCAGTAGCCGCCCAGGCGCAGGACGACCGCGCTCCACAGGGCCAGCGGCAGCAGCAGCGCATCCATCAGCGCCAGCAGCGCCATCTTGTTGTGACGGGAAAAGGTCAGCAGTTTGTCTAGCATGTCGAATCAACTTTCACGGCCATCAGCGCAGCACGATTTTCAGCAAGGTGGCGAAGATGATGCGGATATCTTCCAGCAGGCTGTGGGTTTGCGCATAGCGCACGTAATAGCCCAGTTTTTCCGGCAGGATCTGTTCGATATAAGCGCGTTCCGGGTCCGCCGCGCGGCCCAGGATCTCGTTTTCATCAATCATGCGGATGGAGGCCCAGTCGGTGATGCCGGGGCGCACCGACAGCACGATGTCTTTCACTTCTTCCGGGTAGTGAGCCACGTACTTGGGCACTTCCGGGCGCGGGCCCACCAGGCTCATGTCGCCGAACAGCACGTCCAGCAATTGTGGCAGTTCATCCAGTTTGCTCTTGCGCAGAAAGCGCCCGGCACCGGTGACGCGGCTGTCCGCCCCCACGGTCAGCTGGCCCTGCACCTCGGTATTCACCTGCATGGTGCGGAATTTGTGGATGCGGAACAGCATGCCGCCGCGCCCTACCCGCACCTGGCGGAAAAACACCGGGCCGGGGGAATCGAGCTTGATCCACAAGGCCACCAGCAGCAGCGGCCCGGCCAGCAGCAGCAGGCCGATGCTGGCGGCAATCAGGTCGAACAGGCGCTTGAGCAGTGCCGAGCCGGCACCCGGCGGACGGCAGCACGGTGGTAACAAGGCCGGGCCTTCACCCGGCGCTAACGGCTTGTGCTGACTCATGCGCCCAGAATCTCACGCACGGCGGCAATCACGCGGGTCTGATCGTCCTCGTTCATGCGGGTGTACAGCGGCAGGGTGACTTCCGCCTCGAAGGCGGCATCCGCCACCGGGAAGGCAGCACGATCCAGCTGGTAGCCATCGCGCCATACCGGCTGGCGATGCAGCGGGATGAAGTGCACCGAGCAGCCAATGCCCTTTTCGGCCATGCGCAGGATGAAGTCGTCACGGCTGATGCCGGCTTCCGGCTTGATGCGCACCGGGTAGAGGTGCCAGGCATGACGGTCCCCGGCATGGGCGGGGCGGGCCGGCAGAATCAAGGGCAAGTCGGCCAGTTCGCGGTCGAAGCGCTGGGCCATGACTTCGCGCTTTTCGCGGAAGGCGACAATCTTCTTCAACTGGTGGATGCCCATGGCCGCGGCGGTATCCGGCATATTGTATTTGAAGCCGGGAGCAATCACTTCGTAATACCAGGCCGGGGTCTTGGACACGTAGCGGTCGAAGGCATCCCGGCTGATGCCATGCAGACGCATGATCTTGCAGCGGGCAATGATGTCCTTGTTCTTCGATACCACCATACCGCCTTCGCCGGTGGTCATGGTTTTGTTGGCGTAGAAGCTGAATACGGTGACGTCCGAATCCAGCGTGCCCACCAGCTTGCCCTTGTAGGTGGTCGGCAGGGCGTGCGCAGCGTCTTCCACCACTTTCAGGCCGTGTTCGCGCGCGATGGCGATGATTTCGTCCATCTCGCACGCGAGGCCGGCAAAGTGCACCGGCATGATGGCGCGGGTCTTCGGCGTGATGGCGGCACGGATGGCAGCCGGGCTGATATTGAAGGTGGCCGGGTCCACATCCACCACCACCGGGTCGGCGCCCAGATAACGCACCACTTCAGCCGTGGCGGTAAAGGTGTAGCTGGGGACAATCACTTCGTCACCTGGCTGGATGCCGATGGCTTCCAGCGCCAGATGCAGGCCGGCGGTGGCGGAGTTTACGGCAATCGCTTCCACGCCTTCGCCGATGAAGGCAGCAAAGTCGGCTTCGAACTGCTTGGTCTTGGGGCCGGTGGTCACCCAGCCGGAACGCAGGGCGTCGACCACTTCATTGATTTCGTCTTCGCCGATATCCGGCAGGGCAAAGGGCAGGAATTTCTGTTCGCTCATTTTCGTCATCTTCAATAGGCGTCGTTGTTCATGGCTGGCAGCCGACGCATGGTTGCCAGTCGCGTATTCGGTCTTGTCAGCTGCGCTTAGAGCGGCTAACAAAATAGCGTAGCGGCCCTGGGGCAAGGCGGCGCAACGCAGCAGCAGGGTTTTTGTCAGCTGCTCTTACTGGCGCGCCAGATTATCGGTGGCCGGTTTCTCTTTCAACGCATCGGCGGCGCGCTTGCCCAGCTTCTGCGTGGGCAGTTCCACCCAGCGGTTGATGGCCAGTGCCAGATACCAGGTCATCACGGTGGCGGCGGCCACCAGCAGCCACCACGGCAGATTGTACATAGCCAGCACTTCCATCAGCACATAGCCGGCATTGGAATGACAGACATACCAGGCATAGCTGATCGCGGCCACCCGCGCCAGCCAGCGGCTGCTCCACAGTGCCGGGCGCAGCACACCCAGCACGAACAGGCTGATGCCGATGGCGTAGCTGCCGTACAGCTCCGGCGATGGCCAATTGGTCACCCACACAAACAGCGCCAGCAGGCCGACAAAATGCAGCACGGTTTCCAGCGCACCGGCCTGCCCGGTCAAATAGAAATAACACCAGCATCCGGCAAACATCAGCGGGAAATAACACACCACCGAGGACAGGAAATACTGGTCATAGGCCCAGAAATGCGCCAGCTGGCCGTGCAGGCCTTGCGCATCCGGGCCACGGCATAGCATGGCCACCAGCGGCAGCAGCAGCCAGATGGCCCACTTGATGCGTTTGCCGGTGAGTGCAAACGCTGTCCCCAGCAAGGCGTAGAACCACAGCTCCACCTTGAGCGTCCACATCACCGGGTCGATATTGCGCCCGCCCAGCATGTCCTGAAAGGCGATGCTGACATGGCCAATGACATCGCGCCGGGTGATGTCGAAGTCGTTATCCGCCAGCCAGGCGGCAATCCACAAGGCCAGCAACGTTACCGCCAGCCCGGCCCAGTAAGTGGGGTAAATGCGGAACACCCGCGACACGGCAAAACGCAAGCCACCCATGCGGGTGAGTGACAGCGGAATCAGCAGCCCGGATATCAGCAGGAACAGCCCAACACCCACCGCGCCCAGATTGAAGGGCAATACAAAAGACGCCCCGGCGTAACCTTCCAGCGGGTCCATATTGAGGATGTCGCTGATGCGCTCGCGATGCTGCCAGAAGGTTTGGGTGAAATGAAACAGGATCACACACAGGATGGCCACGCCACGCAGGCCATCGGCAAAATCAAAACGCACATGCTGCTTGCTGCTACTCATTGCAGTCATCACCTGTTGCCTGCGCTAGCAATACGCGGGCCATAAAGGGAAAACCGCTATTATCCTCGCCGTTAGTACAGGTTTGCACGACTTTTTCACCCTTGTCGCACTCAGCGCAGCACCGCTTGCAGAAAGCGCTGCGCCAATACGCGGTAGTCGTGATGCGCCAGCACATATTGCCGTCCGGCTGCGCCCATGCGGCCGCGCTCGTTGGGCGTGGTGGCCAGCATGCGGCGCACGGCCTCGGCAATGGCGGCCGGGTCTTCCGCGCCCACGCTGAAACCGGCCCCTGCGTCCTTGACCATGTCGTTGCCCGCTTCCACCGAGTGGATCACCGGCTTGCCCGCCATCAGGTAGTCGAACAGCTTGTTGGGATTGATGCCGAAACGGTAGATGGGCAGCTTGCGCCAGCCGATGAACAGGCTGTCCATTTCCGCCAGGAAAGCCGGCACTGCGCGCTTGGGAATGCTGGGCAAAAACTGCACATTGGTCAGCCCCATTGCGGCAGCCTTCTCCACCAGCGCGGCCTTGTCCGGGCCATCGCCCACCAGCACAAAGCTGGCTGGCGTATCTTGCAGCCGGGCAGCCGCTTCCAGCAGGAAGTCCAGCGCATTGGCCAGACCATGACCACCGGCATAGCCAATCAGAAAGCGCTTGTCCGCCTTCAGCTTGGCCAGTGCGTCCAGGTGCTCGGTGGACAGCGGAGTGTCCGCGTCCTGCCACTCGGCCACGTCCACACCGTTAGGGACGACATGGTATTTTTCCGCCGCCATGCCATGTTCCATCATGTAGTCGCGCGCGCAGGGCAGCATGGAGATGACGGTATCCGCCTTGCGATAGCCGAAATCCTCGGCCCACTGCATCAGGCGGATAAAGGGGTGGGAGCGCGACATGCCGCCCACTTCCACCGGTGTCAGCGGCCACAGGTCGTGCACCTCGTACACCAGCCGCGCCCCGGTCTTGCCGGCGATGAAGGCGGCGGGGATGGTATCCAGCGGATAGGTGGACGAGGCAATCACCACGTCCGGCTTCCACTCCTTGAGATAACGCCCGGACAGGCCCATCACCTTGCCCAGAAAGCTGAAGATGTTGATCACCCGCTTGAGGCCGTTGCCCGGATAGGCCGGGGTCTTGCACCAGGTGTAGCGGATGCCGTCGATGTCTTCGTCCTGATACTTGGCCGACAACTGCGGATTGGTCTGGCGCAGATGCGAGGTATCTGCCGCCAGCATATTGACTTCGTGGCCAGCCTTGACCCATTCGCGCGCCAGGTAATAGGGGCGGAATTCCATGCCGTGGCGCGGGCTGCCGGCATAGTGATTGATATAGAGAATGCGCACGCTGCTGCTTTTCCGGATTTAAGTGCCCGCCGTTCAGAACAGACCGGCGGCGATATTGATCATCATCGCCAGCACGGTAGTGTTGAACAGGAAGGACAGGATGCAATGCACGGAGCCGATGCGGCGCATGGCCCGTGAGCTGAAACTGATGTCGGCCGTCTGGCCCGAGGTGCCGATGACGGCGGCAAAATAAAAGAAATCGCTGTAATTGGGTTCTTCGTCCCCCGGGAATTCCAGTCCCGGCTTGCCATAGCGAAACAGCGCCACGTAGTACTGGTGGGCGTAATGCAGGGCAAACATCACCTGGGTGAACAACCAGCTGGTGAAGATGGTGAGCACCGACAGGCCGATATGCAGGCCGCGGCTGCCGCCGTGCAGGTCTTTCGCTACCGACAGCTCGGCCACGATGGACAGCAGGCAGACAATCGCCGCCAGCACCACCAGCATCAGGATGGCCATTTCGCCCTCGTCCTGCCGCGCCGCACGATGGCGGATCCGTTCGGCATCAGCCCCATGCATCATATGTAGTGCCAGCAGCAGATACAGACCGGCTCCGGCATTCCAGCCAATCACATAGGCGGTGAGGGTGCGCATCGGGGTAAACATGGTCAGCGCCTGCGCCATGCAGAGGCCAAACACGATGGCAGACAACAAGCGGGGCCGGGTACGCAGGATGTGGATCAGCCGGGCCAGCGGGCCGTGATGGTGACGGATGGGTTTGTCCATATTTGTCTGCCTCAGGCGAGTTGGGCGTAGAGATCCACCAGCTTGCGGCCTTCTGCCGCCCAGCTATATTTTTGCAGCACCGCCTGCTTGCCCGCCTCGCCCAGTTGGCGCATGCGGTCTTCATCCGCCATCAGGCTGTTGATGGCAGCGGCAATGGCTTGCGGGTCTTGCGGGTCCACCAGCACGCCGCAGCCGGCGTCATCGACGATTTCGCGCCATACCGGGAAATCACTGGCAATCACCGGCATGCCGGCGGCCATGTATTCGAACAGCTTGATCGGCAACGCATCCACGTAATTGGGAGTGGGAAACAGCGTCACCAGGCCGATCTTGCTTTGCGCCAGCACCTGGGCCACGCCCTTACGGTCCAGCACGCCCAGATCATTCACCCTGGCCCAGCCGGCTTGTGCTTCCAGCTTGGCGCGCAGGTCGCTCTCGCTCCAGATACCGGCCAGATTCAGCCGGGTGGCGGTATCCGGCAGTGCGGCCACGATGGGTTCGATACCGCGAATGCGGCTGATGCCGCCGATATAGCACACCTCGTTCTTGCGGCTGTCCCACGGCGTATCGCGCACCAGCTCTTCCAGAATGGGGAAGTTGCACACATCCAGCACCCGCCCGCCCAGTTTGGCAAAACGCTTGCGGATGTGCGGCGTGGACGTCACCACCGCGTCAAAGCGTTTGGCTGCCCAGTCTTCCACCGTTTCAAAGCTGCCGGACACTAGGGGACGGATGGCACCGGGAATCCAGTGCTTGGCCAGAATCTGGCGCGGCATGTCTTCGTGTACGTCGTAAATCACCTTGATACCGGCCTGCTTCAAACGCAGCGCGGCGGGAATCAGCTCCGGGTCGTGAAAATGCACGATGTCCGGGCGCAGCGCCAATGCCGCCTGGTATACCCGGCTGGTGGTGCCGGTCATGCGGGCAAAACGGCCGCCGGTCTTGGGGCCGACATCGTGAAAGCGCACACCCTTGTTGATTTCCTCGCCCAAGCCATCGGCCACGATCAGGCTCACCTCATGACCGGCTGCGGCCAGCGTGGCGCATTCCTTGACGAAAATGCGGATGTCGTGACGCGGATGGGCGGAAGTGAGATGGGCTACTTTCATACGACAGAATCCTTGTGTGCCGGCCCGGACAGCAGGCTGGCATAGAGATCGGCAAAGTGCTGCATATTGGTGTGATGCAGGGCTTTTTGGACCACCAGCTGGCGGTTGAGCTGCACCGCCTGCGCCAGACGGGCATTGTCCGCCGCCCAGTCCATGCCGGACAGCAGGCTGTCGCTCAAGCGGGCGATGTCTTCGGCAATCAGGCCATTCAGGCCGTCAATCACCCATTCACCATTGGCCGGCAGATTGGACAATACCGGCAGGCAACCGTGCCCCATGGCTTCCAGCAGGCTGATGCTGGTGGCGTCCGAGCGGGGCACGCTGACAAACAGGCGCGACTCCTGGTACAGCGCGCCCAGCACGGCGGATGACACAAAGCCGGTGAATTCCACCCTTTGCAGTTGCAGGCGGCTGGCCAGGGCTTTCAGGCTGTCGGTGGACTCGCCACTGGCGGCCACGGTGAGGCTCCAGTCCGGGTAACGGCCGCTGGCTTCCACCTGCTGCCAGGCATGCAGGATGGCGTCAATGCGGTACAGCGGCTTGTGCAGACGGCAGGACAGCACCTTGTTGGCCTTGGCCGCGATATCCGGCTGCGCCGGCAGCGCGTCCATGCCGAAATTCAGCACGTCGATACGGCAGTTATCCCCAGCCAACTGGCGGATTTTCGCCGCCATGTACAGCGAATCCGAGGTGATGGCCGTCGCGGCACGCAGATTGGCGCTCACCATCTGCCGCATCAGCCGGTTGCTGTCTGGCAGCAGCAGCACGTCCGAGCCCCAGGCAGTCAGCACCATGGGCACAGGGCTACCCGCCAGTGCCCGGCGCGCATGCCAGGCCACGCTATTGGCCTGATGCACATGGACAAGGTCCGGCTGGATCTGTGCTATCCAGCGACGCAATGTGCCTGCGCTGCCCAGTGCCTTCAGGCCAAAGTCCAGGCGCAGCTCGCCCTTGAGATTGGCCGGACGCTTGTCGGCAGGGACTTCGCCATTGCAGGCCAGCCAGATTTCGTCCACATGCGGGGCGATACCGGCCAGGTAACGCCAGGTGTGTACCGAGGCAGAACCGATCAACAACAGCTTCATTGGATATTTTCTTTCTCGATGCGGTGCAGTTCCGCCAGCAGCTGGTCCAGTTTGTGCGCCAGCGCGGTGTTGTCGGCCAGCGCAATATTCATCGGCAGGTTCAGCACCGTGGCCGCCAGCCGCTCGCCCTGCGGCGCACTACCGGCGACATAACCGTGACGGAAAGAACCGGCCGGGTGAATCACATCGTCAAACCACACGCCGATATTCAGCCCGCTGGCCTGGCTCAAGCGCCGCGCCACGGCGGCCTTGTTGGCCTGAGGACAAGACAGCGCAAACGGGTAACGCACCCAGTGGCATTGCGCCCCTGCAGGCACTGCCCATTGGGTAATGGACGGCAGTGCCGCCAGTGCCTGTTGATAACGCTGCGCCAGCGCCTGCTTGTGCGCCAGCGTGGCGGGCAGATGGGCCAATTGGCGGCGCACCAGCACGCTGGACAGCAGCGGCATGGCGCGCACCGGGTGCGGCATGCCCTGTGTCACTTCGGCATCGGCCGAGCGGTAAATCAGGCCCAGACGACGGTTGATCGCCATGGTGATGCGGCCCAGCAGCGGCCAGCGTGCGCTCAGCAGATGGGCTTTGAGCGTGGCCAGCAAGCGCCATTCATCCGCACAGGACAGTTCCGGCCAGTCCTGCTGCGGGGTGGTCATGCCGGGCATGCCGGGCGGAAAGATGGCCAGGCCGCCGATGCCGCCAGTCAGGTTCTTAGAATATTCAAAGCTGAAGAAAGCCCCGTCGTGATAGCTGCCCAACCATTGGCCATCCAGCTGGCTGGCAAAGCCGTGGGCGGCATCATCGATAAACTTCACTTGCGGATGGGCGGCGCGCAGCGCCTCCGGCACCCGGCACGGCAAGCCGTAATTGTGCGGCACAATGACGGCGCGGGTGGCCGGACCGATGGCGGCGGCCAGCACCTTCCAGTCAAAATTTAGGGTATCGGCAGAGACATCGACAAAACGCAGCGTGGCCGAGAGCGCCGGGATCTGGTTAGGCACCACCACACAGGTATAGGCCGGGACAATCACCTCGTCCCCTGCGCCGATGCCGTGTTGCTGCAACAGCACGCGAAGCGCGGCGCGGCCGGTGTCGTACAGGCCGATGCGCGCCTCGTCCACGCCAAAGCAGGCTGCCAGCTCGCGCCGCAGCGCAGCGCGCTGGAATGCGCGGCCACGCAGCATGCCGGGCAAGGCGGACAGGTAATCGCACAGGCTCAGTGAATTAGCCGTGAGCATGGTCTTGCTCCAGTTGGCGACACAGCCGGAATACCCAGACCATGTAGATGATGTAATAGATGGAAACCGTCACCGACAGCAGACGGAATACCTGATGGGCATTCTCCCCCGCCCAGTACACCACGCCCAGCGAGCCCAGGTTCACCACCACACCCAGCAGGGCAAACAGCAGCGACTGGCGCTGGCGCGACAGCACCATGGGCACCATGAAGCAAGGCGCAGCCAGGAACATGCAGAAGAAGGACGGCGTCAATGTGGCGGCAATCTGGCCGGCATCGCGCCATTGTTCGCCAAAGGCAAAGGCAAACAGCGGCCCGCCCCAGGCCATGATGATGAGAAAGGGCACAATCGCCAGCGCGGACAGCACCAGCAGCGCCTTTTTCAGCAAGGGCCGCAGGCTGTGGCCCTTGGCATGGGCTTCGGCCAGATCGCGGTACAGCACTTGCGACACGGCTTGCCCCAACAAGGCGGCGGGTAGTTTCAGCACCCGCACCACCAGGCCGTAATGGCCCATCAGTTCGGCGGTGGCCAGCATGCCCAACAACTGGACCATCAAGGAATCCTGCAAGGCCACTACAAAGGCATGCGGGGTGTTGACCAGCGGGAATTCACGATAGCGGCGCAGGATACGGCCCATGCCACCGGAACGGGCGGTACGCAGCCACTGCGGCAGTGCGCGCCAGTCTTGCCGCGCTTGCAGCAGCCAGGAGGCGGTCTGGCCAGAAATTTGTGCCAGCAGCAGACCCAGCGCACCCAGCTTGCCAAAGCCTGCTGCCAGTTGCACCGTCACCATGGCGGCGGATTGGCCCATACGACCCTGCGCATTGGCGCTGTAGCGGCGCTGGCGGTTGTTCCAGTTGGTCCAGATCTGGTTATTGGCCGCCACCCAGATGCCCAGCGGCAGCAAGGGCAGCCACGGGGCCATGGCCGGGGCATGCAGCCCGGCGGCAATCCACGGTCCGGCGGCCAGCAGCGGAATGCTCAGCACCGCCAGCAGCAGAGTGTTGAACAGCAGCGCCAGCACCATCAGGCGCATGGCGTCGCTCTCTTCTTCCGGCAGCACCACTGCCATGTCGTAGCGCCAGGTGGCAATCACCACCAGATTGGACAGCCAGGCGACAAACTGCGTCAGCACGCCAAAGTCGGCCGGGCTGTACAGCCGGGTGAGCAGCGGGGTGAACAATACCGGCAGGAACTGCGCCACGGCAGCGCCGCCAGCCAGGGTGGCGACATTGCGGGCAAAGCCGCCCTGCCCCAGCCTGGCCTTGAGTTTGGCCAGCACGCTCAGCCCAGTGCCTTTTTCACCGCAGCGACGATGGCATCCTGGGTGGCTTCATCCAGGAAGGGGTGCATCGGCAGGCTCATCACGCGCTTGCCGGCGGCTTCGGCCAGCGGGAAGCTGCCTTCGCCCTGGCCCAGATGGGCAAAGGCCGGTTGCAGGTGCAGCGGAATCGGGTAATGCACGGCTGTGGGCACGCCCAGTTCCTGCAGGGCTTTCTGTACCGCTTCGCGATTGTCCACCTCGATGGTGTACTGCGCGTAAACGTGGGTATTGCCCGCGCCGATCACCGGCACGCGGGCCACGTCCTGCAGCAGCGCGCTGTAGCGGGCACCAATGCGCTCACGCGCGGCCACTTCGTCGGCAAAGCTGGGCAGCTTGGCCAGCAGCACCGCGGCCTGGATGGTATCCAGACGGCCGTTCAGGCCGATCACCGGGTGGTGGTAGCGACGGTCCTGACCGTGCACGCGGATTTCGCGCATTTTCTTCGCCAGTTCGTCGTCATTGGTAAAGCAGGCACCGCCGTCGCCATAGCAGCCCAGCGGCTTGCTGGGGAAGAAGCTGGTGCAGCCGATGGTGGACAGGTTGCCGGATTTCTTGCCGTGCTGGCTGGCACCAAAGCTTTGTGCGCCGTCCTCGATCACCGCAATGCCGTGCTTGTCGGCAATGGCGTTGATGGCGGTAAAGTCCGCGCACTGGCCGTACAGGCTGACCGGCATGATGGCCTTGGTACGCGGGGTGATGGCGGCTTCCAGCAGCGCCGGGTCCAGGTTGTAACTGACGGGGTCGATGTCGACAAACACCGGGGTGGCACCCAGCAGGGCAATCATTTCGCCGGTGGCGATAAAGGTAAAGGGCGTGGTGATGACTTCGTCGCCACGGCCCACGCCCAGCGCCATCAGTGCAATCAGCAGCGCCTTGGTGCCGTCACACACGCCGATGGCGTGCTTGACGCCGGTGTAGGCGGCCAGTTGCTGTTCTACTTCCTTGACTTCCGGCCCCATGATGTACTGGCCGTGATCCAGCACCGCGTGGATGCGGGCGTCGATGTCGGCTTTCAGATGCTGGTACTGCGCTTTGAGGTCGATGAACTGGATGCTCATGGCTCGATTCCTTACTGGGGCCGGGCTGCCGTGCGGGCAGCCGTCGGGATTGAATGGTTTCAGGCGGTGCAGGCTGCTCCGGTTCAGGCCGGAGTGCAGTGATTGCCGCCAATCTGGTAAAAGCTGTCGCAGGCCGGGCAGGCGTGGGTGCCGATGTCATTGGGCAGACGCTCGCCGCAGGCACACATCCAGCCGATGCGCTTGGCCGGGGTGCCCACCATCAGCGCATAGGCCGGTACGTCGCGGGTTACCACCGCACCGGCACCGATGAAGGCATATTCGCCCACCTGATGGCCGCAGACGATGGTGGCATTGGCACCGATGGAAGCACCGCGCTTCACTACCGTGCGGCGGTATTCATCCTTGCGGCTGACATGGCTGCGCGGATTGTTGACATTGGTGAACACCATGGACGGCCCGCAGAACACGTCGTCTTCCAGCGTAACGGCATCGTAGATGGACACGTTGTTCTGGATCTTGACGTTGTTGCCGATCTGCACATCATTGCCGACAAACACGTTCTGGCCGAAGGAGCAGCGCTCGCCAATGCTGGCGCCGCCGCAGATATGCACCCAGTGCCAGATACGGGTGTCGGCGCCGATTTGTGCGCCTTCATCAACAATGGCGGTAGGGTGTACGGTGTATTGGGTCATGGGCGGGCCTCCGGACGGGGGTCAGAAAAACAGGAAAAAACCATCGGCAAAATACACCAGGCCAAGCAGGCCAACCGGCAGTGCCGCCAGCCACACCGCCTTGCGCTTGAACAGGCCGGCGATGGAGGAAATCAGGATGGCCACTTGCAGGAAGATCACCGCCACGCCAAACGGCTTGCCCTGACGCTGGGCGGCATCGCGCTCGGCTTCCAGTTTGCGGGCGGTCTTTTCGATATCCTTGCGCTCGGCCGCATAGCGGGCAGCCTTGTCGCCCACTTTCTTCAGTTGGGCCTGATAGTGTTCGCGCTGTGTAGTCGTTGCGTTGGCCGGCAGGCTGTCCAGCTCGAACTGCAAGCGTTCACGCTCCACATCATACAGATTGCCCTTGATGCCCTTGGCCTGATAGTAGGCCCATTGGTCCGAGGCCTGGGCCTGGGCGATCACGCTGCGGGTGGAAAAACCGCCGCCCTTGAAGGTGGACAAGGTGGCGCACACCGCCAGGATGACGGTGGTGAGCGCCAAATAATTCAGCCAGGGGTCTTTCTTTTCTTCAGCCATAAACCTGCTTTGTCATGCGGTAATCGGGAAACGGGCGCACCGGCTGGATGGCCGAGCGCCGGACATGCCTGGAGCGGTGCTTAGTAATCCAGCGGCAGGCTGATGCGACGGCCATCGCGCGCCGACAGATACATGGCAATCAGCAGTTCCAGCGACTTCAGCCCTTCGCGGCCGTCGGTTTCCGGCTCGGCCTTGCCCTGCATCACGTTGATCACGTTGTCGTAGTACAGCGGGTGACCAAAACCGTAGACGCTGGTGGTGGCGTAGCTAGCGTTCTTGATTTCGTCATCCATGGCGTGCGGTTCGGCAAAATCCCAGTGCTGGATTTCATTCACCGCCACACCGCCCACGCGGACCGAACCCTTCTCGCCCAGGATGGTAATGGAGCCTTCCAGGTTCTTCGGGTAGGTGAGCATGGTCACGTTCATGCTGCCCAGCGCGCCGGAACGCCATTTGACGCTGACAGTGCCGGTGTCTTCCACTTCGATGTTGCGCGCCAGCGTGGCGGTGTAAGCCTGCACGCTTTCCACCGGGCCGATCAGCCAGTCCAGCAGGTCCACATAGTGGCTGGCCTGGTTCATGAAGGCACCGCCGTCGAATTCCCAGGTGCCGCGCCAGCCGCCCTGGTCGTAATAGCTTTGCGGACGGGTCCAGAACACGTTGACGTTGACCATGTAGATGCGGCCAAAGCGTTTTTCCTGCATCGCGCGCTTGAGCAGTTGCAGGGTGTCGTTGCGGCGGTTCTGCTTCACCACGAACATGCGCTTGCCGGCCTTGTCGGCGGCTTTCACCATGGCCAGGCCGTCTTCCCAGCGGGTGGCCATCGGCTTTTCCGTCATCACGTGGAAACCGGCTTCGGAACATTCGATGCTTTGCGCCGGATGCAGGCCGGACGGGGTGGTCAGCACGATGATGTCGGCATTGGTGGCGGCCAGCATGTCGGTGAGGTTGCTGTGGCCACGGGCGCCGGTGCGCTCTACCGCAGCTTGCAGTGCAGCCGGGTCGATGTCACAGACATCCACCAGTTCGGCACGGTCTTCGTGTTTTTCCAGCGAACCGAAATGGTTGTTGGCAATGCGGCCACAGCCAACCAGCGCGAAGCGGATCTTGCGGTCGGTAATCGGGGCGTGATGTACGGTTTTCATGGTGTGTTCCGTTCTGTGCTTAAACGGCAAAAGGCGACCACGGGGTCGCCTGCTTGCGTCATGCCGTCAGGGTCAGGCCTTGACGATGTGGTCGGCGGGGTCCAGATACTTGCCACGGCTGTCGACAATCAGCTGGGCGTGTTGCTTCAGCAGCGTGTAATCGAACTTGTCGTGGTCGGTAGCCAGCAACACGCAGTCGTAGCTGGCAATGGTAGCCGCATCCAGCGCCACGCTGGATAGCGCGAAATGGTGCTCGCGCATCTTGGGGAAGACCGGCACGTGCGGGTCGCTGTAGGACACGTCCGCGCCCAGGTCGCGCAGTTTTTCCATCAGGAATACCGACGGGCTTTCGCGCATATCGTCCACGTTCTTCTTGTAGGCAATACCCAGCACCAGCACGCGGCTGCCGTTGATGGCCTTCTTGCGCAGATTCAGCGCAGCGGCCACTTTGGAGACCACATAATCGGGCATGGCGCTGTTGACTTCACCGGCCAGCTCGATGAAACGGGTGTTCACGCCGTATTCACGCGCTTTCCAGGTGAGGTAGAACGGGTCGATCGGAATGCAGTGGCCGCCCAGGCCCGGGCCCGGATAGTAGGGCACGAAGCCGAAAGGCTTGGTGGCGGCAGCGCGGATCACTTCGTGAATGTCGATGCCCATCTTGTCGGCCACGATCTTCATTTCGTTGACCAGACCGATATTCACCGCACGGTGGATGTTTTCCAGCAGCTTGGTCATTTCCGCGGCGCGGGTGGAGGATACCGGCACCACCTTGTCGATCACCGCGCTGTACAGCGCCACGCCGATTTCCTGGCAGGCCGGGCTGTAGCCGCCGCATACCTTGGGAATGGTGCGGGTGGTGAAATTGGGGTTGCCCGGATCTTCACGCTCCGGCGAGAACACCAGGAAGGCATTCTCGCCCACCTTGAAGCCGCGGGATTCCATGCGCGGCAGCAGTTCTTCGTCGGTGGTGCCCGGGTAGGTGGTGGATTCCAGCGATACCAGATGGCCTTCGCGCAGGTAGGGCACCAGGCTGTCCATGGTGTCCAGCACGAAGCTCAGGTCCGGTTCGCGGTATTTGTTCAGCGGGGTCGGCACACACAGAATCAGGGTGTCGGCTTCCGGCGCGCGGGAAAAATCGGTGGTGGCTTCAAAGCCGCGTTCCAGCGCGGTGGCAATGCTGTCGGCGCTGATATGCTCGATATAGCTTTTACCAGCAGTCAGGGCATCGACCTTGCTCTGGTCGATGTCAAAGCCCAGTACCTTGTAGCCCACTTCGGCAAAACGCAGCATCAGCGGCAGGCCGACATAGCCCAGGCCGACAATGCCGATAACGGCGGATTTGTCCGCGATACGGTTAAGCAATTGCTGCTTGATCACAATGATAGTCCCAACAAAGTAAAAACCTGCCATGGCTGCATCCGGGCAGCCATGCACTGAATTCGGTAAGGTCTGGCAGTGTGCCTCGCCTGGCTGGCGGGCTTGCTGATCTGGCTCAAACCGCGCTTGTGAAGTTGCAAGCGCAGCATTATACGCCTGCTTGGCAAGCCGCTGGCGTTACCAAACGTGACAACACAGCCGACAGCGCCACGCTCAGCCCGCTCAGATCAGCAGATGCCCGGCACTGCCCTGATTGTTCTGTTTCAGACGATTGACGAACTCGCCAAACTCCAGCCCGAAACGGCACTCCAGCCGGTCGGCACGCTCTTTCAGCGCCTCCCACTGGGTCAGCGTGGGGCTTTGGCGGAAGGCCAGCACCGCCACATTGCCGTGACTGGCCGAGGGCAGTTCCAGCACGCGGCCTTCAAACACCGACAGCAAACGTTCGACAAAGCTGTGATAGCGCTTGTCGCCGCTCCACCAGTTGGTGACAAACACGCCATTGGGACTGAGCGCACGCTTGCAGTCTTCGAAGAAGTCTTCGGTGGTCAGTTCGTCCACAATCTGCAAGCCATCAAAACCGTCCACCAGAATGGCGTCGGTGGAACCACGGAAAATCTTCACGTAATCCGCACCGTCGGCCTCGATGATTTCAAAGAAATCACCCTCTTCCGGCAGCTTGAAAAAGGCACGTGCCACGGCGATGACCTGCGGGTTGATGTCCACCGCCACGCTGACGGCTTCCGGCAGGTATTCGTCGATGAAGCGGGCAAAGGAACCACCACCCAGGCCGATTTGCAGGATATGGCGCGGGTCGTCGTTCCACAGCAGGAAGGCCATCATGGCGCGGCTGTAGGACAATACCAGCTCGGCCGGTTCGTCCATGTCCATCGAGCTCTGGATGGTTTCCGAGCCCAGATGCAAGGACCGGATATTGCCGGCTTCGGAGATTTCCACTTCCGGCATGTCCTCCACCGCGGCACGCACGCGGCGGCGGAAAGGATGCAAGGCTCTACGCGCCACAGCCACCCTCCTCCTGCTGCGCCGGTTTGCGCGAATCCAGAATGCTGATGGTACGACGCGCCGGTGCGGTGACGGCTTCTTCTCCGTCGTCAAGCGGCATTGGCGGATCGCGGAACTCTTCCTTGTCAAAGGCGGTGTCGCCATTCTCGAAGGGGCTGTCACCGGTTTTAAGACCGGCAAAGTCGAACAGGCCGGTATCGCACAAATGGGACGGCACCACGTTTTGCAGCGCGCGGAACATGCTCTCCACCCGGCCGGGGAAGCGCTTGTCCCAGTCGTTGACCATTTCCTTCACCACCTGGCGCTGCAGATTGGGCTGCGAGCCGCACAGATTGCACGGAATGATGGGGAACTGGCGCAAGTCGGCGTAGCGGATGATGTCCTTTTCGCGGCAATAGGCCAGCGGGCGGATCACCATGTGCTTGCCGTCGTCCGACACCAGCTTGGGCGGCATGGACTTGAGCTTGCCGCCGTAGAACATATTGAGGAACAGCGTGTGCAGGATGTCGTCGCGGTGGTGGCCCAGCGCAATCTTGGTGGCACCCAGCTCGTCGGCCACGCGGTACAGGATGCCGCGACGCAGGCGCGAGCACAGGCTGCAGGTGGTTTTGCCTTCCGGCACCAGCTTTTTGACGATGGAGTAGGTGTCTTCTTCGATGATGCGGTATTCCACCCCGATGGACGCCAGATAGCCGGGCAGTACATCTTCCGGGAAACCGGGCTGTTTCTGGTCCAGGTTGACGGCGACGATGGAAAAGTCGATGGGGGCGGATTTTTGCAGACCCAGCAGGATGTCCAGCAGGGTGTAGCTGTCCTTGCCGCCGGACAGACACACCATGACCCGGTCACCCTCTTCGATCATGTTGAAATCATTGATGGCATCACCCACGTGGTGACGCAGGCGCTTGGCCAGTTTGTTGCCCTCGAACACGGCCTTTTTGGCCTTGTCGTCGAGCACGGTGTTCTGTTCGGACATGGGGTACGGCTAAGAAATTGAAAAACAGGCGATTTTACTGTTTTTCCCTGCAACAATCCATGTTCTTGCCCGGCAAGCCGTCACAAGTACTACAACACGATGCCACGTCCGCCATCCACCGCCAGGATCTGACCGGTGACATAGCTGGCATCCAGCAGCAAAAAGGCCACCGCACGGGCAATGTCATCCGGCTGGCCGGTACGCTGCAAGGGAATGCTGGCTTCGATGGCGGCGCGCTCGGCTGCATCGAAAGACGCCTCGCCTTCCGGCCACAGGTTCACCCCCGGTGCCACACCATTCACCCGTACATCCGGCGCCAGCTCCAGCGCCAAACTGCGAATCAGCTGGGCATGCCCGGCCTTGGCCAGGTTGTACACCACGTGGCGCTTCATTGGCCGGTCCACATGGATATCGGAAATGCCGACAATGGCACCGCCAGTACGGCGCAAGGCCGGGGCCACCGCCTGGCTGAGAAACAGCGGTGCCTTGAGGTTGCTGCCCATCAGGTCATGCCAGGCCGACTCGTCGATCTGGCCGATTTCGGTAGGGAAAAAACTGGAGGCATTGTTGACCAGCCCATCCAGCCGCCCGAACGCGGCAATGGCCTGTGCCGCCAGCTGACGCACCGCCTGCATGTCCAGCAAATCGGCCTGCAGCAGTGCAACCGATTGCGCTCGCTGTGCATTCAGCTCGGCAGCCAATGCTTCGGCATCCGCTTGCGAACCGCGATAATGCAACACCAGCCGCACACCGCGCGCATGCAGTCGCCGGGCAATACCGGCCCCTACCCGGCGCGCACCGCCGGTAATCAGTACCACACGCTGTTCATTCACTTGCATCAAGCTGTCTTGCTGTTGCTTCATGTCCTGTTCAGCCTTTCTTGCCTGCCTTGTAGTGCTGTGTTTGCGGACTGCGCCGACAACAAAATGCGCAGTGCCTCTTCACCCCTGCGCCGCTTTCGCCCACAATCGCCGCACATTGTAGCAGGATGCACGTCATGACCACCCTACCCGCCCCCAGCGCCGATGCGCTGGCCATCAGCCAGGCGCTGTGCGCCCACATCCGCAAAGTCATTAGCAATGCCGGTGGCTGGATTCCGTTTTCACGTTATATGGAACTGGCGCTATATGCGCCGGGCATGGGCTATTACTCGGCCGGCAGCCACAAGCTGGGCAGCGCCGGTGACTTTACCACCGCGCCGGAAATGTCGGCCTACTTCGGCCGCACCCTGGCCCGGCAGATTGCCGAGCTGCTGCCGCAAACTGCCGGCACGGTGTATGAATTCGGTGCCGGCACCGGCAAGCTGGCCATTGATATCCTCAGCGAACTGCAAGCGCTGGACTGCCTACCGCAACGCTACGTCATCATTGACCTGTCAGCCGACCTGATTGCCCGCCAGCAGGATGCCATCCGCCGTACGCTGCCGCAGTTGGCGGAGCGGGTGGAATGGCTCAGCCAGTTGCCGGCAGAAATGGACGGCGTGGTGATAGGCAATGAAGTGCTGGATGCCATGCCCTGCGAGCTGCTGCACTGGACACCGGAACCACTGCAGCGCGGCGTGGCGCTGGATGGCGACAACTTTGTCTGGCAGGACCGCCCCATCCAGGACCCGGCCTTGCAACAGCAGGCTGCGGCGCTGAACATTCACCAAGCCGGCTATATCAGCGAACTGAGCCTGAGCAACACCGCCTTCATTCACACCCTGGCGCGCCATCTGGTGCGCGGTGCCATCCTGCTGGTGGATTACGGCTATCCGGCGGGCGAGTTCTATCATCCGCAACGCCATATGGGCACCCTGATCGGCCATTACCGTCATCACACGGTGGATGACCCCTTCTTCCTGCCCGGCCTGATGGACCTCACCTGCCACGTGGACTTCACCGCCATTGCCCAGTCCGGCATCGACGCCGGGCTGGACCTGATCGGCTACACCACCCAGGCGCAATTCCTGATCAATGCCGGCATCACCCAGCTATTGGGCGAACTGGATGCTGACGACAGTGCCAGCTACCTGCCGGTGGTGGCCATGGTGCAAAAGCTGCTGTCCATGCAGGAGATGGGCGAACTGTTCAAGGTGATCGGCTTTGGCCGTGGTGTGAGCATCGACTGGCAGGGTTTTGTACAAGGTGACCGCTGCCACACCTTGTAAGCCGGACTGCAGGTGATTTGTCTGCATTTGTGGTTGACAGCCTAAAAAACGCTGCGTATAGTTCGCGTCTCGGTGCAAGCGCATCGAGAAACGTGGCGAATTAGCTCAGTCGGTTAGAGCGACGGAATCATAATCCGCAGGTCCGGGGTTCGAGTCCCTGATTCGCCACCACAGTTTGCGAAGTTTGACTTGTCAGGCTTCACGGCGAATTAGCTCAGTCGGTTAGAGCGACGGAATCATAATCCGCAGGTCCGGGGTTCGAGTCCCTGATTCGCCACCAGTTTCAGCAAAAGGCCAACTCTCACGAGTTGGCTTTTTTGTTTTTCCAGCTTGCCAAAACCAAACCAAGCCACTGCATGGCGGCGCGCATCTGCAACAGATCGCAGGGCTTCCGGCAAAAAATCTTGCATATTTGATCAAACATCTGCATTAATACCCTCCAGCCATGCCCATGCACAACATGCCGACATGGACAACGGGCACACCAAAAGCCGTTCCAGCAGACAAATAACGACAAGAAACAGGGCAATCGAGCGAAAAAATCGCCGTCCCTACACCAAGACAGACTTCCCCCTACAAAAAAACACAGATCAAATATTATCCGCCATTTTGCAATGCGGGTATCGGGAACGGCTGCCTGGCGCAGCCGGTTGCTAACGAGCATGCAACAGGGAAGTGCATCATGCAGATCAAATCCAGGCTCACCATGCTGGCCATCGTCACCACGACAGGCTTGTGCATGCTGGGAGGCGTCATGGGCTATACCCAGTTCAGTCTGGGAAAATTCATTCAACGCCTGGTGGTGGGGGATCTGCCCAGCGTACAGACCCTGCAGCGTTTCCAGACCGATGCGCTGAAAATGACCGTGGATGCCCTGCTGCTGGGTGCCACCGACAATGCCAATGAATTGCAGCGGCTGCCCAAGCTCATCAGCGACGAAGAGCAGGATGCCCGCGCGGCACTGAAAACCTACCGGACCCAGGCGCTAGGCAGCGAAGACCAGCGACTGCTGGCACAGGACCAGACCCGGCTGGACGACTACGCCCGCGTGCTCAAGCCCTATCTGGAAGCCACCGAAAACGGCGACATCGTGGCGGCCAAGTCAGCCCTGCGCCAGCTGGTTCCTACGGCCCGGGCAGTGCTGGGAGCGGGTGATGCCCACTTGCATTACAACTACCAGCTGACCCAGCAGGAGGCCGGCCATGCCACCGGCCTGTTGCAGTTTGTGCAATTACTGAGCCTGGCCACCGTCCTGCTCTGTCTGGCCGTGGTGGGTAGCATGAGCTGGTCGCTGACCCGCTCGGTGTCCCGTGCCATCAGCGGCCTGCAGCAAGCCATTACCGGTATTGCCGACTCACTGGACTTTACCCGTCGTGCCCCGCAGGACAGCGACGACGAACTGGGGGCCACCGCCACCTCATTCAATAGCCTGATTGCGCGGCTGCAATTGAGCCTGGGCGAGCTCACCGGCAATATCCGCCAGTTGACGGCAGCCTCGGCCGCTGTTGTCCGTGCCTCGGGCGAGGTGGCCGGCAGCGCCGCCAGGCAGAGCGACATTTCCGCCAGCGTGGCCAGCACCGTGCAGCAACTGACCGTCAGCATCAATCATGTGGGTAGCCAGGCGGCCACCACCAACGAGCAGGCACTGAGTGCCGGCGAGCTGGCCGGCAGCGGTGGCAAGGTAGTCAGCGCCACCGTAAGCGACATCCGCGACATTGCCGGTACCGTCAGCACGGCCTCCGACAGCGTACGCCTCCTGGGAGAACAGGCGCGTTCCATCGTGTCGGCGGTGTCTGTCATCAAGGACGTGGCCGATCAGACCAATCTGCTGGCGCTGAACGCCGCCATCGAGGCCGCCCGCGCCGGCGAGCAGGGACGCGGCTTCGCCGTGGTGGCCGACGAGGTGCGCAAGCTGGCCGAGCGCACCAGCAGCATGACAAGCGAAATCAACCGCGTGATCACCGCCATCGCCAATAGCAACGAAGAAACCGGCAAGGCCATGGCCGCCACCGTGGCACGGGTGGAAACCGGCATGCAAAGAGCCGATGTCGCGCAGGATGCCATCGAGCGCATTGGCGATACCACCCGCGACCTGGTGGGACTGGTGGGCAATATCGCCGTCTCCATCCGCCAGCAGGCCAGTGCCAGTACCGATATTGCCCTGCAGGTCGACCATATTGCCCGCATGGCGCAAAACGCCAATGACGATGCATCCACGGCCTCGGCTGCCGCCCGAGCACTGGATGACTCAGCCCGTCGCATGCAGGATATCGTGGCGGCCTACCAGCTTTAAACTGCCTGGCAGACTGTCATGTGGTCTGCCTTGGCGCAAATGATGTTGTCCTTGGGCTTTCGGCAAAACGGGGCATGCATTAGATTGAAAGAACAGTCTCTGCTACAGACTGCCTTACCATCTGATGCGAAAGACCACCATGCCTGTCGCTCCCGCTACACCTGCCACCGCTGCTGATGGCAGCATCCGCGTCGACCTGCGCGAAGTCATCCAGGCACTGTCCGATGCGCTGGATCTGGTCGGAATCGACGACGTTGCCCACGGCAAGCGCGTCGGCATCATGGCCTGCCACTGCGCACGCACGCTGGGGCAGGATCGCCAGCAGGCGGGCTTCATGTTTGATCTGGGCCTGCTGCACGATATCGGCGTGTCTTCCACCCGCACCCATCAGCACCTGGTCAACGAATTCGACTGGGCAGGTTCGCAACAGCACTGCATCACCGGAGCCAGGCTGCTGGCCAGTTTTTCACCGCTGGCCGCCATGGCGGAACCGGTGCGCTACCACCATACGCAATGGGAAATACTGCATGCCATGCCTGCAGTCCCCACGCATATCGCCGAGCAGGCCAATCTGATCTATCTGGTAGACCGGGTGGATGCCCTGGCCGCACCCTACTATCAGGGCGGGGAAATACTGGTACATGCCGCTGCCATCCGCCAGCAAATTGAGCAACGCCGGGGTGGGCATTTTGCCCCGCATCTGGTTGACGCGTTTTTGCGTGCCTCGCAAGCAGAGGCATTCTGGCTGCAACTGGAAGCACGCGGCATTGCCGGCGTGCTGCAAGACATGCGCGAGTTGCACCAACCCTGCACCGCCAGCACTACCCAGCTCAAACAGCTGGCCACACTGTTTTCCTGCATTGTCGATGCCAAAAGCCCGTTTACCGCCCACCACTCGCTGGGTGTAGCCGGCTTGTCGCGCTGGCTGGCCGAGAAAATGGGCCTGCCCGCTCCGCGCTGTGAGCAACTTGAAATTGCCGCCCTGCTGCACGACCTTGGCAAGCTGCGGGTACCGGATGAAATCCTGGAAAAACCGGCCGGACTGGATGCACGGGAACGCAGCCTGATCAATGCGCACAGCTTCGAAACCTACCAGATCCTGCGCCACATCCACGGTTTCGAGGAGATTGCCTGCTGGGCTGCCTATCACCATGAGGAGCCGGATGGCCACGGCTATCCCTTCCATCTGGGGACTGCCAGCCTGAGCGTGGAAGCACGCATCTTGCGTGTGGCCGACATTTTCCAGGCACTGGCGCAGGACCGTCCGTATCGCACCGGTCTCAGTGCGGCCGAAGTTCTGGCCACCCTGCAAGGCTTTGCCGAGCAACAACGCATAGACCCTGCCATTCTTGCGCTGGCGGCAGGCGATATGGACGGTGCCATGGCAGCAGCCCTGCCAGCGGCTTGCCTGGCTTGAGTCCATTGCCGCGATTGCCAGCGCCGGGACAGGGGCGGATAATCGCCGACCCCGACCATGCGTCGCCCCGACCGGAGAATCAGCAAGATGAGTGAACAGGAAATGCGTCTGTCCAAGCGCATGGTGGAGCTGGGTTTATGCTCGCGCCGCGAGGCCGATGCCTTCATCGAGCAGGGCCGGGTACGGGTGGATGGCCAGGTGGTGCAGCAACTGGGCAGCCGCGTCAGCGCAGACCAGCGCATCGAGCTGGAGGCCCCGCGCATGGTACTGGGTGAACTGAGCATCAGTCTGCTGCTCAACCGTAGCGCAGACAGCCAGCTGCCGTTGGCCAGCCTGATCAGCCCCGCACAGCGATTTGCGCGCGACGGCAGCGAAGTGAACTTCAACCCGCGCCATCTGAAGGCCTTACAACAGGCAGGTGCACTGGATGCGGGCAGTCACGGCCTGCTGGCACTGACGCTGGACAAAAAACTGGCACGCAAACTGGCGGATGCCGAACAGGAATATCTGGTGCAGCTGGACAGCGCTCCCACGGCTGACGCGCTCAAACAGCAGCTGCAGCAGCTGACATGGCCGGGCAAGCCGCCACGTGGCCTGAAAATCAGCCGCCAGAGCGACCGCCAGCTGCGCATGGTGTTATCCGCCGTACAGCCCGGCCAGCCGCTGGCCATCTGCCAAGCACTGGGTCTGCAGCCACTGGGTCTGCGCTGCATCCGCATCGGCAAACTGGGTATCGGCGAGCTTCCTGTCGGGCAGTGGCGCTATCTGTTGCCGATGGAATCGTTCTAGGCCAGATCGCTTCCCAGACCGGCCAGCAGCGCCTGCCGCACCGCTCCCAGCTCAGCCTCCAGCCTCAAACCATCCTGCCAGGGCTGGCGGCGATGTCCCACCTCATCATCCAGGCGGTAATCCACACCGCCAGCATCCATGCCCAGCAAGCAGACGCCATCCGGTACGTGTGCCTGAGCCAGCCAGTCGGCCTCCTGCTGCAGTGACAGGCAGACTCCTGCCAGCTCTGCCGCCTCCAGCCAGCCCATGCGCCCCACCCCACCGATATAGCGCAGGCGGATGGGCTGCAGCCGGAAGAACATGAAATCCAGTTGCAGCAGTTGTTCAGCCGCTGGCTGATAGCGCAAAAACCGCTGGCGCAAGAGTGCATCCGGCTCAAAACGCACAGCATCCGCCAGCAAGGTCAACCTTGCCGCAGCCTGCACGTCACTGGCACCGGCCTCCAGCACTGACAGGCTGCAACGCCCGTCAGCCAGCAGATTGCGGGTGTGTTCGGCCAGGGCGCTGATCAGCAGCAGCGGACGCTGCTGTTCATCCAGCACATAGGGCAATACCGTGGCATAGGGGTAACCGGGCAACTGCTGCGAATGGGTGGCCAGCGTGGCGTGATGCTGGGCATGCAAGAGTTGCAGGGCGGCGGCAGGGGCGATTTTCACAGGCAAGACTCCCATCGGGGCGGATCGATCCAGCCGCTGATTTTACCCCCGGCATCCGATGCGGGGCCAAGCACGGCAACCATGGTTTGCGCTGGCGCAAGCTCAGTCGGGACCGACCGGCTGACGGACACCGCTGACAAAGGCGCGTAGCTGATCTGCCGGCATGGGCCGGGCAAACCAGTAGCCCTGCATGATGCGGCAGCCCATTTGCTGCAGACAATCACTCTGCGCCTGGGTTTCCACGCCTTCGGCCACGACGTCCATGCCCATGTCGCGCGCCATGGACAAGGTGGCGCGCACCACGGCTTCATCGTCGGTATTACCAGGCAGTGTGCGGACAAAGCCACGGTCTATCTTGAGGCGGCTGATCGGGAAACGCCGCAAGCGCGACAGGGATGAGTAACCGGTACCAAAATCATCCAGCGCAAAACGGCAGCCCAGTGCCACCAGCCCGTTGAAGGCCTGCAGGTGGTGATCGTCTTCCTTCATCAGCGCACCTTCGGTCAGCTCCAGTTCCAGCGCACCCTTCATCAGGCCATGGCGCTGCAGCAGCCCTTTCACGTAAGGCTGCAGATCACTACGCTCCAGCTGGATGGGCGACAGATTCACCGATACCGGCAGCTGCATGCCAGCATCACTCCAGCGTGCCTGCTCGGCGCAGGCTTCAGCCAGCACCCAGCGCCCCAGCTCGACAATCAGTCCGCTGCGCTCGGCCAGCGGGATGAACTCGCCCGGCAACATCAGGCCACGCTGCGGATGCTGCCAGCGCACCAGTGCCTCGCAGCCTACGCATGTGCCGCTGGCGGCATCAACCTGTGGCTGGTAGTGCAGCACCAGTTGAGCTGGATCGTCCTGCAAGGCGCGCCGCAGATCACGCTCCAGCGTCAGGCGCTCCATTGCCAGCACATTCATTTCCGGCGAGTAGTAGCGCAGGGTATCGCGCCCGGCCTCCTTGGCGGCATACATGGCCATGTCGGCATGGCGCAGCAAGGTGTCCGGGTCCTGTCCGTCCTGCGGGAACAGCGCCACCCCGATGCTGACGGTACAGCGTAGTTCATGCGCTTCCACCAGTACGCCCTGATCAAACAGGGCCTGCAATTGCTCGCCCAGACTATCTAGCTGGTGCTGCTGGGTATAGGGCAACAGAATCACGAATTCATCACCGCCCAGCCGTGCCAGGGTGGCATCCGGCGGCAGCGGTTGCTGCAAACGACGGGCAATGCTGACCAGCAGCTGATCCCCCACCGGATGTCCCAGACTGTCATTGACGGTCTTGAATTCATCCATATCCAGAAACAGAACCGCCAGTTGCTGCTGTTGCCCGGTAGCACCAGCCATGGCATTACGCGCCATGTTCAGCCAGCAAGGCCGGTTGGGCAGGCCGGTTAAGCTGTCGTGCAAGGCCAGATAAGTCACATTGGCCTCGGCCTTGCGCGTTGCATCCAGCTGAGTTTGCAATTGCTGGTTGGCATCGGCCAGCTCGGCGGTGCGCTGTTGCACCTCGCCTTCCATACGCCGGGTATAGCCGGTGACAATCAAGAGGAAACCGCCAAACAAGCCGGTCAGGGCCAAGCCGATCACAAAGGCTACCCACTCCAGCCAGCTGCGCAGACCATCCAGATAGTCGTCACTGGCACGCAGGCGCAAGGCCCAGTTGCGTCCGGCAAAAGCAAACAGGCTTTCGATATGCGGGCGCTGGCCGAACCAGCCGCTCTTGCCGCAGTTTTGCGGGCCGGACAGCCGGTGGAAACCTGGCAGGCCATCACGGTCGATCAGGCAGACTTCGATATCGTGGCGCACACCGTGTTGCAAGGTGACATTGACGATGTCATCCATGCGGAACAGGCTGGAAATCACTCCACGCAGCACTTGGTGCTGTTGCGTATCACTTGGCCCGTACACTGCCTGATAAAGGGCGATGGCCTTTTGCTGGCCAACTTCCTGTACCAGACGGATGGCCGGGCTGGCTTCGGATTGCCCGCTTTGCATGCTGCGGCGTATGGTGCCAGCCAGCACGGGGGAAGACAGGATATCCAGCCCCAGCGCTCGCTGATTGGGCTGCACCGGCTCGTTGAAGCGAATGGGCAGATAGGACGGGTGTTGTGGCGATGGCTGCGTATGGCCGTCGCCATCGCGCGCCTTGACCGGGCTGCCACCCAGCACTTCGCGCTCGAAGCCGGCACGGTCTGCATCGCTGACCAGCGGACTCCAGCCCAGGCTTTGTGTTCCCGGCAGGCGGGCCAGCCAGGAGCCGGTCAGTTCGCGCCATTGATCTGCAGATGTCGCCGGGCTACGCGACTGCAACTGCTGCAGAGCCAGCATCACATCCAGCTGCATGTCCAGCCGCTTGCGCAGCGCCTGTTCGATCTGGTTGGCATCGCGATTGAACTGGCTCTGCACACGCAGGGCTTCCCAGTGGTGAATCAGTACGCTCAGGCTGCCCATGGTCAGCGCGGTCATCAGCATCGGCCACAGCAGCGCCCGGCTGCGCGCGCGCCACTCGCTGCGCGGACGGCCAAACCAGGCCAGCATCAACGGCAACATGATGAGGCAGCCAAAGGTATCGCCCAGCCACCAGTTCCATACATTGAACAGAGTGTCGCTCTGTGTCAGCACACCCAGGGCCACCAGCAGCGGTACGCTGAGACCGCTACTCACCAGGCAGGACAGCGGGATCAACAGCAGCATCAGCCGGATAACGCTGTATGGACTATCCAGCCGGTTGGGCCAGCCTATCCAGCGGGTAACCAGCCAGCGTCCGGTGAGGGCCTGCAAGGTAGCGGCGGAGGGAACCACCAGCAAGGCAAGAAAACCCGTGCCCTGCACGCCGGATTGCCAGCTGGCTACCAGTTGCACCAGCAAGGATCCAAGCAGGACACCGGGCCATAGACGCCGGCCCCACAACAGCAAGGACATCAGGGCAATACCGGCTGCCGGAAACACCGGTGCGGTATAGCCAGGCGGAATGGCACTGTAGAGCGACGGAATGCCGATCAGGGCATACGCCACAGCCAGCCGCATGATGACGGGAAGTCGAACGGACACTAGACACCTTGCAGTAATAAATGACAGCTTGCTGACATTATCATGATGTACCGGGAGCGTCACTCACCATGCTCAACATCTTGATGCAGCGTATGACAATTGGGAAACAGGCGAGGTAAGGAACGGTAAAATCCTGCTACTCCGCCAGCCGGTAGCCGTGCATCCTGGCCGGCAGAAGGCGACATGCTAACGACGGGTAATGCCTGCTGGAATGGCCAGATCAGCCGGGCTTGGCTGCGGACTGTGCAGCAAGGAAAAAATCTGCTGCAGGCACTGCTCCGCCATGCGCTGGCCATCCTGCACAATGGCGTCGATCGGGATGGGCAGACAGTCGAGCAAAGGGTGATCGTCAAAGGTCATCAGACAGGATGGTGCCTCGCGCAGGTGGTGAGTCTGGCTCATGAAAGACAGCACCCCCTCCAGCAGGGTAATCGAAGCGGTAAACAACGCCTGCGGATAACGCCCTTCGCGCGCATGCCACTGCTGCATCATGGCAAAGCCGGAGGCTCGCTGGAAATCACGTTCAGCTATCCACTCCTTGCGCGGCGTGATGCCGTACTGCAGCAGGGCCTGCCGATAGCCCGCCAGCCGGTCGCGACTGGGCGACAGCGTGGGCTGGCCGCCAAAGTACACCACTTCGCGCACGCCCTGCGTGAGCTTGCTGCCGATCAGCCTGGCCACGGTGTCGGTGGCATCGGTCACCACCGAAGGAATGCCACTGCCATCAATGCGGCGATCGACAAACACCAGCGGCAGACGGCTGGTCCACTGCTGGTACAGTGTGGCATCACTGCTGCATGGCACCACGGCCATGCCATCCACCTGCCGCGCCACCAGATGCGCCATGCCTTCGGCCTCGCGCTGCGGGTCTTCATCGCTGGTTACCAGCACCAGCTGGTAATCCCGCTCGCGGCACAGGTTTTCCATGGCCTGCGCCAGCGCGGCATGGGCGGAGTTGGTCAGGTCGGGAATCACCAGCCCTATGCTGTTGCTGCGTTTGCTGCGCAGCGAACGTGCCGACTGGGAAGGATTGAAATGATGCTCGCGCGCCACCTTTTCCACCCGTTCCACCGTGGCTGGCGAAATGCGATAACGCTCGGCATGGCCATTGAGCACCATGCTGGCCGTGGTACGGGATACGCCGGCCAGGCTGGCAATGTCATCGATGGTGAGGCGCTTGTAGGCAGTCACGCAAGACTTTCTGTAAGGGATTAACACAGACAGCAACAACCCCCGGGGCCTTGTCAGCAGCGGGGGTTGGCTGGCTTGTAGCGATTGTATTACAAGCCGGCGGCTAGCAATAACATTGGTGCGATTGCACAGGACCCGGCAAAGCCGGGCCTCTCCATTCACAGATTGATTCCGCAGCCTTCCTGTCTATTCCCAATCCCCCCGCCCTTGCCTTGCTGATTTAAGAAGGGAGCCTCGCTTTCCCGAAGGAAAGCGAGATGGGTTTTCAACAATCCGTGGTCAGAGGAAAAAAACCTGTGCCAGGCATGGCTTCCCGCTTATTGCTTGATCAGGTTCAGCGGTACCGGAATGAACTTGTCCACGCTCTGGCCCGCTGCCAGTTTCTTGGCGGTCTGGATGCCGTACTGGCCGATCAGCTCAGGCTGTTGCTGCACGGTGGCGGCCAGGGTACCGGCCTTCACCGCGGCAACCGCGTCGGCGGTGGCATCAAAGCCCACTACCACCACGTTTTTCAGGCCGGCAGCCTGAATGGCCTTGAGCGCGCCCAGCGCCATTTCGTCGTTGTGGGCAAACACGCCCTGGATGTCCTTGTTGCCCTGGATGATGTTTTCCATCACCGACAGGCCCTTGGCGCGGTCAAAATCAGCCGGTTGCTTGGCCAGTAGTTTCACTTCGGCCTTGCCATCCACCACCTTGTGAAAGCCTTCGCCACGCTCACGCGCAGCAGAAGAACCGGCAATGCCTTCCAGCTCGACCACGCGGCCCTTGCCACCCAGCTTTTCCAACAGGAACTCACCGGCCATCTTGCCGCCCGCCACGTTGTCCGAGGCAATGTGGGCGCTAACTTCGGCACCGTTCACGCTACGATCCAGCGACACCACCTTGATGCCCTTGCCGGTAGCTTCCTTCACCACATTGGCCACGGCAGAGGAGTCGGTCGGGTTGATCAGGATAACGCTGACCTTCTTCTGGATCAGGTCTTCCACACTGGCCTGCTGCTTGGCCGGGTCGTCCTGGGCATCCACGGTAATCAGCGTGACGCCGTCTTTCTTGGCTTCGTCTTCTGCGCCCTTGCGCAGCGACACGAAGAAGGGGTTGTTCAGGGTGGATACCGCCAGACCGACGGTCAGCTTGCCATCGGCGGCAGCGGCAGGCGCACTGGCAGCTGCCGGCGCGGCGCTGTCCGGACCTTGCTTGGAGCAGGCGGCAATGCCGAACACCAACATGCTGGCCAGCAGCGGATGAAGAATGCGATTCATGGTGAGTCTCCCTGATATTGACTACGTTGCGTTAAACAGCCCTGGACAGGACTTTTGTTGATTGAAAACCCGGGTTTACTTTTTGCCGCTGCGGTCGATCAGCACCGCCAGCAAGATGACCACACCCTTGATCACCTGCTGGTAGAAGGACGATACGCCCAACAGGTTAAGGCCATTGTTCAGCACGCCAATCAGCAGCGCGCCCATCAGCGTGCCGAAAATCCAGCCACGGCCACCGGTCAGGCTGGTACCACCCAGCACCACGGCGGCGATGGCATCCAGCTCGTAGCCGCTGCCAGCGGTAGGCTGAGCCGAGTTCAGCCGCGAGGTGAGCACCACCCCGGCCATGGCCGACATGGCACCGGAAACGGTATAGACCCACAGCTTGATCTGATCCACCTTCACGCCGGACAGACGGGCGGCTTCCTCATTGCCACCGGTGGCGTACACATGGCGGCCGAACACGGTTTTCTTCAGCAGGAAGGCAAACAGGCCGAACATGATCAGCATCCACACCACCGGAATCGGCACCAGCCCGGCCACATAACCGCCGCCCAGCATGGAGAACAGGTCGCTGTTGAAACCGGTGATCGGGCTGCCGCCGGACACCACCAGTGCGAGGCCACGCAGAATGGTCATCGAGGCCAGGGTGGCGATGAACGGTGCCACCTTGCCCTTGCTCACCACCAGGCCATTGAACAAACCCATCAGCCCGCCGCCGATCACCCCCAGCAGGGTGGCCAGCAAGGGCGACACCCCAGCCTGGATCAGCGTGGCAATGCCTACCGAGGACAGCGCCAGGATGGAACCCACCGACAGGTCGATGCCGCCCAGCAGGATCACCAGCGTCATGCCAAAGGCAATCAGCGCATTGATGGACACCTGCCGCATCACGTTCAGCAGGTTGGCCACGGTCAGAAAGTCCGGGCTGAGTACGGCCAGCCCCACCGACACCAGCACCAGGGCGATGAAGGGTCCCAGCTTCTGCAGGGTGGCTTTTTGTTTTGGAGTCATTATTTGTTCCCTTGCTCTTGTTCAGGCGGCATGCGCCGTACCGGTGGCCGCAGCCATGATGCTTTCCTGGGTGGCCTCGGCGGCCTCGAACAGGCCGGTCTGGCGGCCCTCGTGTATCACCAGGATGCGGTTGCTCATGGCCATGACTTCCGGCAATTCCGACGACACCATCACGATGGCCACACCCGCGGCAGCCAGTTGGTTGATGATGTGATAAATCTCGGCCTTGCCACCCACGTCCACCCCACGGGTAGGTTCGTCCAGCAGCAATACCTTGGGCGGCTGGGCCAGCCATTTGGCAAACACCACTTTTTGCTGATTGCCGCCAGACAGCGATTTCACTTCCAGCTCGGCGTCGCGGGTACGAATGCGCAATTGCTCGATCAAGCCGGCCACCGCCTGTTGCTCGGCCGCATCCGACACCACGCCCAGCCGGGCGTACTGCGGCAGATGCACCAGGGTGGCGTTTTCCCGCAACGACATGCCCAGCACCAGGCCCTGGCTCTTGCGGTCTTCCGTCACAAAGGCGAGGCCAGCGGCAATGGCCGCGCCCGGGCTGTGCAGGCTGACCGCTTCACCATCCAGCAATACCGACCCAGCGGTACGGCGGTTCAGGCCAAACAGGGTCTTGAGGATTTCACTGCGCCCCGCGCCCATCAGCCCGGCCACGCCCAGCACTTCACCAGCCCGTACAGCAAAGCTGATGTCGCGTACATGATGCTCGTCAGCCAGTCCGTCCACCTGCAGGCGTACAGCCCCCGGCTGCACCGTGCGCTTGGGGAAGCGGTCGCCGATTTCGCGGCCCACCATCATGTGCACCACTTCATCGAAATCAGTGCTGGCAATCACCCGCTCACCGACAAAGCGGCCATCGCGCAGCACGCTGATCTTGTCGCAGATGCGGAAGATTTCTTCCATGCGGTGCGAGACATAAACGATGGCGACGCCACGCGCTTTCAGCGCCTGCATCAGGCCGAACAGGGTGTCGATCTCGCGTTCGGTCAATGCGGCGGTGGGTTCGTCCATGATCAGCAGGCGCGCATCCATGGCCAGTGCCTTGGCAATTTCCACCATCTGCTGCTGACCGATGGACAGGCTGCCGGCTTCGGCTTCCGGGTCTATGCCACTGGCGCCCAGCGCCGCCAGCTGGGCCTTGGCCTCGCGCCGCATGCGGGCGCTGTCGATCACGCCGAAGCGCGACGGCTCGCGGCCAAGAAACAGGTTTTCCATCACCGACAGTTGCGGAATCAGGTTCAGCTCCTGATGGATGATGGCAATGCCACAGGCTTCGGCCTGACGGGTGGAGCGGATGTCCACCGCCTTGCCGTCTATCACGATGCTGCCGGCATCGCTGCGATATACCCCGCTGAGAATCTTCATCAGCGTGGACTTGCCGGCGCCGTTCTCTCCCATCAGCGCATGGATTTCGCCACCGGCAATGGCAAAGTCGACTTCTTCCAGCACCCGCACCGGGCCGAATGCCTTGCTGATGCCCTGCATGACAACATTCATGGTCAGGTCCTCAGAAAATCACGCCGGAGTGCAGGATCACATTGGCGTACGGCGTACATTCACCGGTACGGATGATCGCCCTTGCCTGCTGGCAGCGCTGCTTGAATTGTTCATGGCTGACAAAATCCAGCGCCACGCCTTGCTGTGCCAACCCTGCCGCCAGTTCAACCACGGCTGGATTATGACTGCGACACTCATCGGCAAATACCGCGCGCTCACATTGGAAATCAGCCAGCACGGTTTCCAGCACGCGGGCAAAGCCGGGTTCGCCCAGCGCCAGCGCCAGGTCGATGCACTCCACACCAGGCGGAATCGGCAGGCCGCAATCCGCAATCACCAGACTGTCGGTATGACCCATGCCGGCCAGCACGCGGGCGATGTCGCGGTTCAGATGTCCCAGCTTTTTCATGCTTTTTGTTCCAGAAATTGTTGCAGGGCTGCCAGCGTGGGCATGCCGCTTTGTGCGCCCTGCCTGGTTACCGACAGTGCGGCGGCGGCATTGGCGCGGCGCACCGCCTCGGCCAGGCCCAGCGGCCAGAACGTAGCCAGCGCACCATTGAAGGTATCACCGGCACCGGTGCTATCTACGGCCTCAACCGGAAAGCCGGCCACCTGCTGCAACTGGCCTTGGGCATCTACATAGCTGGCACCCTGGCTACCCTGGGTCATCACGATGCCTGCCGGACGGCTGGCCAGCAGTTGTTGCCATGGCTGCTGGCTACCCAGCGCCACCGCCAGCTCGTATTCATTGGGCGTCAACAGGGAAACCTGCTGCAGCAAGCCTGCTGGCAAGGCCTGGGCCGGGGCCGGATTCAGAATGAAAGGCTTGCCGTGGCGGGCTGCCAGCATGGCGGCATGCTCAACGGTAGCCAGTGGTACTTCCAGCTGGGCCAGCACGACATCGGCCGCGGCAAAGGCCGCTTCGGCAGCATCCAGTTGCGCCGGCGATACCGCATTATTGGCACCAGACACCACCATGATGGCATTGTCTCCGCCGGCCAGCGTGATGCTGGCCATGCCGGTGGCTTCTTCCACCTGCCGCACCCAGCGGGTATCCACGCCTTCGGCTTGCAGGCCAGCCAGCAGCTCGGTACCAAAGGCATCCTTGCCGACACAGGCAATCAGGCTGACCTCTGCGCCCAGCCGGGCAGCAGCCACCGCCTGATTGGCACCCTTGCCGCCCGGATAGGTGGCAAAGCGGCGACCAAACAGGGTTTCACCCTGACGCGGGAAGCTGTCAGCCTCCACCACCAGATCCATATTGATGCTACCGATCAGCAAAACTCGGCTCATGTCCTGTCTTTCTTCAGGCAGCCTACCGCACCAGCACCTACTCCGGTGCCGAGCATAAGCGGCGGCGAGCTGCTGTTGATCAAACGCTAAAACGTACTCAGCAATGCGGTGAACTTATAGCAGAGCCTACAGTCAGGTGGAAGCGCAAAACGCAAAAATTGTAAGTTTTCAACTACATGGCAGCAAAAAAAAACCACACCCTGGTGCAGGATGAGGCTGATTTCCCGGTAATTGCCACCAGCAAGGCACCAGCCCGGTGCCATGACAGCCCAGCTTGTAGTTGCAACGCACAAATTCGCTCAGCCAGGCCAGGCAATGTTTCAGCTGATTTGGCTGGCGCAGCGCAACATAATCGCCGCGACCGCAAACGGGATGACAAGTCCCCTGCGTCGGCGCGTCGGCTGTGCTAAACTCCAGCCAACACATTCATTTGATTATGAAAACACTCATTACCGCCCTCCTGCTCTGTCTGCTTTCGCTGCCAGCCATGGCCGTGAACAGACTGCTGCCTGCCAATATCATGGCCGGTACGCTGTCCAGCGTAGATAACAATGTCGTCACCTTCGTGAAAAGCGAAAGCTCCCTGCTTTCTTCGCTGCTTGCCACGGTGCTTCCCACCGGGCAAAGCTATACCACCGCGCCGGGGCTGCGCATCTACGATGCCAACAATCTGTTCCTGCTAACCGGCCAGCTATCCACGCTGGTGGGCAAACCGGTAGGCATCACGCTGGACCTGCAAGGCAACATCAACCGTATCTGGGTGCTGAGTGACGATGAAATTGCGCTGCTGCAGCAGCGCCAGCAGTAAGGCCTCCCACCCGATGAACCCGCTGGAATCCCTGTTGCAATGAAGAAGGTATACATCAAGACCTTCGGCTGCCAGATGAACGAATACGACTCCGACAAGATGGTCGACGTTCTGGGCGATGCCGAAGGCATGATCAAGACAGACAATCCGGAAGAAGCCGACGTCATCCTGTTCAACACCTGTAGCGTGCGCGAAAAGGCGCAGGAAAAAGTGTTTTCCGACCTGGGCCGCATTCGCCCGCTAAAAGAAGCCCGCCCCGACCTGATCATCGGCGTTGGCGGCTGTGTGGCCAGTCAGGAAGGCGACACCATCGTCAAGCGCGCGCCTTATGTGGATGTGGTGTTTGGCCCGCAAACCCTGCACCGCCTGCCGGAGATGATCCGCGCCCGCCAGCACAGCGGCGCGGCACAGGTAGATATTTCCTTCCCGGAAATCGAAAAATTCGACCACATTCCGCCAGCCAAGGTGGATGGGGCTGCCGCCTTCGTGTCCATCATGGAAGGCTGCTCCAAGTACTGCTCCTTCTGCGTGGTGCCCTATACCCGTGGCGAGGAAGTTTCCCGCCCGTTTGAAGACGTACTGACCGAAATTGCCGGGCTCACCCAGCAAGGGGTGAAGGAAATCACCCTGCTGGGGCAAAACGTCAACGCCTACCGTGGCTTGATGGCCGATGGCGAAATTGCCGACTTTGCCCTGCTGCTGGAATACGTGCACGAAATCCCCGGCGTGGAGCGCCTGCGCTTCACCACCAGCCACCCGCGCGAGTTCACCCAGCGCATCATCGATTGCTACGGCAAGCTGCCCAAGCTGGTATCGCACCTGCACCTGCCGGTGCAAAGCGGTGCTGATCGTATTCTCACCGCGATGAAGCGCGGTTATACCGCGCTGGAATACAAGTCCATCATCCGCAAGCTGCGCGTGCTGCGACCGGACCTGTGCCTGTCGTCCGACTTCATCGTCGGCTTCCCCGGCGAAACCGACGCGGACTTCGCGCAAACGCTGAAGCTGGTGCAGGATCTGGCATTCGACTTCAGCTATGTGTTCATCTACAGCGCACGCCCCGGCACACCAGCAGCCAACCTCACCGACGACACCCCGCATACGGAAAAAGTGCGCCGGCTGGAAGCGCTGAACGAAGTCATCGAGGCGCGCGGCTTTGCCATCAACCAAAGCATGGTTGGCAGCGTGCAACGCGTGCTGGTGGAAAACATCTCCAAGAAAGACCCGAACATGCTGGCCGCGCGTACCGCCAATAACCGGGTGGTGAATTTTGTCGGCCACCCGCGTCTGCTCAAGCAGATGGTGGACGTGGTGATTACCGAAGCGCGTCCGCATTCGCTGGCAGGGGAAATCCTGCTGCACGAAACCCTGTAAGCCACCAAGGACAGATCCGTCATGTTCATCGTTTCACTCAGTTATATCGCCCCGCTGGAAGAGATAGACGCCCAGCTGGAACACCATGTGCTGTGGCTGAAGCAATGCTATGCCGACGGGCTGTTTCTGGCTTCAGGCCGCAAGGAGCCACGCACCGGCGGCATCATCCTGGCCACCGGCGAACGCCAGCGACTGCAGCAACAGCTGGCGCAGGACCCGTTTGCCGTGGCCGGGCTGGCGCGTTACGACATCACCGAATTTCATCCCAGCATGACAGCCGCCGGCCTGGAAGCGCTGCAGGACAGCCCGACAGCATGAGCGATAGCGCCGTTACGCCAGTCCCTCGTCCGCTTGGCCGCCATGCCCGCAAGGTGGCACTGTTCAGCCTGATCGCCCTGCCTGTGCTGTTGCTGCTCAGCCTGCTGGTCGGCCAGCCCGGCAGCAATGGCAACTGGGGTAGCCGCTCACTCTTGCTGCTGACCGGCCCGGCGGCGCTGATTCCCACCGCCCTAGTTTATGCCGGCCTGCTGTGGCTGCTGGACAAACTGCCCTCTGCCGGCTTGCGCAACGGGCTGTTCATGCTGCTGACACTGCTGGCCTGCGTCTTGCTTGTACTGGAAGCCAGCTTCTGGTTTGCCCTGCTGTTCAGCCACTGACATCTTGCCCTGACAATGAATACCACTCCTCTCAGTTTCAATCCGGTCGATAACGAACGGCTGGCCCGCCTGTGCGGCCCGCTGGATGAAAACCTCAAGCAGATCGAAACCGGTCTGGATGTACTGATCCAGCGCCGTGGCGAGCACTTCAAGTGCAGCGGCGAACAGGCCGATCTGGCGGTCTACAGCCTGACCCGCCTCTACCTGCTGGCGGAAAAGCAGGACATCTCTATCGACGATGTACAGCTGGAACTGGTGGAGGCCCGCCAGCACAATCAGCAAGCAGATGCCGACGCCCCGGTGCTGCTGACCCGTCGTGGCGACCTGCGCGGCCGCACCCCGCGCCAGAGCGGCTATATCAAGGCCATCAGCCAGTACGACATCACCTTCGGCATCGGCCCGGCCGGTACCGGCAAGACCTATCTCGCCGTCGCCTGCGCAGTGGATGCCATGGAGCGCGATGCCATCAAGCGCATCGTGCTGGTGCGCCCGGCGGTGGAGGCCGGTGAAAAGCTGGGCTTCTTGCCCGGCGATCTGGCACAAAAGGTCGACCCCTACCTGCGTCCGCTCTACGACGCCCTGTACGACCTGATGGGTTTTGACCGCGTCACCCGCCTGTTCGAAAAAAACCTGATTGAAATTGCACCGCTGGCCTATATGCGTGGCCGTACACTGAACAACGCCTTCATCATTCTGGACGAAGCGCAAAACACCACGCCGGAACAAATGAAGATGTTCCTCACCCGCATCGGCTTTGGCTCACGTGCGGTGATTACCGGCGACGTAACGCAGATCGACCTGCAACGCCATCAGAAAAGCGGACTGGTGGAAGTGGAAAAGATTCTGGGCCATGTACGTGGCATTCACTTCCACCATTTCCAGAGCGACGACGTGGTGCGCCACCCGCTGGTGCAGAAAATTGTTGATGCCTACGACCACTATCAATTGAAGAACGATGAAACAAGCCAAGCGAAATAACCTGCTGCCGCGCCTTGCCGCCCGTCTGCAACTGACACTGGAAGACCGCAGCCAGGCGCAGCTGCTGCCTGAAGCCAAACTGATTCGCCGTTGCTGCCAGGCCGCCTTGCAGGCCGATGTAAAGCAAGCCCAGGTCAGCATCCTGCTGGTAGGCAGCGAGGAAGGCCGCAGCCTTAACCACAGCTACCGCGGCAAGGACTACGCCACCAATGTGCTGTCTTTCGCACTGAACGAAGGCGAAAACATTGCCGATCTGCCTTTATTTGGCGACCTGGTGCTGTGCACCGAGGTGGTGGAAAAGGAAGCCGCCGAACAGGGCATAGACCTGATGGCCCACTATGCCCACTTGCTGGTACACGGCATGCTGCACCTGCAAGGCTTCGACCACGAAGATGACGAAGAGGCCGAAATCATGGAAACGCTTGAAACCGTCATTATGGCGAAGTTAGGATATCCCGATCCCTATCTAGAGGAAAAACGCTAACCCCATGGAAGACCCCAGTAAACACAAGCCCAGCCTGTTGGAACGCTTGTCCGCCATGCTCCTGCGCGAACCGGAAGACCGCGAGGAGCTGATCACCCTGCTGCACTCCGCCTTTGAACGTAATCTGCTGGATGCCGAAGCGCTATCCATGATTGAAGGCGTGCTGGAAGTGAGCGACCTGACCGCCCGCGACGTGATGATTCCGCGCAGCCAGATGGATGTGATCCGCATCGACGACCCGATCGAGCGCCTGCTGCCGGACGTGCTGCGCACCGGCCACTCGCGCTTTCCGGTGATTGGCGACAACAAGGACGACGTGCTGGGCATTCTGCTGGCCAAGGACTTGCTGCATTACTTCCATGCGCCCAAGAGTTTTGACCTGCGCGCCACCCTGCGTGCCAGCGTGTTCGTGCCGGAATCCAAACCGCTGGACGTGTTGCTGCGCGAATTCCGCTCCAACCGCAATCACATGGCCATCGTGGTGGACGAATATGGCGGCGTGTCCGGCCTGGTCACCATCGAGGATGTGATCGAGCAGATTGTCGGCGACATCGAGGACGAATACGACTTCGAGGAAGACGACAACAATATCGTACCGGTACGCGACCAGCGCTACCGCGTCAACGCCCTTACCGAAGTGGCCGACTTCAACGAATACTTTGCCACCAGCTATGAAGACGATGACGTGGATACCGTAGGCGGACTGGTACTTTCGCTAATCGGCCATCTGCCCAAGCGTGGTGAAACCGTTGAATCCGGCTCGCTGCGCTTCACCGTATTGCGCGCCGATAGCCGTCGCCTGCAAACCCTGCTGGTGGAACGCCTACACAGCAACACCGCCGAAAGCAGCACTGACTGACATGCGCACCCTGCTTGTGCTGATTGCCGCCGCCATTGCCGGCGCACTTACCCTGTACGGTTTTGCCCCTTACCGCCTGTACGGCCTGCTGCCACTGTCACTGGCGGCATTGGCACAGCTGGTGCAGCGCAATCCCCGGCTTGCCTTCCGTATCGGCTACGTCTGGGGGGTGGCGGCCTATGCCAGCAACTTCAACTGGATCTACAACAGCCTGCACGACATCGCCGGCCTGCCCGCCATGCTGGCTGCACCCTTGGTCCTGCTGCTGCCGGCCTACCTGGCCATCTGGCCTGGTCTGGCCTGCTGGCTGACCAGCCGTATCGACAGCCGCCTCTGGGTCCGCTGGCTGCTGGCCTTTCCGGCGCTGTGGGAGCTGGGTGAATGGCTGCGCAGCTGGGTAATGACCGGTTTCCCCTGGGGTGCAGTCGGCTATTCACAGGTAACGGAAAGCCCGCTGGCCGGTTTCATTCCCATTGGCGGGGTACATCTGGTCAGCTGGCTGGTAGCACTCAGCGCCGGGGCATTGGTATTACTGGCCAACGGTCAACGCCTGCAACGCATGGCCACCCTTATCGGATTGCTTGTCTTGTGGAGTAGCGGCTACTGGCTACAAACCGTCAGCTGGACCGAACCCGTCGGCAAAGCATATCGCGTAGCACTGGCACAGGGAGATATTCCCCAGGCGATGAAATGGGATCCGGCAACCTTTGAATCTACCCTGACAACCTATTACCAGCAGGTTGCCAGTACCCGTGCCGATCTGATGATCCTGCCGGAAACCGCCCTGCCGGTATTCCTGGACGATTTGCCATCCGGCTACCTCACCATGATGGCCGGGGATGCCCAGCGCAAGAACATGGCGCTAGCAACCGGCATTCCACGCCGTACCGCAGATGGCCGCGGCTATCTGAATGCCGTAGTCGTTCTTACCGACCCGGCACTGCCCTCCTATGCCAAGGACCATCTGGTGCCATTTGGTGAATTCATTCCGCTTCCGGGCCTGATCGGCTGGATTTATCAGTACATGAACATGCCATTGTCCGGCTTTTCCCGTGGCGGTGAAAACCAGCATCCATTGACGCTTGCCGGTCACAAGGTGGCATTCAATATCTGCTATGAGGACAGCTTTGGCGAGGAGCTGATCGGCCCTGCGGCCCAGGCCGGGATTCTGGCCAATGTCAGCAATCTCGCCTGGTTCGGCAAGAGTGTGGCCATGAGCCAGCATCTGCAGCTGTCCCAGGCTCGTGCTCTGGAAACAGGCCGTTTCATGTTGCGTGCCACCAATACCGGCATGACTGCCATCGTGCGCCCCAACGGCGACATCGCCAGCGTGGCCGCACCATTCACCCAGCAAGTACTGGAAGGCATGGTGCAGGATTATCAGGGCCGAACACCGTATATGCAGTATGGCAACCAACCGGTAATCATCGGCTGCATCAGCCTACTGACACTGGCAATGGCCCTGGGAGCCTGGCAACGGCGCCAGCAGCGTCCACCGCCTACACCAAATCAGGCAGCGTAGCAGACAACAAAAAAGCCCTCCGTGTGGAGGGCTTTTGCTTGATCAGACAGCTGCTTCAGACATGAAAGCGTGAAACCAGTTGCCGCAGATCATCCGCCAGCGTGTGCATGGCCTGCACTTCCTTCGAGGTACCAGCCGACTCGTCAGCATTACTACTGGCACTGCTGGCAATCAACTCCACCTGCTGGGCAATCTCGGTACTGGCACTACCCTGCTCTTTCAAGGCATGCGAGATTTCATTGACTACATCGACCACACCAGTGGCACTGTCGCGAATATGCGAGATAGCCTCCCCACCTTGCACCGCCAGCTGAAGACCGGTTTTAACCCGACCGACCGCTTCTTCCATGCAAGCGCGTGACTGATCGGAGCTGGTCTGGATTTCCTGAATCATGCCCGCAATTTCCTGCGTCGCCTGACCGGTACGCTCAGACAGTTTGCGCACTTCATCTGCCACCACGGCAAAACCACGCCCCATCTCGCCCGCACGCGCAGCCTCGATTGCTGCATTAAGTGCCAGCAAATTGGTCTGGTCGGCAATATCCTTGATCACCTGCATGATGCTGGAAATGGTCTGGGTCTTGGTTGCCAGGTCCGCAATCGTCGTGGCCGCCTGGTCTACCGACTCATTAATTCGATGCATCTCACTGACTGCACTGGAAATTACCTCGCCACCTTCGCGTGACAAGCGACCGGATTCCTGCGACAGATTGCGAGCATCCTGCGCATGACTGGAAATATGGTTGATACTCACCGTCAACTGTTCGATAGACGCAGCCATGGCTGCAGCAGCTTCGCTTTGTTGATCAGAACCGCGCACAACGGCATCTGATCTGCGCGCCACATCCGAACTCATCTGAGACAGGCGTACAGCCTCATCAGCAATTTCGCGCACCAACTGCTTCAGGTGTTTCTGCATCTGGTCCACAGCCGCCATCACGCTGTGACTATCACCGGCACTGACAGGCACATGGGTATCTAGATAACCATCTGCAATGCGGCGTACCACCCGCATGGTTTCGCCCGGGTCCGCCCCCAACTGGCCAAGAATGCTGCGCATCAGGAATAGCCCGGCCACCAGCAACAAGGCCAGAATGATGCCGACCTCACCCAGTGTCAGCCACAGCTGGCTCATGAAGGCGGCCTGCACATCATCCAGATAAATGCCGGTACCGATAATCCAATGCCAGCGGCTGCTGGTCATCAGGTAGGAAATCTTGGGCTGCGGCTGATCAAAACCCGGCTTGTCCCATACATAGGCAGCGAAACCCTGACCATTACCCTTGGCTACCGTATCCTGGAACAACTGGCCAAGATCGACACCGGTCGGCGTCTTCAGTCCCAACACACTCTTTCCCAGCATGGCCGCCTTGGCACCATGGATAACATAGTTCCAGTTCTGGTCATATCCAAAGAAATATTCTTTGCCATCGTAATGACTGCTCATCAAGGCAGCAGCAGCCATCTGCTTGGCTTGAGGCTCACTCAGCTTGCCACTGGCTTCCAGTGCTTCGTAGCTGCTGATGATCCCCATCGCAGATTCAACAAGGTTTCGTGTTTTATCCTGCCGGTCCTGCAGCAGGCTGTTACGTTGATTATACAAAGCCAAACCACTGAGACAGCAGATCAGCAATGCAACCAGCAGCAGCCAGGCAATCAGGCGGCCGCGCAATGTCATACCGGCAGTTGTGTTCATGTTTTCTCTGTTCCCGTTGGCAGCGTTTCTATCAAGCAACTGCTCTAATTGTCATCACCGCGTCATTCTACAACTTTATAGACAAAGTAAAACAGGGGTTTACCCAAGTTCTTCTATCAAATTAGTTGAGGTTTTTATCAAATACACCAATGAACTGCGCAACAGGGTCATACAGGATAATAAAATTACATTTAGCAGTTGGTATTCAGGGCCAGCGAGTGATGAGAACACACACGATGAAACCGGCCAAGAGCATGGACGACATACAAGGACACAAAGACATCGGGAGATAAGTTGCAGCACACAGACAACTGGAGTGCTAGGATCGCCATTTGGCTTTGCCATCAAACAGGAGACAACATGCAACTCACTCACATGTTCGTGCACCCAATGAAGTCAGCACGAGGCATCGCTTATAGCCGTGCATATGCCAGCCTGCAGGGACTACTACATGACAGAGAGTGGCTGCTGGTGACACCTGCGGGGCAATATCTCACCGCGCGTGATTATCCACGCATGTTGTTGATCGAGATGGACCTGATCCCCGGTGGCATGCTGCTCAAGGCGGATGGACAGTCCCCCATCCTGGCGATGACACAGGTTTACCAGCAATCAGTCGCCACAGCTGTCTGGAAAGATGCCTTCACTGCCCTTCATGGTGATCCGCAAGTCGATGCCTGGTTTACCCGCTTCATGGGCATTGAATGCAAGCTGCTATGGCTTGGCATGAAATCCACCCGCACGCTGAAAAATACTGCCCAACCGATGTCCTTTGCTGACGGCTATCCCTATCTACTGGTCAATCAATCCTCACTGGATGCACTGAACCAGGAGCTGCCACAGGCGGTTAGTCTGCGTCATTTCAGGCCTAATCTGGTCGTTGCAGGTGCTATGCCCTATGAGGAAGACGACTGGAGTGTCCTACGTATCGGCGAAATTGTGTTTGATGTAGCCAAGCCCTGCACCCGCTGCCAGATGACGACAGTAGATCCGGACACCGGCAAATTCTCAGACACAAACGAACCGATGAAAACCCTCATCCGTACCAGACAGTTGCCTGAAGGCATTTGCTTCGGTATCAATCTGGTAGCGAGAAATGAAGGACTACTGGACCTGGGTGCCAACGTAGAGGTTGTAGAGTCACGCTATAGCTTCTAACTGAGCGGCACGACGGATAATTGCTGTTTGCGCCGCAAAAATGAAAAAAGCCAGCTTTCGCTGGCTTTTTTCTCAACTTCACCGAATATTATTCAGCGGAGTCATCTACAACGGCAACGGCATCTTCAGCACGGTCTACCAGCTCAACCAGAGCCAGCGGGGCGTTGTCGCCCTTACGGAAACCGTACTTCAGAATACGCACATAACCACCATTGCGGGCGGAGAAGCGCGGACCGAGAACGTCGAAGAGTTTAACCACGATATCGCGGTCACGAGTGCGGTCAAACGCCAGACGACGGTTGGCGAGAGACGGCTTTTTGCCGAGCGTAATCAGCGGCTCGGCCACACGACGCAGTTCCTTGGCTTTCGGCAGCGTGGTCACGATAACTTCGTGCTTCAGCAGCGAATTCGCCATGTTGCGCAGCATCGCCAGACGATGGCTGGTCGTGCGGTTCAGTTTACGATTACTGTAACGATGACGCATTGTTAATGTCCTTTAGTCTCAAACTTACGGCTTTTCCAGACCAGCCGGAGGCCAATTCTCAAGCTTCATGCCGAGAGTCAGGCCCTTGGAAGCGAGAACTTCTTTGATCTCGTTCAGCGATTTGCGACCGAGGTTCGGAGTCTTCAGAAGCTCGGTTTCAGTACGCTGGATCAGATCGCCGATGTAATAAATGTTCTCAGCCTTCAGGCAGTTGGCCGAACGAACCGTCAGTTCAAGATCGTCTACCGGACGCAGCAAGATCGGATCGATCGGCGGCGCCTTTTCAACGACTTCTTCAACCGCTGTGCCTTGGAGGTCAGCAAAGATCGACAGCTGATCCATCAGAATACGTGCAGCATTACGCACGGCCTGTTCCGGTTCGATCACGCCATTGGTCTCAATATCGAGAACCAGACGGTCGAGGTCAGTACGTTGTTCAACACGGGCGCTTTCCACAGCAAAGCTCACACGGCGAACCGGCGAGAAGGAAGCATCCAGTTGAATGGTACCGATGGAACGGTTTTCTTCATGAATGGAACGAACAGACACGGGCTGATAGCCACGGCCTTTTTCGACCTTGATCTCCATGTCGATTTTGCCACCAACGGAGAGATGAGCAATCACGTGTTCCGGATTGATCACTTCAACATCATGCGGCAACTCGATATCGCCAGCCAAGACAGCGCCTTCGCCTTCCTTTTTCAGGGTCAGCACAACACTGTCACGACCATGCAGCTTAAGCACTACGCCCTTGAGGTTGAGGAGGATGTCTACGACATCCTCACGCACGCCATCAAGAGCGGAATACTCATGCAAAACGCCAGCGATAGTCACTTCGGTAGGAGCAAAGCCCGGCATCGACGACAGCAGAATGCGGCGCAACGAGTTTCCCAGAGTGTGGGCGTAGCCACGCTCGAACGGCTCCATCGACACGCGTGCATGGGTCGCGGAGACCGGCTGCACGTCAATCAGACGAGGTTTCAAAAATTCCGAAGCGCTGTTTTGCATAGTCATTCCCTAAGAGCTAGCGATTACTTGGAGTAGAATTCCACAACGAGTTGTTCGTTGATATCGCTAGACAGTTCGGAACGTTCCGGAGCAGATTTGAAGACGCCTTCCATCTTCTTGGAGTCAACAGACACCCAGGAAGGGAAACCACCTTGCTCAGCCAGAGCCAGACCTTCTACGATACGGGCCTGTTTCTTGGCCTTTTCGCGGACAGACACAACGTCACCAGCTTTAACCTGGAAAGACGGAATGTTAACTACCTGGCCGTTCACAACGATAGCCTTGTGGCTTACCAGCTGACGTGCTTCTGCACGAGTGGAGCCAAAGCCCATGCGATATACAACGTTATCCAGACGTGCTTCAAGCAGCTTCAGCAGGTTTTCACCTGTGGAGCCCTTGCGACGAACAGCTTCCGCAAAGTAATTACGGAACTGACGCTCGAGTACGCCATAGATACGGCGGATTTTCTGCTTTTCACGCAGCTGAACACCGTAGTCAGACAGACGACCCTTGCGGGCGCCATGCTGACCAGGCGGAGTGTCCAGTTTGCACTTGGAATCCAGTGCACGACGCGCGCTCTTCAGGAAAAGGTCGGTGCCTTCACGACGAGCGAGCTTACATTTCGGGCCGATATAACGTGCCATGTTCTCACACTCTCCGAATTAAATACGACGTTTTTTGGGCGGACGGCAACCGTTGTGCGGTACCGGCGTCACGTCGGAGATGCTGGTGATCTTGAAACCCAGCGCGTTGAGTGCGCGAACAGCGGATTCACGACCCGGACCCGGGCCCTTGATACGAACTTCGAGGTTCTTCACACCGTATTCTTGGGCAACTTTACCAGCGTGCTCTGCTGCTACCTGAGCAGCAAAGGGTGTACTTTTGCGCGAGCCCTTAAAACCAGCGCCGCCAGAGGTAGCCCAAGACAGTGCATTGCCTTGACGGTCGGTGATAGTGATGATGGTGTTGTTAAACGAAGCGTGCACGTGCACGATACCTTCGCTAACAGACTTGCGCACTTTTTTACGTACACGGACAGCTGTGTTTGCTTTAGCCATTTCTGTGTTCCTTTAGTTACTTCTTGCCGGCGATCGCCTTACGCGGTCCCTTGCGGGTACGAGCGTTAGTGCGAGTGCGCTGACCGCGACACGGCAGGCCACGACGATGACGCATGCCGCGGTAGCAGCCCATGTCCATCAGACGTTTGATGCTCATAGTGATTTCGCGACGCAGGTCACCTTCAACGGTGAACTTAGCCACTTCTTCACGCAGAGTTTCCATCTCAGCCTCAGTCAGATCCTTCACCTTGGTGGAGGGATTCACGCTGGCAGCAACACAAATTTGCTGGGCGCGAGTCTGACCGATGCCGAAAATTGCCTGCAGGCCGATAACGGCATGCGCATGATTGGGGATATTTACCCCTGCAATACGGGCCATACTCTTTCCTTAAGCCTTAAGACCTTGAAAAGTTTGCGATTGTAACACGCAAAGTCAGGTCTAACAAATGTTAGCCTTGCTTTTGCTTGTGACGCGGGTCCGTGCAGATCACGCGAACTACGCGATTGCGACGGATGATTTTGCAGTTACGGCAAATCTTCTTTACCGAAGGCTGTACTCGCATGTCAGTTCCTTTCGTTACTCTAAAAGAGCGAGTGCGTTATTTCGCACGGAACACGATACGGGCAGCGGTCTGTCCAGGCGGGATATTATCCACCCTGACCTTGCAAACATGCTGCTCACCAAGATCTGGCAAACAGACTGCTTACGCCCAAGTACGACGTGTCCATTCTCAAGTTTGATCCAGCAGTAGGGCAGCAGCTCTACTGCCAAATCTCACCCTGCATCTGGAAGGTTTCTTACCTAGCCATATAACCCAGCGAGAACACGTATGTCACCGGCCGAGGGCATTACCCTTGAAGTTAGCCTTCTTAAGCAAACTCTCGTACTGATGCGACAGAACGTAGGACTGTACCTGAGCCATGAAATCCATGGTGACCACTACGATGATCAGCAGTGATGTGCCACCGAAGTAGAACGGTACATTCCACTTCAGGATGAGGAATTCCGGCAACAGACAAACCAGCGTAATGTAAATTGCACCGATCAGTGTCAGCCGCAGAATGATCTTCTCGATATAACGTGAAGTCTGCTCACCTGGACGGATACCTGGGATGAACGCACCACTCTTCTTCAGGTTATCAGCCGTCTCTTTCGGATTGAAAACGAGCGCGGTGTAGAAGTAACAGAAGAAGATGATGGCCGTTGCATACAGCAGCACATAGATCGGCTGACCTGGATGTAGCTTGTCAGCCACGCCCTTGAGCCAACCCAGGCTTTCATTGTTACCAAGCCACCCAAGAATGGTTGCCGGGAACAGGATGATGCTGGATGCAAAAATCGGCGGGATCACCCCTGCCATGTTGAGCTTGAGCGGCATGTGCGTGCTCTGGCCCTGCATGACACGATTACCAACCTGACGCTTGGCATAGTTGACCAGTACCTTGCGCTGACCGCGTTCTGCGAACACGACAACGTAGGTCATCAGGGCAACACCGACAAACAGCACGATGGTAAACAGGATGGGCAGCGAGCCTTGACTTGTCAGTGTGAGCGTCTTGCCAATGGCAGCCGGAACACCCGATGCAATACCTGCACAGATGATCAGCGAAATACCGTTACCGATACCGCGCTCGGTAATCTGCTCGCCCAGCCACATGAGGAACATGGTGCCAGTCACGAGAGAAACCACGGTTGTCAGGTAGAACTCCCACTGGGCAGTCACCACCAGGTTAGGCTGCTTAAACAGCATCACCGCAATGCTGAAGCTCTGAAAAGAGGCCAGCAGAACGGTTGCATAACGTGTGTACTGAGTTACCTTACGACGTCCAGCGTCGCCTTCCTTCTTCAGCTGCTTGAGACTCGGAAGAACCTCGGATGCAAGCTGAAGAATGATGGAAGCAGAGATATACGGCATGATGCCCAGGGCAAAAACCGTAAATCTCGAGAGGGCACCGCCCGAAAACATGTTGAACATGTCGAGCAGGCCCGTCTGCGACGTGTGGAACAACTTCGCTAGTTCGGCAGGATTGATACCTGGCACCGGAATATGCGCACCAATGCGGTAAACAATCAAAGCTCCGATCAAGAACATGATACGGCGCTTCAAATCACCAAATTTATTGGTATTTCCAACTAGAGAAGTATTCGACACGTAAGTGCGCCTTATTCAATACTGCCGCCGGCAGCTTCGATAGCGGCGCGAGCGCCAGCAGTCGCAGCAATTCCACGCAGCTTAACGGCACGTTCGATCTTGCCGGACAGGACAACCTTGGCTACCAGAGCCTGAGCATTGACCAGACCAGCTTGCTTCAGTGCCAACAGATCGATTTCGTCAACCGGCAGCAGGTTCAGTTCAGACAGACGTACCTCTGCATTGAAGCGTGCCGTCAGCGACTTGAAGCCGCGCTTCGGCAAGCGACGTTGCAGCGGCATTTGACCGCCTTCAAAACCAACCTTGTGGAAACCACCTGCACGGCTCTTTTGACCCTTGTGGCCACGACCGGAAGTCTTGCCCAGGCCGCTACCAATGCCGCGACCTACACGACGCTTGGCATGCTTGGAGCCGGCACCGGGTTGAATGGTGTTCAGCAGCATCTCTTAGCCCTCGAATTTCAACAGGTAGCTGATCTTGTTGATCATGCCACGGTTTTCAGGGGTATCGAGCACTTCCACAGTCTGGCGGATCTTTTTCAGACCCAGGCCACGGGCGCAAGCCTTGTGGGATTCCAGACGACCGATCAGGCTCTTTACCAGAGTTACCTTAACAGTGTTGGCGTTACTCATGATCAACCCCCAGGATCTCATCAACGGTCAGACCGCGCTTGGCGGCAACCTGAGAAGCGGTGCAGATCTTGTTCAGACCGTCCAGAGTTGCACGAACCACGTTGTACGGGTTGGTGGAACCATGGATCTTGGCCGAAACATTGTGTACACCCATTGCATCGAAGATAGCGCGCATCGGGCCACCGGCCTTAACGCCAGTACCTTCCTTGGCCGGCTGGATGAACACGGTGGTAGCACCATGCTTGCCGGTTACGGTGTGATGCAGCGTACCATTACGCAGCGGGATCTTTACCAGATTGCGGCGGGCCTGTTCCATTGCCTTTTGTACGGCAACCGGAACTTCCTTGGAACGACCTTTGCCCATACCGATGCCGCCATCGCCATCACCAACGACGGTCAAGGCGGAGAAAGCCATAATACGGCCGCCCTTAACCACTTTGGTGACGCGGTTAACGCTGATCATCTTCTCGACCAGACCGTCGCCACGATCTTCCATTTCGTGCTTAGCCATTCTTCACTCCGAATTAGAATACGAGACCGTGTTCACGGGCTGCGTCTGCCACAGCCTTCATACGGCCATGGTATTTGAAACCGGAACGGTCAAATGCCACGGTCGAAATACCGGCTGCCTTGGCTTTTTCAGCGATGCGCTTACCGACTACGGCTGCAGCGGCCACATTGCCACCATTGGAAACGTCAGCGCGTACTTCGGCTTCCAGTGTGGAAGCGCTTGCCAGTACCTTGCTGCCAGTTTCATCAATGATCTGGGCATAAATGTGGCTGTTGGTGCGGTAAACAGTGAGACGCACCATCTTGAGCTCCGCAATCCGAGCACGGGTTTTACGTGCACGGCGGAGTCGAGCTTGTTTCTTGTCCATGTCAGTGCCTCAGTTACTTCTTCTTGGTTTCTTTCAGAACCACAACCTCATCAGCGTAACGAACGCCCTTGCCCTTGTAGGGTTCCGGGGAACGGTAAGCGCGGATTTCGGCAGCGATCTGGCCAACGAGTTGCTTGTCAGCACCCTTGATCAGGATCTCGGTCTGAGTCGGAGTCTCAGCCTTGATGCCAGCAGGCATCTGGTGAGCTACCGGATGGGAGAAACCCAGAGACAGGTTCAGGGTATCGCCTTGAGCCTGGGCGCGATAACCCACGCCAACCAGCTGCAGCTTCTTCTCGAAGCCCTTGGATACACCAATCACCATATTGTTCAGCAGGGCGCGCAGAGTGCCGGACATGGCACGTGCGAACTTGCTGTCGTTTTTAGCCGCGAAAGTCAGTTCGTTGTTGTCGAACTTGATTTCAACGTCATTGCACAGAGCGGCGCTCAGGGAGCCCAGGGCACCCTTTACGGTCACTTCTGCAGCACCGAATTTAACTTCAACGCCAGCCGGAATGGCTACGGGATTCTTAGCTACGCGAGACATTTGACCCCCTTATGCCACTACGCACAGCAGCTCACCGCCGATACCGGCAGCACGTGCTTTGCGATCGGTCATGATGCCCTTGGAAGTAGACAGGATAGCTACGCCCAGACCATTCATTACCTTCGGGATTTCGGTGGAGCCCTTGTACACGCGCAGGCCAGGACGGGAAACGCGGTCAATGCGCTCGATCACCGGACGGCCAGCGTAGTACTTGAGCTGGATATCAAGAACAGGCTTCTTGGCTTCGCCGGCAACGGCGAAATCTTCGATGTAGCCTTCTTCTTTCAGCACCTGCGCCAGCGCAACCTTCAGCTTGGAAGATGGCATTGCAACAGCCACCTTGGAAGCCATTTGGCCGTTACGGATGCGGGTCAACATATCGGAAATAGGATCGTGCATGCTCATTTATGGTTCTCCTATTACCAGCTGGCCTTAACAACACCCGGAATTTCGCCCTTCATGGCGATTTCACGGAGTTTGTTACGACCCAGACCGAATTTACGGAACACGCCACGCGGACGACCGGTAATGGCGCAGCGACGACGCTGACGTACCGGGGAAGCATTGCGCGGCAGCTGCTGCAGTTGCAGGCGAGCGGCGAAGCGTTCTTCTTCCGAGAGGCTTTGATTGTTGATGGTAGCGATGAGGGCTTCGCGCTTAGCGGCAAATTTTTCAGCCACCTTAACGCGCTTTTCTTCACGCTTGATCAGTGCAAGTTTTGCCATGTGCTTAACCCTTGAACGGGAACTTGAACGCAGCCAGCAGAGCGCGGGCCTCTTCGTCAGTCTTCGCCGTAGTGGTAACAGTAATGTTCATACCACGCAGAGCATCGATCTTGTCGTACTCGATTTCCGGGAAGATGATCTGTTCCTTGACACCCATGTTGTAGTTGCCGCGGCCGTCAAAAGACTTGGCGGAAACACCACGGAAGTCACGAACACGCGGCAACGCGATGGTTACCAGACGGTCCAGGAATTCGTACATGCGTTCACGGCGCAGGGTAACCTTGCAACCAACCGGATAGTCATCACGGATCTTGAAGCCGGCGATGGATTTGCGAGCGGTGGTAACTACCGGCTTCTGGCCAGCAATCTTTTCCATATCGCCCACGGCGAATTCCATTACCTTTTTATCGGCAACAGCTTCACCAACACCCATGTTAACGGTGATCTTCTCGATGCGCGGAACTTCCATGATCGACTTGTAGCCGAACTGTTTCATCAGTTCCGGCACTACGCTGTCTTTGTAGAAATCGTAGAAACGTGCCATGTTTGCTTTTCCTTACGCGCCGATAACTTCGCCACTGGACTTGAACACGCGTACCTTGCGGCCGTCTTCAAGAGTCTTGAAGCCTACGCGGTCAGCCTTTTGGCTAGCCGGGTTGAAAATAGCAACGTTGGAAGCGTCAACAGGCATAACCTTTTCAACGATACCACCAGCAACGCCACGTACCGGATTCGGTTTCTGGTGTTTTTTGGCAACATTCACGCCTTCAACAACCAGCTTTTCGTCCAGAACGCGCAGTACGGTGCCGCGTTTACCCTTGTCTTTACCGGTGATTACTACGACTTCATCACCTTTACGAATTTTGCGCATGCGACCTCCTTACAGCACTTCAGGAGCAAGCGACACGATCTTCATGAACCGCTCGGTACGCAGTTCACGCGTCACGGGTCCGAAGATACGAGTGCCAATCGGCTCAAGCTTGTTGTTGAGCAGAACGGCAGCATTGCTATCAAACTTGATCAACGAGCCGTCCGGACGACGCACGCCTTTGGCGGTGCGTACTACTACTGCGTTGTACACGTCGCCTTTTTTGACGCGACCGCGCGGAGCAGCATCCTTGATGCTCACCTTGATGATGTCGCCAACGCTTGCATAGCGACGCTTGGAACCGCCCAATACCTTGATGCACATAACGTGACGCGCACCGGTATTGTCAGCGACCTCAAGCATGGTCTGCATTTGGATCATTTGATGATTACCTTTCTAATCCAACTTTATCCGTCACTTTCACCTGCCGGTTTCTCGCATAAGAGCAAGACCAAACAGACGAAACGCCACAGATCGAGCTGTGGCGTATCAAACGGCCAGTTTTGGACCCCGTAAGGGCGGAATTCCTATCCGACACGAATAGGAAGATGGCCATTATACAAGGGACTTTCGTCCCTTGCAAGTCTTATACCTGGCGAGATTTCTCTACCAGGGCAGTCACCACCCACGACTTGGTCTTCGAGAGGGGACGGGACTCGCTGATTACTACGATGTCGCCGGCCTTGAACTCGTTGTTCTCGTCGTGTGCGTGGAACTTCTTGGAACGACGGATAATCTTGCCGTAGATCGGGTGCTTAACCTTGCGCTCGACCAGAACGGTTACAGTCTTATCCATCTTGTCGCTGACAACGGTGCCGGTCAGCGTACGTACAACTTTGGTTTCGCTCATCTTAAACTGCCTTTTCTTTCAGAACGGTACGTACACGAGCGATATCGCGACGTACTTTCTTCAGTTCAGAGGTCTTGGCGAGTTGCTGAGTAGCGTGCTGCATGCGCAGGGCAAACTGGGCCTTCAGGAGGCTCAGCAGTTCCACTTTCAGCTCGTCAACAGTTTTGGCTTTCAGTTCGGACGCTTTCATTACTGACCTACCTGTCTAGTTACAAACACAGTGGCGATCGGCAACTTGGCTGCGGCCAGACGGAAAGCTTCACGAGCGAGTTCCTCGTTAACACCGTCCATTTCGTACAGCATCTTGCCAGGCTGGATTTCGGCCACGTAGTATTCCGGAGAACCCTTACCCCCACCCATACGAACTTCAGCAGGCTTGGAAGTGATCGGTTTGTCCGGGAAAATACGGATCCAGATACGACCGCCACGCTTGATGTGACGAGTCATGGCACGACGGGCCGCTTCGATCTGACGCGCGGTCAGACGACCACGACCAACAGCCTTCAGACCGAAATCACCAAAGCTCACCTTGTTGCCACGGGTAGCGATACCAGTGTTGCGGCCTTTATGCTGTTTACGGTACTTGAGTCTAGTTGGCTGCAGCATTGCGCGGGCCCTTTCTCGTTTTCTTCTCGGTCGCAACCGGAGCCGGCGCTACTTGACCCGGCTTCAGCTCACCTTTGTAAACCCATACCTTGATGCCGATGATACCGTAGGTGGTCTTGGCTTCAGAGGTAGCGTAGTCAACATCGGCACGCAGGGTATGCAGCGGCACACGGCCTTCGCGATACCATTCGCTACGAGCGATATCGATGCCGTTCAGACGACCGGAGGACATGATCTTGATGCCCTGGGCGCCCATGCGCATGGCGTTCTGCATGGAACGCTTCATGGCACGGCGGAACATTACGCGCTTTTCCAGCTGAGAGGCGATGCCATCAGCAATGATTTGCGCATCCAGTTCCGGCTTGCGAACTTCTTCGATATTCACGTGAACCGGCACACCCAGACGGGCTTGCAGTTCGCGCTTCAGAACTTCGATGTCCTCACCCTTTTTACCGATCACAACACCCGGACGGGCACTGTGAATGGTAATGCGTGCGGACTTGGCCGGACGCTCGATGGTGACACGACCAACAGCCGCATGACCCAGGCGCTTCTTCAGGTATTCGCGCACTTCCAGGTCTTGCATCAGCATTTCCGGGAAGTTCTTCGAATTGGCGAACCACTTGGAAGACCAGTTTTTGTTAACGGCAAGACGGAATCCCGTCGGATGAATCTTCTGACCCATTTCTTACCCCTTAATTGCCAACGGTCAACGAGATGTGGCAGGTCTGCTTTTCGATGCGGTTGCCACGACCCTTAGCACGGGCAGTGAAACGCTTCAGGCTAGCGCCCTTGTCAACAAAGATGCTGGTAACACGCAGGGTGTCGATGTCAGCGCCTTCGTTGTGCTCGGCATTAGCGATTGCAGATTCCAGCACTTTCTTCACAATAACCGCGCCCTTCTTCGGGGAGAAGGCCAGGATATTCAGAGCCTGACCAACGGATTGACCGCGGATCAGATCGGCCACCAGGCGGCACTTTTGTGCCGACAGGCGGACGCTTTTCAGATTTGCAGATACTCTCATCGCTTCACCTTATCTCTTCTTCGCCTTCTTATCGGCCGCGTGGCCTTTGAAGGTACGAGTCAGCGAGAATTCGCCCAGTTTATGACCGACCATGTTTTCGGAAACATAAACAGGCACATGGGTGCGACCGTTGTGAACCGCGATGGTCAAACCAATGAAGTCCGGCAGGACGGTCGAACGACGCGACCAGGTCTTGATCGGACGCTTGTCATTGGTTGCACGCGCCGCGTCGACCTTCTTCAGAAGGTGCAGATCAACGAACGGGCCTTTTTTCTGCGAACGTGCCATTGTCAATTACCCTTTAGTAGAATAGCGGCGGCGTACGATCATATTGTCGGTACGCTTGTTGCGACGGGTACGGAAGCCCTTAGTCGGCGTGCCCCATGGGCTAACCGGCACACGGCCTTCACCAGTACGGCCTTCACCACCACCATGCGGGTGATCAATCGGGTTCATCGCAGTACCGCGAACGGTCGGACGAATACCACGCCAGCGGCTAGCACCAGCCTTACCCAGCTTGCGCAGGGAATGCTCTTCGTTGCTAACTTCGCCAACGGTTGCGCGGCAGTCAACATGCACCAGGCGAATTTCGCCGGAACGCAGACGCAGCTGAGCGTAAACGCCTTCACGGGCCAGCAGCATGGCGGAACCGCCAGCAGAACGGACCATTTGAGCGCCTTTGCCAGGTTGCAGTTCCACGCAGTGGATAGTAGTACCCACCGGGATGTTGCGGATCGGCAAAGCGTTACCAGCCTTGATCGGAGCCTCGGCACCGGACAGCAGAACTGCACCAGCTTTTACACCGCGCGGAGCGATGATGTAGCGGCGTTCGCCATCGGCGTAGCACAACAGGGCGATGTGGGCAGTGCGGTTCGGATCGTATTCGATGCGTTCCACTTTTGCCGGGATGCCATCCTTGTTGCGACGGAAGTCGATCAGACGGTAGTGCTTCTTATGACCACCACCCATATGACGGGTAGTAATGTGGCCATTGTTGTTACGACCGGCAGTGGCAGACTTTTTCTCTACCAGAGCGGCGTGCGGAGCGCCTTTGTGCAGATCAGGGTGAACCACCTTGACAACAGCACGACGACCCGCGGAAGTCGGTTTTACTTTAACGATAGGCATGCTCTATCTCCTTACTCCGCAGCGGCCGGGGTGGCGGTCAGATCGATTTCCTGACCCTGAACCAGGCTAACGTAGGCCTTTTTCCAGTCTTTACGACGGCCAAAGGTACGGCCAAAGCGCTTAACTTTGCCCTTTACGTTAACAGTGGATACGCCTTCAACTTTTACGTTGAACAGCATTTCTACTGCAGCCTTGATCTCCGGCTTGGTAGCATCGGTAGCAACACGGAATACAACTTGCTGATGCTTCTCAGCAACCATGGTGCTCTTTTCGGAAACAACCGGGGCCAGAATTACTTGCAACAGACGTTCTTGATTCATGCCCACTGCTCCTCCAGATGCTGCACCGCCTCACGAGTGATGACGATCTTCTTGAAACGCAGCAGGCTGTACGGGTCAGCTTGTTGTGCTTCGATCACCAGCACGTTCGGCAGATTGCGCGAAGACAGATAGAGGTTTTCGTCCAGTTCACGGGTAATGAACAGAGCCTGTTCCAGACCCATGGACTTAACCACACCTACGAATTCCTTGGTTTTCGGCGATTCAACCGACAGCGAATCAACCACGATCAGACGTTCGTCGCGAACCAGCTGGGACAGGATAGCTGCCATACCAGCGCGGAACATCTTGCGGTTAACCTTCTGAGAGAAATTCTCATCCGGGCTATTCGGGAAAGCACGACCACCACCACGACGGTTCGGAGTAGAAGTCATACCGGCACGTGCGTTACCAGTACCCTTCTGCTTGAACGGCTTTTTGGTGGAGTGGTGTACTTCGGCACGAGTCAGCTGAGCACGGTTACCGCTGCGAGCATTCGCCAGGAATGCAGTCACAACCTGGTGAACCAGGGCTTCATTGTATTCGCGACCGAACAGAGTCTCGGAGGCCTGCAGGCTGCCAGCAGCCTGACCTTGGCTATTGATTACTTTCAATTCCATCACGCACCTGCCTTCACGCTAGGACGAACGACTACGTCGCCGTTCTTGGCGCCAGGAACGGCACCCTTAACCAGAAGCAGCTGACGCTCGGCATCAACACGAACAACTTCCAGGCACTGAACAGTGCTCTTGACGTTGCCGTACTGACCAGCCATGCGCTTACCCGGAAAAATACGACCCGGATCCTGAGCCTGACCAATGGAACCCGGCGTGTTATGCGAACGGGAGTTACCATGGGAAGCACGGTTGGAAGAGAAGTTGTGACGCTTGATCACACCGGAGAAACCCTTACCCTTGGAGGTACCGGTTACATCAACCAGTTGGCCTACGGCGAAGATTTCAACGGACAGTGCATCACCCGGCTTCAGGGTGGAGAGAGCTTCTGCGGACAGAACGAATTCGTTCAGACCCAGACCTGCTTCAACGCCAGCCTTGGCAAAGTGACCGGCAGCCGCCTTATGAACGCGGTTTGCCTTACGGGTGCCGAAGGTAACTTGAACGGCGGAGTAGCCGTCAACTTCAGCGGTTTTGATTTGCGTGACGCGATTAGCAGACATGTCCAGCACAGTTACCGGGATGGAAGCACCATCTTCGGCAAAAATGCGGGTCATGCCGACTTTGCGACCGACAAGACCTAAACTCATGTTTATATCCTTTTGCAGGCGCCGATTACGATTGACCGGCATACAAAAACAAAAGCGGACTCGCAAAATTGCGAGTCCGCTAATGTATCACAAGAAAATCAGCAATCGCAAGCACTTAGCTAACGATTGCCTGGTTTCATGCAATTACTGCAGCTTGATTTCCACATCCACACCGGCCGGCAGGTCGAGCTTCATCAGAGCGTCAACGGTCTTGTCGGTCGGATCTACGATGTCCATCAGACGCAGGTGGGTACGGATTTCCAGCTGATCGCGGGAAGTCTTGTTCACGTGCGGGGAACGCAGTACGTTGAAACGCTCGATTTTGGTCGGCAGCGGAACCGGGCCCTTAACAACAGCGCCGGTACGCTTGGCAGTTTCAACGATTTCCTGGGCGGAACGATCGATCAGGTTGTAATCGAAGGCCTTCAGGCGGATGCGGATTTTCTGGCTTTGCATAATATCAGCTCCGAATTAGGCGAGGATCTTGGCAACAACACCGGCGCCAACAGTACGGCCGCCTTCACGGATCGCGAAACGCAGACCTTCTTCCATAGCGATCGGAGCGATCAGTTCTACGGTGATTTCCACGTTGTCACCCGGCATTACCATTTCCACGCCTTCGGCCAGGGTAACTGCGCCAGTTACGTCGGTCGTACGGAAGTAGAACTGCGGACGGTAGTTAGCGAAGAACGGGGTGTGACGACCGCCTTCATCCTTGCTCAGCACGTATACCGATGCGCCGAACTTGGTGTGCGGGGTGATGGTGCCCGGCTTGGCCAGAACCTGACCACGCTCCACGTCTTCACGCTTGGTGCCACGCAGCAGAACGCCTACGTTGTCACCAGCCTGACCTTGGTCCAGCAGCTTGCGGAACATTTCCACGCCGGTGCAGGTGGTCTTCGCGGTTGCCTTCAGGCCCACGATTTCCAGTTCTTCACCAACCTTAACGATGCCGCGTTCTACACGACCAGTCACTACAGTACCACGACCGGAGATGGAGAATACGTCTTCGATCGGCAGCAGGAACGGCTTGTCAACTGCGCGTTCCGGAGTCGGGATGTAGGAGTCCAGAGCAGCAGCCAGACGGAAGATGGACGGTTCGCCCATTTCGGATTGGTCGCCTTCCAGTGCCAGACGGGCAGAGCCGATTACTACCGGGGTGTCATCGCCCGGGAAATCGTAGGAAGACAGCAGATCGCGCACTTCCATTTCAACCAGTTCCAGCAGTTCTGCGTCGTCAACCAGGTCAGCCTTGTTCAGGTAAACGATGATGTACGGTACGCCAACCTGACGGGACAGCAGGATGTGTTCGCGAGTTTGCGGCATCGGGCCGTCAGCTGCGGAGCACACCAGGATCGCGCCGTCCATCTGGGCAGCACCGGTAATCATGTTCTTAACGTAGTCGGCGTGACCCGGGCAGTCTACGTGAGCGTAGTGACGTGCTTCGGTTTCGTATTCTACGTGAGCGGTATTAATGGTAATACCACGTGCCTTTTCTTCCGGCGCGCTGTCGATCTGGGAGTAGTCCTTGGCTTCGCCACCGAACTTCTTCGACAGAATGGTGGTGATCGCTGCGGTCAGGGTGGTCTTACCATGGTCAACGTGACCGATGGTGCCGACGTTTACGTGCGGTTTGGTCCGCTCAAACTTTTCTTTTGCCATTTTGCAAAAATCCTTAATTAAAGAACATTAGATCAGAGCTGGCCAACACGGAGCCGGCCAGCTTCAGCGCGCATTACTTCTTGGCGGCCATTACGGCTTCAGCAACATGCTTCGGTGCTTCAGAGTAGTGCTTGAACTCCATGGAGTAGGTAGCACGACCCTGAGTAGCGGAACGCAGGTCGGTGGAGTAACCGAACATCTCGGCCAGCGGTACTTCGGCCTTGATCTTCTTGCCACCCAGACCATCATCGTCCATACCTTGCACGATGCCGCGACGACGATTCAAGTCGCCCATTACATCGCCCATGTACTCTTCCGGCGTTTCAACTTCCACGGCCATCATCGGCTCGAGGATGCACGGACCGGCACGGCGCATGGCTTCCTTGAAGGCGATGGAACCAGCCAGTTCGAAGGCGATCTGCGAAGAGTCGACATCGTGGTAGGAACCGAAAGTCAGACGCACAGTCACGTCAACTACCGGGAAGCCAGCCAGAATACCGTTGCTCAGCGAGTTACGGATACCCTTGTCAACGGAAGGAATGAATTCACGCGGAATCACACCACCCTTGATTTCGTCGATGAACTTGTAGCCCTGACCTTCGCCAGACGGCTCCAGAGTGATCGTACAATCACCGTACTGACCCTTACCACCGGACTGCTTGGCGTGCTTACCTTGCACATCGGTAACGGTCTTGGTGATGGTTTCGCGGTAAGCAACTTGCGGAGCACCCACGTTGGCTTCAACACCGAATTCACGACGCATACGGTCAACCAGAATTTCCAGGTGCAGTTCACCCATACCGGAAATAATGGTTTGGCCGGATTCTTCGTCAGTGCGTACGCGGAAGGACGGGTCTTCCTTGGCCAGGCGGTTCAGGGCAACGCCCATCTTTTCCTGGTCAGCCTTGGTTTTCGGCTCAACGGCAACGTGAATTACCGGATCCGGGAATTCCATGCGTTCCAGGATCAGCGGAGCATCAACGGCACACAGGGTTTCACCGGTGGTCACTTCCTTCAGGCCGATAGCAGCAGCGATGTCACCAGCGCGTACTTCTTCGATTTCCTTACGGTCGTTGGCGTGCATCTGTACGATACGGCCGATACGTTCCTTCTTGCCCTTGACGGAGTTCAGTACGGTATCACCGGACTTAACCACACCAGAGTAAACGCGGAAGAAGGTCAGCTGACCTACGTACGGGTCATTCATCAGCTTGAAGGCCAGAGCGGAGAAGCTCTCGTCGTCGGAAGCCTGACGGGTAACCGGAGAGCCATCATCCAGCTCGCCCGGAACCGGCGGAACGTCCAGCGGGCTAGGCAGCAGTTCAATCACGGCGTCCAGCATGCGCTGAACACCCTTGTTCTTGAACGCGGAGCCGCACAGCATCGGCTGGATTTCGCAACGCAGGGTACGCTGACGCAGACCATCGACGATTTCTTCCTCGGTCAGCGCTTCGCCGCCCAAGTACTTGTCCATCATTTCGTCGCTGACTTCAGCAGCGGCTTCCACCATCTTCTCGCGCCATTCTTCGGCTACGGGAACCAGGTCGGCAGGGATGTCGCCATACTCGAACTTCATGCCTTGAGAGGCTTCGTCCCAGATGATGGCTTTCATCTTCAGCAGGTCAACCACGCCGGTGAAACCGTCTTCAGCACCGATAGGCACAACGATAGGTACCGGATTGCCACGCAGGCGAGTCTTCACCTGTTCAACCGCACGGAAGAAGTTGGCACCTTGACGGTCCATCTTGTTCACGAAGGCGATACGCGGAACCTTGTACTTGTTGGCCTGACGCCATACGGTTTCCGACTGGGGCTGTACACCACCCACAGCGCAGTAAACCATTACCGCACCATCCAGTACACGCATGGAACGCTCTACCTCGATGGTAAAGTCCACGTGACCCGGGGTGTCGATGATGTTGAAGTGGTGAGCCGGGTACTGCAGGCCCATACCCTTCCAGTAGGTGGTGGTGGCAGCAGAGGTAATGGTAATACCACGTTCCTGCTCCTGCTCCATCCAGTCCATGGTGGCGGCGCCATCGTGAACTTCACCGATCTTGTGGTTAACACCGGTGTAAAACAGAATACGCTCGGTAGTAGTGGTCTTACCGGCGTCAATGTGAGCGGAGATACCGATATTACGGTAGCGCTCAATGGGGGTCTTTCTAGCCACGATCTACACCTTATTGTGTGGTTGCGCTTAGAAACGGAAGTGCGAGAAGGCCTTGTTGGCTTCTGCCATACGATGCACTTCATCACGTTTCTTCATGGCACCGCCACGGCCTTCAGCCGCGTCGATCAGCTCACCGGCAAGGCGCAGGTCCATGGACTTTTCGCCACGCTTACGCGCAGCATCACGCAGCCAGCGCATGGCCAGAGCCATACGACGGGACGGACGTACTTCAACAGGAACTTGATAGTTTGCACCACCTACACGGCGGCTTTTTACTTCAACAACCGGCTTGGCATTGGTCAGTGCGGTATTGAACACTTCCAGTGCGCTCTTGCCAGTTTTCTTTTCGATCTGTTCCAGAGCACCGTAGATGATGCGTTCTGCAACGGCTTTCTTGCCGTCGATCATCACCACGTTCATGAACTTGGACAGATCTTGGGAACCGAACTTCGGATCCGGCAGAATCTCGCGCTTGGGGACTTCTCTGCGTCTTGGCATGTTACTTCCTTCATTATTCAGTTGAGCTTGGGCTCATGACCACCCATTAAAAGCAGTCACTTACTCGACGACCTCAGGCCGCCGCTAGTACATCCCAATTATTTAGGACGCTTGGCACCGTATTTGGAACGGGACTGCTTACGGTCCTTAACACCTGCGGTGTCCAGGGAGCCGCGTACGGTGTGGTAACGCACACCCGGCAAGTCTTTTACACGACCGCCACGGATCAGCACTACGGAGTGTTCCTGCAGGTTGTGGCCTTCACCACCGATGTAGGAAATCACTTCGAAGCCGTTGGTCAGACGAACTTTGCACACTTTACGCAGGGCGGAGTTCGGCTTTTTCGGGGTGGTGGTGTAAACACGGGTGCACACGCCACGCTTCTGCGGGCAAGCTTCCAGCGCAGGCACCTTGCTGTTCACGGTCAGGACCGTACGGCCCTTGCGAACGAGTTGGTTAATGGTTGGCATTACTATCAGTTCCTAGTTGATTCATTCTGCAGACAACACGTCTCCAGAAGGACGGAGGATTATATTTTAGTCAAATACTTACCGTCAAATAAAAAACGCCACGCCTGCAACGTTAACCGTTGAAGGCGCAGCGTTTTTTCAACAACTGCCTATTTCGCGAGAAATCAGCCGTTGTTTTCCATCTCGTCTACCGGTTGCTCTTCCAGCAGCTGGGAGCCAGAGGTATCCAGGCCCAGACCCTGACGACGACGGGTACGGTGGTAAGCCAGACCGGTACCAGCCGGAATCAGGCGACCCACGATCACGTTTTCCTTCAAACCGCGCAGATCATCCTTCTTGCCCATGATGGCCGCTTCAGTCAGCACGCGGGTGGTTTCCTGGAAGGAAGCCGCCGAGATGAAGGAGTCAGTGGACAGGGATGCCTTGGTAATACCCAGCAGGATATTTTCAAACTGGGCAGGCTCCTTGCCTTCAGCCAGCATCTGGTCGTTCATTTCCAGAACGTCCGCACGCTCTACCTGCTCACCCTGAATGAACTCGGTATCGCCACTATCGGAGATGATGACACGACGCAGCATCTGGCGAATGATCACTTCGATGTGCTTGTCGTTAATCTTCACGCCCTGCAGACGGTACACTTCCTGTACTTCCTGCACGATGTAGCGGGCCAGCGCCTCGATACCCTGCAGACGCAGGATGTCATGCGGATCGACCGGGCCGTCGACAATGGATTCACCACGGTTGACTACCTGACCATCGTGCACCAGTACGTGCTTGTCCTTCGGAATCAGGTTCTCGTAGCCACTGCCTTCCAGATCGGTAATGATCAGGCGCTGTTTGCCCTTGGTGTCCTTACCGAAGGAAACGGTACCAGTCACCTCGGCCAGCATGCCGGCATCCTTCGGCGAACGGGCTTCGAACAGCTCGGCCACACGCGGCAGACCACCGGTAATGTCGCGAGTCTTGGACGATTCCTGCGGGATACGGGCCAGCACTTCACCCTTGCCCACGTCCTGGCCGTCACGCACGGTAATGATGGCGCCCACCTGGAAGGTAATGGATACGGAAGCATCCGAACCTGCCAGTTTCACTTCCAGACCGTTTTCGTCCAGCAGCTTCACCAAGGGGCGCAGCATCTTGGACTGCGAACCGGCACGACGCTTCGGATCAATCACCACCAGCGTGGACAGACCGGTCACTTCGTCGGTCTGCTTGGCAACGGTGTTGCCCTCTTCCACGTTTTCGAACTTCACGCGGCCAGCATACTCGGTGATGATCGGACGGGTGTGCGGGTCCCAGGTAGCCAGGACTGCACCAGCCTTGATCACCAGGCCGTCGGTCACCATCAGGGTGGCACCGTACGGTACTTTGTGACGTTCGCGCTCGCGGCCCATATCGTCATGGATCACCACTTCACCGGAGCGGGTGATCACGATCAGCTCGCCCTTGGTGTTGGCTACATAACGCATCTGGCTGGAGAAGCGTACGGTACCGTTCGACTTACCTTCAACCTGGCTGGCTGCGGCATTTCGCGACGCGGCACCACCAATGTGGAAGGTACGCATGGTCAGCTGGGTACCCGGCTCGCCAATCGACTGGGCGGCAATCACACCGACTGCTTCACCGGCGTTCACGCGCTTGCCGCGTGCCAGGTCGCGACCGTAGCACTTGGCACACAGACCATAACGGGTGTCGCAAGTGATGGCTGTGCGGACCTTGACTTCGTCGATACCCAAGCTGTCGATGACGTCAACCATGTGTTCATCGAGCAGGGTACCGGCTTCCAGTACGGTTTCACCAGTCGACGGATCAACCACGTCAACTGCGGTAACACGACCCAGAATACGGTCACGCAGGGCTTCGATGACGTCACCGCCTTGCAGAACCGCCTTCATGGTGAAGCCGTTGGTGGTACCGCAATCATCTTCGATCACCACCAGATCCTGCGTCACGTCTACCAGACGACGGGTCAGGTAACCGGAGTTAGCCGTCTTCAAGGCAGTATCCGCCAGACCCTTACGGGCACCGTGGGTGGAGATGAAGTACTGCAGAACCGTCAGACCTTCACGGAAGTTGGCGGTAATCGGCGTTTCGATAATCGAGCCGTCCGGCTTGGCCATCAGACCCCGCATACCGGCCAGCTGCTTGATCTGGGCTGCGGAACCCCGCGCACCAGAGTCGGCCATCATGTAAATGGAGTTGAAGGATTCCTGATCGACTTCCTTGCCGTCGCGGTCCAGCACCTTCTGCTTGGACAGCTCGTCCATCATGGCCTTGGCGATCTTGTCGCCGGTACGGCCCCAGATGTCCACTACCTTGTTGTAGCGTTCGCCCTGGGTAACCAGACCTTGACGGTACTGCTCTTCGATTTCCTTGACTTCCTTCTGGGCTTCGCCCAGCAGTTCCACCTTCTTGCCCGGGATTTGCATGTCGTCCACGCAAATCGAGATACCGCCACGGGTGGAGTAGGCAAAACCGGTGTACATCAACTGGTCGGCGAAGATCACGGTATCGCGGATGCCGCAACGGCGGAACGATACGTTGATCAGCTTGGAGATTTCCTTCTTCTTCAGCGCCTTGTTGATGTGCTCGAACGGCAGGCCCTTCGGCAGGATGTCAGACAGGATTGCGCGGCCAACCGTGGTGTTGTAGCGCTTGATCACCGGCTGGAATTCGCCCTGTTCGTCCTTTTCCCATTCTTTCAGACGAACGGTAATGCGGGTAGCCAGTTCAACCTGACGGGTTTCGTAAGCGCGATGCACTTCCTTGGTGTCGGCAAATACCATGCCTTCACCCTTGCCGTTTACCTTGTCGCGGGTCATGTAGTACAGACCCAGCACGATATCCTGGGACGGTACGATGATCGGGTCGCCGTTGGCCGGGGACAGCACGTTGTTGGTGGCCAGCATCAGGGTGCGGGCTTCCATCTGCGCTTCCAGCGACAGCGGCACGTGAACGGCCATCTGGTCACCGTCAAAGTCGGCGTTGAATGCCGCGCAGACCAGCGGGTGCAGCTGGATGGCCTTGCCTTCGATCAGTACCGGTTCGAACGCCTGGATACCCAGACGGTGCAGGGTCGGCGCACGGTTCAAGAGGACCGGATGTTCGCGGATCACGTCTTCCAGGATGTCCCATACTTCCGGCACTTCCTGCTCGACCAGCTTCTTGGCAGCCTTGATGGTGGAGGCCAGGCCCATGACTTCCAGCTTGTGGAAGATGAAGGGCTTGAACAGTTCCAGCGCCATCTTTTTCGGCAGACCGCACTGATGCAGACGCAGGGTCGGGCCTACGGTAATCACGGAACGGCCGGAGTAGTCGACACGCTTACCCAGCAAGTTCTGACGGAAGCGACCGCCCTTACCCTTGATCATGTCGGCCAGCGACTTCAGCGGACGCTTGTTGGCGCCGGTCATGGCCTTGCCACGACGGCCGTTGTCCAGCAGCGAGTCAACCGATTCCTGCAACATGCGCTTTTCGTTGCGCACGATGATGTCCGGCGCACGCAGTTCCAGCAGACGCTTCAGACGGTTGTTACGGTTAATGACGCGGCGGTACAGGTCGTTCAGGTCGGAAGTGGCGAAACGGCCACCATCCAGCGGTACCAGGGGACGCAGTTCCGGCGGCAGCACCGGCAGCACTTCCAGAATCATCCATTCCGGCTTCATGCCGGAGCGCTGGAAGGCTTCCAGCACTTTCAGACGCTTGGCGATCTTCTTGATCTTGGTGTCGGAATTGGTGGCTTCCAGCTCGCGACGCAGGGTCTCGATCTCGGTATCCAGGTTCAGACGCTTCAAGAGTTCGCGTACGGCCTCGGCACCCATCATGGCGACAAATTCTTCGCCGTACTGGTCTTCCTTGTCCAGGAAGTCTTCTTCGGTCAGCAGCTGGCGGTATTGCAGCGGAGTCATGCCCGGATCGGTCACGACGAATGCTTCGAAGTACAGTACGCGTTCGATGTCGCGCAGGGTCATGTCGAGCACCATGCCCAGACGGGACGGCAGGCTCTTCAGGAACCAGATGTGTGCAGTCGGGCTGGCCAGCTCGATGTGGCCCATGCGTTCGCGACGCACCTTGGACAGGGTAACTTCAACGCCGCACTTCTCGCAGATTACACCGCGATGCTTCAGACGCTTGTATTTGCCGCACAGGCATTCGTAATCTTTTACCGGCCCGAAGATACGGGCGCAGAACAGGCCGTCACGTTCCGGCTTGAAGGTACGATAGTTGATGGTTTCCGGCTTTTTGACTTCACCATAAGACCAGGAACGGATCTTGTCGGGCGAAGCGATGCCGATTTTAATCGCATCAAACTCTTCTTCTTGCGTTACCTGCTTAAAGAGGTCGAGCAGAGCTTTCATTGCGTCTCCAGTCAGGGGACAGGAGGCGCGGCATGATGCCGCGCCTTCTCACCCAATCAATAACGTTCCAGGTCGATATCCAGGCCGAGCGAGCGGATTTCCTTCACCAATACATTGAAGGATTCCGGCATGCCAGCGTCGATCTTGTGTTCGCCCTTGACGATGTTTTCGTAAACCTTGGTACGACCGGTGACATCGTCGGACTTCACCGTCAGCATTTCCTGCAGGGTGTAGGCGGCGCCATACGCTTCCAGCGCCCATACTTCCATTTCACCGAAACGCTGGCCACCGAACTGTGCCTTACCACCCAGCGGCTGCTGGGTAACCAGGGAGTACGGACCGGTGGAGCGGGCGTGCATCTTGTCATCAACCAGGTGATGCAGCTTCAGGTAGTGCATCACACCCACGGTAACCTTGCGGTCGAAGGCTTCGCCGGAGCGGCCATCGTACAGGGTCATCTGGGTCTTGGACTCGTTAAAGCCCATTTGCTCGGTCAGCGGGTCGCCGCTCGGGTAAGCCAGATCCAGCATCAGCTTGATCTCGGTTTCCTTGGCACCATCGAATACCGGCGTGGCAAACGGCATGCCCTTGCGCAGGTTGTCTGCCAGATCGAAGATTTCGGCATCGGAGAGGCCAGCCAGATCTTCGGTCTTGCCGGTTTCGTTATAGAGGCGCTCCAGGTAGCCGCGCAGCTCGGCAACGTCCTGCTGTTGCTTGATCATGCGGTCGATGCGCTCGCCAATACCCTTGGCAGCCCAACCCAGATGCACTTCCAGAATCTGACCGATGTTCATACGCGACGGTACGCCCAGCGGGTTCAGCACGATGTCGACCGGACGACCGTCACCCATGTAAGGCATGTCTTCGATCGGCAGAATGCGGGATACCACACCCTTGTTACCGTGACGACCGGCCATCTTGTCACCAGCCTGCAGGCGACGCTTAACGGCCAGGTATACCTTGACCATTTTCTGCACGCCCGGCGGCAGTTCGTCGCCCTGGGTCAGTTTACGCTTCTTGTCTTCGAACTTGAGGTCGAATTCTTCGCGCTTCTGTACCAGGCTTTCCTTGATCAGTTCCAGCTGCTTGGCGATGTCTTCGTCAGCCATGCGGATGTCGAACCAGTCATGCTTGACCGGCAGGCTTTCCAGGTACTCGGCATCAATCGCGGTACCCTTGGCCAGACGCTTCGGACCACCGTTGGCCAGCTTGCCCACGATCAGACGTTCGATACGGCTGAAGGCGTCGTTTTCGAAAATGCGCAGCTGGTCGTTCAGGTCGAGGCGGTAGCGCTTCAGTTCGGCATCAATGATGGACTGGGCACGCTTATCGCGCTCGATACCTTCGCGGGTGAACACCTGTACGTCGATCACGGTACCCACGGTGCCGGTCGGCACGCGCAGGGATGTATCCTTCACGTCGGAGGCTTTTTCACCAAAGATGGCACGCAGCAGTTTTTCTTCCGGCGTCAGCTGGGTTTCACCCTTCGGGGTTACCTTGCCCACCAGTACGTCACCGGCTTCTACTTCAGCGCCGATGTAAACGATACCGGCTTCATCCAGACGGCCTGCCATGCGCTCGGACAGGTTCGGAATATCACGGGTGATTTCTTCCGGTCCCAGCTTGGTATCACGGGAGACAACCGACAGCTCTTCGATATGGATCGAGGTGTAGCGGTCTTCGGCAACCAGCTTTTCCGAGATCAGGATCGAGTCTTCGTAGTTGTAACCATTCCACGGCATGAAGGCGATGGTCATGTTCTGACCCAGCGCCAGTTCGCCCAGGTCGGTGGAAGCACCATCGGCTACCACGTCACCACTGGCGATCTTGTCGCCCACCTTCACCACCGGACGCTGGTTGATGTTGGTGTTCTGGTTGGAACGGGTGAACTTGGTGAGGTTGTAGATATCCACACCCACTTCACCGGCTACCGCTTCTTCATCGTTGACACGCACCACCACACGGCTGGCATCGACGTAGTCAACTACGCCGCCACGACGGGCAACCACGGTAGTACCGGAGTCAACCGCTACCGAACGCTCGATACCGGTACCGACAAACGGTTTTTCCGGGCGCAGGCACGGTACCGCCTGACGCTGCATGTTGGCACCCATCAAGGCACGGTTGGCGTCATCGTGTTCCAGGAAGGGAATCAGCGATGCGGCAACAGATACCACCTGACCGGTGGCCACGTCCATGTACTGAACGCGGTCCGGGGTAGCCAGAATGGTTTCGCCCTTTTCACGGCAAGTAACCAGTTCGTCGATCAGGGTACCGTCTTCGCCCAGCTCGGCGTTAGCCTGAGCAATGACGTAACGGCCTTCCTCGATGGCGGACAGGTAGTCGATCTCGTTGGTCACCTTGCTGTCCACGACCTTGCGGTACGGGGTTTCCAGGAAACCAAACTCGTTGGTACGTGCAAACACGGACAGCGAATTGATCAGACCGATGTTCGGACCTTCCGGCGTTTCGATCGGGCATACACGGCCGTAATGGGTCGGGTGTACGTCACGCACTTCGAAGCCGGCACGTTCGCGGGTCAGACCGCCCGGGCCAAGAGCCGATACACGGCGCTTGTGGGTAATTTCCGACAGCGGGTTGGTCTGGTCCATGAACTGGGACAGCTGCGAGGAACCAAAGAATTCCTTGATGGCAGCGGATACCGGCTTGGCGTTGATCAGGTCGTGCGGCATCAGGTTGTCGGACTCGGCCTGGTTCAGGCGTTCCTTCACTGCGCGCTCTACACGCACCAGACCGGCACGGAACTGGTTTTCGGCCAGTTCGCCCACGGAACGGACGCGACGGTTACCCAGATGGTCGATGTCATCGACTTCGCCACGACCATTGCGCAGTTCGCACAGGATGGCAATCACGGAAACGATGTCTTCGGTGGACAGGGTACCTTCCATCACGTCACGGCGACCGGCAAACTTTTCACCGATCAGCGACTTGAACCACTCCGGGGTCTTTTCATCGAACTTGTACTGATAAGTACGCGAGCTGAACTTCATGCGACCCACGCGCGACAGATCGTAGGTTTCTTCGCTGAAGAACAGGCGCTGGAACAGCGCTTCCACCGCGTCTTCGGTCGGCGGTTCGCCAGGACGCATCATGCGGTAGATGGCAACGCGAGCCTGCAGGCGATCCAGGCTGTCATCGGTACGCAGGGTTTGCGAGATGTACGCGCCTTGGTCCAGATCGTTGGTGAACAGAACTTCAACCTGTTCGATCTCAGCCAGTGCGAGCTTGGCCAGCAGCTCTTCGGTAATTTCTTCGTTGGCGCGCGCCAGCACTTCACCGGTATCAACATTGGTGACGTTGTGCGACAGCACCTTGCCCAGCAGCACATCAGCCGGCACTTCGATGCGATCCAGCTGTGCAGTCTGGATATCACGGATGTGCTTGGCGGTAATGCGCTTGTCCTTGGCAACAATCAGCTTGCCATCGGCAGCCACGATGTCGAACTTGGCCACTTCACCCTTCAGACGCTCCGGAACCACGCGCATGAACACGCCGGTCTTGGTCAGATAGAAGGTATCGAAGCTGTAGAATTCCGACAGGATCTGTTCGTTGCTGTAACCCAGTGCCTTCAGCAGGATGGTCACCGGCATCTTGCGACGACGGTCGATACGGAAGTACAGCAGGTCTTTCGGGTCAAACTCGAAGTCCAGCCAGGAACCGCGGTAAGGAATCACGCGGGCGGAGAACAGCAGCTTGCCGGAGGAATGGGTCTTGCCGCGGTCATGTTCGAAGAACACACCCGGGGAACGGTGCAGCTGGGAAACGATAACGCGTTCGGTACCGTTGATGATGAAAGAACCATTAGTGGTCATGAGCGGAATTTCGCCCATGTACACTTCATTCTCGCGCACTTCTTTTACCACCGGCTTGGACGACTCTTTGTCCAGGATGGTCAGACGGATGCGGGCGCGTAGCGGTGCGGCATAGGTAATGCCACGCAGCTGACATTCCTGCACGTCAAACGGCGGTTCGCCAAGGATGTAGTGAGCAAAATCAAGACGCGCATAGCCGTTGTGGCTATGAATCGGGAAAATCGATTTGAACGCGGCCTGCAGACCAGCATCCTTGCGCTGATCTAGCGGTACACCCAGTTGCAGGAAATCGGCATAAGAATCAATCTGGGTCGCCAACAGGAATGGGACATCGAGAACACTGGCGCGTTTCGCAAAGCTCTTACGAATACGCTTCTTCTCAGTAAACGAATAACTCATAGAGTCTCCATCGAGGTGGTAGTGGCGCAAGAAACCAAAAGTCAGCAGCCACGCCGGGTAATTGCTGGCTTTTACTATCTTTGTTTCGGCCAATTACAAGCGCAATAAGGCTGGCGGATTTCTCCGCCAGCCTCACCTTCTTTTCTCAAAGAAGATTATTTGATTTCAGCCTTAGCACCGGCATCGGTCAGTTGCTTCAGAACTTCTTCGGCTTCAGCCTTGGCTACGCCTTCTTTCACGGTCTTCGGAGCGCCGTCAACCATGTCCTTGGCTTCCTTCAGGCCCAGGCCGGTGATAGCACGAACAACCTTGATCACGTTAACCTTGTTGTCGCCAGCAGCGGTCAGAACAACGTCGAACTCGGTCTTTTCTTCAGCAGCAGCAGCGCCACCAGCAGCCGGGCCAGCAACGGCAACGGCAGCAGCGGAAACGCCGAACTTCTCTTCGAACGCCTTAACCAGGTCGTTCAGTTCCATAACGGTCAGGCCAGCAACGGCTTCGAGGATGTCTTCTTTGGTGATTGCCATGTAAAAATCTCCTGAATTCTATAAGAATCAAATAAGTTAAGCGGCTTCGGCTTGCTTCTCTGCCAATGCAGCCAGGGCGCGGGCGAAGCCAGCAACCGGAGCCTGCATAACGTAGAGAAGCTTGGACAGCAGTTCTTCGCGGCTCGGAATGGACGCCAGCTCAGCAACCTGAGCAGCATTCAGTACCGCGCCATTGTAGGAACCTGCCTTGACGATGATCTTGTCGTCAGCCTTGGCAAATTGATGCAGCACCTTGGCAGCAGCAACCGGATCGGTAGAGATACCATAAACGAGCGGGCCAACCATTTGTTCGGCCAGCGCTTCGAATTGGGTACCAGCAACCGCACGGCGAACCAGCGTGTTCTTCAGAACGCGCAGGTAAACGCCTTGCTCACGCGCCTGAGCGCGCAGCTTGGTCATGCTGCTTACCTCGATGCCCCGATATTCGGCGATGACGAGGGTCTGTGCAGCTACCAGCTCGGCAGCTACAGCAGCGACGACTGCCTTTTTATCTTCGATATTGAGACTCAAGGTCTATCTCCTAGACTGAAATGAAGCAGAATGATTTCTGCTCCGCTTTGCAGCGGCGACCTGTATCAGGAGACAACATAGAGAAGGGAAACTGGTGCTCATGGGCGGAATTGAACCGCCGACCTCTCCCTTACCAAGGGAGTGCTCTACCCCTGAGCTACATGAGCCCTGAACTCTTCAGAAGCCTACTTTCGGGTACACCATCTGCGCAGGATGCAGGCCACTGGGCAGTGACTAGCGATTAAGCCTTGCGGCTCCTACGGTCTTTGACAATCTGGCAGGCAAGCCTGCCAGCCCAAAGCCAGTGGCAAGGTGGCAAGCCACCCCGCCTAACTCGCATCAACTTAAGCGCTGACGGAGCTGGTATCTACACGAGCGCCAATACCCATGGTGCTGGATACGGCGATCTTTTTCAGATACACACCCTTGGAAGCTGCCGGCTTGGCTTTCACCAGGGCATCAACCAGAGCAGTAAAGTTTTCACGCAGGGCTTCGGCTTCGAAGGAAGCACGGCCGATAGTGGCGTGAATAATACCGGCCTTGTCGGTACGGTATTGAACCTGACCGGCCTTGGCGTTTTTAACCGCTTCGGCAACGTTCGGCGTAACAGTACCAACCTTCGGGTTCGGCATCAGGCCACGCGGGCCGAGGATCTGACCCAGTTGACCAACAACGCGCATTGCATCCGGGGAGGCAATCACAACGTCGAAGTCCAGATTGCCGGCTTTTACTTGCTCGGCCAGGTCGTCGAAACCGACAACTTCAGCACCGGCGGCCTTGGCGGCTTCGGCGTTAGCACCTTGAGCAAATACAGCAACGCGTACGGACTTACCGGTGCCGCGCGGCAGAACTACGGAGCCACGAACAACCTGGTCGGATTTACGCGGGTCAACACCCAGGTTAACGGCCACATCGATGGACTCGTCAAACTTGGCGGTAGCAGCAGATTTAACCAGAGCAATTGCTTCTTCAACAGCGTACAGCTTGTTGCGATCAACAGTTGCCTTCAGGGTTTGCAGGCGCTTGGAAATCTTGGCCATTTACACACCCTCCACTTCAAGACCCATCGAACGGGCGGAGCCGGCGATGGTGCGAACAGCAGCGTCCAGATCAGCAGCGGTCAGGTCCGGCTGCTTGGTCTTGGCGATTTCTTCCAGCTGAGCACGGCTTACCTTGCCAACCTTGTCGGTATGCGGCTTGGAGGAACCGGACTTGATGCCAGCAGCCTTCTTCAGCAGAATGGTCGCCGGCGGCGTCTTCATGATGAAGGTGAAGGACTTGTCTGCATAAGCAGTGATCACAACCGGAATCGGCAGACCCGGCTCGATGCCTTGAGTCTGGGCGTTGAACGCCTTGCAGAATTCCATGATGTTCAGACCACGCTGACCCAGAGCCGGACCGATCGGAGGAGACGGGTTGGCCTTACCAGCGGGCACTTGCAGCTTTACATAGCCGACAATTTTCTTTGCCACGATTGAAACTCCTAAAATGGGTATAGCGCGAGCGTGCACTCGCTTCCCGGACGAAAGCGCAACAGTATATACGCTTACAAACTAGCTGCCAAGTAGTATTACAGCTTTTCTACCTGACTGAAATCAAGCTCAACCGGGGTGTCGCGACCGAAGATCTGCACCGACACACGCAGCTTGTTGCGCTCGTAATTGACTTCGTCGACAGAGCCATTGAAATCATTGAAAGGACCGTCGGTAACACGAACCTTTTCACCAACTTCAAACAGCACTTTCGGCTTCGGCTTTTCAACACCCTCTTGCATCTGCTGCATGATGGCATCGACTTCCTTCTTGGAAATCGGCGCCGGGCGGTTAGCCGTACCACCAACAAAACCGGTCACCTTGGGGGTACTCTTCACCAGGTGCCAGGTATCGTCGGTCATATCCATCTCGACCAGAACATAACCGGGGAAGAACTTGCGCTCGGTAATGGAGCGGCGGCCATTCTTGATATCCACCACTTCTTCTACCGGAACGAGGATCTGGCCGAACAGATCTGCCACCTCGGAACGTTCAATGCGCTCACGCAGCGCCTTCTGCACACTTTTCTCAAAACCGGAATAAGCGTGCACAACGTACCAGCGCTTTGCCATTATCTACCTCGACCAAGAATTACATCGTAGAACAACCAGGACAGACCCGAATCCACCATCCACATGAACAGGGCCAGCACCAGAACGAAGACGAAAACCATGCCGGTCATTTGCATGGCTTCCTTACGGGTAGGCCATACGACCTTACGCGCCTCAACAAGGGAATCATTGGCATAAGCCACGAATTCCTTGCCCGGTGCCGACAGCCAGACGGCACCAGCCGCCAGCACAACGCCAACAATGAATGCCAGGGCGCGTAACACACCCTGATCTTCGGGAATCATGTAGAAGCCAACAACACCGGCAACCACCAGCAGACCGGCCAGAGCCAGTTTGAGTTTATCTTGCATTTCCATGTGTGGAATGTTCTCTGCGCGTATGCGACAAAAGACCAACCGGCGCACAAGCGCCGGCTGGTCTTAATTGGCAGGCCAGGAGGGTCTCGAACCCCCAACCCTCGGTTTTGGAGACCGATACTCTACCAATTGAGCTACTGGCCTATAAACCTATTAATCAAGCAAGAATCTTTGCTACCACGCCGGCGCCAACAGTACGGCCGCCTTCACGGATCGCGAAACGCAGACCTTCTTCCATAGCGATCGGAGCGATCAGTTCTACGGTGATTTCCACGTTGTCACCCGGCATTACCATTTCCACGCCTTCGGCCAGGGTAACTGCGCCAGTTACGTCGGTCGTACGGAAGTAGAACTGCGGACGGTAGTTAGCGAAGAACGGGGTGTGACGACCGCCTTCATCCTTGCTCAGCACGTATACCGATGCGCCGAACTTGGTGTGCGGGGTGATGGTGCCCGGCTTGGCCAGAACCTGACCACGCTCCACGTCTTCACGCTTGGTGCCACGCAGCAGAACGCCTACGTTGTCACCAGCCTGACCTTGGTCCAGCAGCTTGCGGAACATTTCCACGCCGGTGCAGGTGGTCTTCGCGGTTGCCTTCAGGCCCACGATTTCCAGTTCTTCACCAACCTTAACGATGCCGCGTTCTACACGACCAGTCACTACAGTACCACGACCGGAGATGGAGAATACGTCTTCGATCGGCAGCAGGAACGGCTTGTCAACTGCGCGTTCCGGAGTCGGGATGTAGGAGTCCAGAGCAGCAGCCAGACGGAAGATGGACGGTTCGCCCATTTCGGATTGGTCGCCTTCCAGTGCCAGACGGGCAGAGCCGATTACTACCGGGGTGTCATCGCCCGGGAAATCGTAGGAAGACAGCAGATCGCGCACTTCCATTTCAACCAGTTCCAGCAGTTCTGCGTCGTCAACCAGGTCAGCCTTGTTCAGGTAAACGATGATGTACGGTACGCCAACCTGACGGGACAGCAGGATGTGTTCGCGAGTTTGCGGCATCGGGCCGTCAGCTGCGGAGCACACCAGGATCGCGCCGTCCATCTGGGCAGCACCGGTAATCATGTTCTTAACGTAGTCGGCGTGACCCGGGCAGTCTACGTGAGCGTAGTGACGTGCTTCGGTTTCGTATTCTACGTGAGCGGTATTAATGGTAATACCACGTGCCTTTTCTTCCGGCGCGCTGTCGATCTGGGAGTAGTCCTTGGCTTCGCCACCGAACTTCTTCGACAGAATGGTGGTGATCGCTGCGGTCAGGGTGGTCTTACCATGGTCAACGTGACCGATGGTGCCGACGTTTACGTGCGGTTTGGTCCGCTCGAACTTTTCCTTAGCCATGGCAAAATTTCCTGAAAATGAGTCACTACAAACAAATTGGTGGTGCCCATGGGCAGAATTGAACTGCCGACCTCTCCCTTACCAAGGGAGTGCTCTACCCCTGAGCTACATGGGCCCTTAAACAGGCATTAACGCTTGGAGCGGGTGAAGGGAATCGAACCCTCGTCGTAAGCTTGGAAGGCTTCTGCTCTACCATTGAGCTACACCCGCCTGCAACAACTAAACGGCTTTCATACTACACGCCGCCAAGACGTAATTAATTCTGGTGGGGGGAGAAGGATTCGAACCTTCGAAGGCTGAGCCGCCGGATTTACAGTCCGGACCCGTTGACCGCTGGGGTAACCCCCCCTGAGAGACCCGAATAGTATAGATACCCGTTTCTGTCGTCAATACCTGTAGCGCATTTTTTTTAATTATTTTTGCCGGAAAATGCACAAAGCCCCGCAATGGGCGGGGCTCTGCTTTTTGCATCAAGTACTTAGCCTTGATCAGGCCTTGCCGGAGATCTGCAGATATTTTGCATGCAGCTGTTCCTGGGTTTCAGGATGAGCCGGATCCAGCGGAATGCAATCCACCGGACAGACTTGCTGGCACTGCGGCTCGTCATAATGACCAACACACTGCGTGCACAGATTGGGGTCGATCTGGTAAATCTCTTCGCCCTGGGAGATGGCGTTGTTCGGGCATTCCGGTTCACAGACGTCGCAGTTGATGCATTCGTCGGTAATCATGAGAGACATAGTAATTTCCTCAAGTATTCACAGTATTGATTCTGTCATCCGCCTGCCACAGTCGCAAGTTCGCCCCGTTATATCTTTATGCGGCAACCTGCAGGCGTATTACAGCGATTCTTGTTGGGTCGGTCTTGCCAGCGCGTAATGCACTGACGCTGCCTTGTCCTGCTTGATGACTTCCCACCCGTTCATGCTTTCCGGCCAGTGTCTTGCCTCGAAGTACACCACACCTTCCGCCGTCAGCAGATTAACCATTAGCGGCAGTACCTGCTGCAGCAATGTTGAGTCGTAGGGTGGGTCGAGGAAGATGACATCAAATTGTTCACGGCAGCTTTTTACGTAATGCAGAGCATCCATGGCGACAACATCGATATGTGTCGCCGCCAGCAGCTGGCGATTTGCCTTGAGTGACTCAGCCACCTTGCGTGACTTTTCCACCATCACCACACGGGCAGCCTCGCGAGATGCCGCCTCAAAGCCCAGTGCACCACTGCCGGCAAACAAGTCCAGACAACGCTTGCCATACAGTTCCTGCCCCAGCCAGTTGAAGACGGTTTCTCTTACCCGGTCCGGCGTTGGCCGCAAGCCTTCGGCGTCCGGGAAAGGTAACAAGCGGCGGCGGTACTGCCCCCCGATGATACGGACTTTGTTTCGCTGCTGATTCATGATGCCTTGACTGAAAACACAAGGGCGAGAGTTTACTCTTTTCCCGTCTGGCATGCTGTATCGCAAGCGGTTTGGGGCTTAAGGTGTAGCGCCCACCGTCACAATCTGCATCTGCTGCATTACAATCCGGCGACGCCAAGCATCACGAATCTGCGCGGTCGTCACTGCCGCTACGGCGCGAGGATAGTCCTGCAGATAGCTTAATGGCAATTGATACTGCCCCATGGTCGCAAGATACGGCAGCAGTTTTCCATTGCTGTCGTAGCGCAGGGGAAAGCCACCGATGATATTGGCCTTGGCTTGCTGCAGTTCTGCTGTCGAGGGTCCATTCTCTATATATTTATTCAGTACCTCACGTGTTGCCTGTAGTGCGGTTGCAGCCTCGGCATTGCGGGTAGCAAGTGCAATGATAAACGGCCCTGCCTGTTGCAATGGCGTGAAATGGCTGCTCACTCCATAGGTGAGTCCGCGCCGGCTACGCAGTTCCTGCATTAATCGCGAGTCGAAACCACCGCCACCAAGAATATAGTTACCAACGATCAGAGCGTAGTAGTCCGGATCGTCGCGCTTCAACACTGGCATGCCCAGTACGATATGCGTCTGACTACCAGGCAGTGATAACTGGAGTGGTGCGGCTGCTGCCTTCACGGCGACATCAGGAATAGCGGGTAGCGTCGTATTGCCTGTCGGCAAATCCTTTAATAAGTCATTGACCAGTTTTTCGGCTGCCGGACGGCTGATATCACCTACGATGGAGACCACTGCCGATGCGGCCCGGTAGTGTTGTCGCCAGAAGGCCCGCAGATCATCCTGCTGGATTGCCTGCAGGCTTTTCACGGTAATGAAGGCTGGCTTGCCATATGGATGGCTGCCATACATGCGCTGTCGCAACATGATATCGGCCATGGCAGCGGCATCCTCTTGCCGTTGTTGCAAGCTATCAATGGCACGCTGCCGCTCTCGCTGCAGCGCGGCAGCAGCAAAACGAGGCCGTGACAGTTCACTGGCAGCCAGCTCCATGGCGCGCTGTAGCAGGGCCGGACGGGTCAAGGTGCGCAAGCGCAGCCCAGCACTTTCCACATCGGCGAATCCGTTCAATTGCGCAGCACTACTGGCTAGTTGGCGCTGGATGGCCTCTTCATCCAGTGAGCCGGCACCTGCATCCAGCAAACCAGCCACCATGACAGCAAGTCCTTCCTTGCCTGACGGGTCGCGCCGGCTGCCGGCGTCAAAGTCTATACGGACGTCCAGCATCGGATTGGCATGCGCTTCCACCAACAATACCCGCGCCTGCTGGGGACTGACCCATGACTGAATCTCCACGGCATGCGCCAGCATGCTGGCCAACATCAGCATGCAAGCCAGTGCAATTGGTTTAGCGGACAAGTCCATCTCCCTTCGTCAGTCCGGCAGCAGGCTGCTTCCCGCCCTTGCCGTGCAGGGTCAACACCGTTAGCTGGGTATCTTGCAGTGACGCCGCGGCCTGTCTGACTTGTGCTGAACTCACTTGCTGCATGTGTTTTCTGATGAGATCCCGGTTACGCCAGGAAAAACCCAGCGACTCCAGCGTACCTATCTGCATGGCCTGGGCAAACAGGGAATCCCGCTGGTAGATTTCGTCTGCATCCAGCTGCAGGCGGACACGGGCAAGCTCCTGCTCGCTGACACCGTGCTCGACAATTTCTTGCAGCTGTTGCCGGATGGCCGCTTCCAGTTCGTTTGGCTGTCGGCTCATCGCCTGACTGGCGGTAATGGCAAACAAAGCCTCTCCTCGTCCCATCATGTCGTAGTCTGCTGATGCATCGTGCGCCTGCACCCCACCGCGTACCATATTGCGTGGCAAGCGTGCTGCGGAGTCTCCAGACAATACAGCCTCCAGCAAAGCATAGGCATAGACTTGTTCATCACTGGTCGTCCTGAGTCCTGGCACGTGCCAGGCCATGGTCAGATAGTTAAGCTGCGACGGTGCACTGATCTCTACCCGTTTGATGCCCTGCTGGAGTGGTTCTCGTTGCGGATTGCGCATGGGCAGATTTACTGCGGGCAATTTACCGAAATAATGATTGGCTTGTTCAATCACCCAAGTCGGATCGACATCGCCAACCACCACCAGGGTGGCATTGTTCGGTGCATACCACTGCTGATACCAATGGCGCAGATCTTCGGCACGGGCATGTTGCAGATCATCCATCCAGCCGATGACCGGATAGCGCACCGGATTGGCCACAAAGGCATTGGCATGCAGCGCCTCTTGCAGCAAGCCAACTGGCTGGTCTTCCGTGCGCATACGCCGCTCCTCCTTGACCACTTCCAGCTCACGGCGGAAGGACGACTCATTAATCAGCAGGTTCGCCATGCGATCCGCTTCCAGCTCTAACGCCAAGGGCAACTTGTCGGCAGATAACTGGGCAAAATATACGGTGTAATCGCGGCTGGTAAATGCATTTTCCTTGCCGCCCGCTTGGGCAATCCGGCGGGAGTACTCACCATCGGCCACCCTGGCAGTTCCCTTGAACATCATGTGCTCCAGCAAATGTGACAGGCCAGTGCGTCCATTGACCTCATCCACGCTGCCCACCCGATACCACAGCTGTGAAACCACCACCGGAGAACGCACGTCGCGCTCAACCACAATCTTCAGCCCATTGGGCAATGTGGCCTCTAGCGGGACGGCCCCCGCCACGCTGGCCAGCAGCATGAGCATGACTCCGATCCACCCTGATTTTGCTTTCATTACCATCGTTTCTGCCCAGTTGCTCATTTAAGGATACAATTTAGCCATTTATCGCCTTCCCAGACTACGCAGACGCATGTTTAGTTTCTTCAAGAAAAAACCAAAACCGGTTGAAACCCCGGTCATCGAACCCCAGACCGAGGCCTCCAGCGCACCACTCGTCGAGTCAAGTCCGCCAGCCCCAACTGACATTGCCACCCCTATTCCGGCGACCGATCCTGTTGCCACGCCAGTCGCCGACATTGCTGCTTCAGCACCGCAAGCTGAAGTCGACGAGCCTGAGGAGGCTCCGGCCAGAAAGCTAAGCTGGACCGAACGCCTGAAGGCTGGCCTTTCGAAAACCCGGGACAAACTGGGCAAATCGCTGGCTGGCCTGTTTGGAGGCGGCAAGATCGATGAAGATCTGTACGAGGAGCTGGAAACTGTCCTGCTGACCGCCGATATGGGCATGGATGCAACGGTACACCTGCTGCAGGATGTACGCGAACGCGTCAGCCTCAAAGGGCTGAAGGATGGCAGCGAGCTGAAAGGCGCGCTGAAGGACTCGCTCAACCAGCTGATTCATCCCTTGGAAAAGCCGCTGGATGTCAGCGGCAAAAAACCCTTTGTCATCATGATGGCCGGGGTAAACGGTGCTGGCAAGACCACCTCCATCGGCAAGCTGGCTAAATACTATCAACTGCAAGGCAAGAGTGTGCTGCTGGCTGCTGGCGACACCTTCCGCGCCGCCGCGCGCGAGCAGCTGATGGCTTGGGGCGAGCGCAATAATGTCACCGTGATTGCCCAACAAGGCGGCGATGCCGCTGCCGTATGCTACGACGCCATTCAGGCCGCCATTGCACGTGACATCGATATCGTGCTGGCGGATACCGCCGGCCGCCTGCCGACCCAGCTGCACCTGATGGAAGAAATCAAGAAGGTGAAGCGTGTCATCCAGAAGGCCCTGCCGGATGCACCGCATGAAGTCATTCTGGTGCTGGATGCCAATATCGGTCAGAACGCCATCAGCCAAGTGAAAGTATTTGATGATGCACTGGGCCTGACCGGCCTGATCCTGACCAAACTGGATGGTACGGCCAAGGGTGGCGTCATTGCCGCCATTGCCAAGCAACGGCCGATTCCGCTACGGTTTGTCGGGGTTGGCGAAAGCATTGACGATCTGCGCCCGTTCAGCAGCAAGGATTACGTCGACGCTCTGTTCGACTGATCATCTGCCTCATATCAGCCACGCCGGCGGCTTGCCGTCGGCATTGTCTTACCGGATCAAGGGGAATCCAGCGCATGATTCAGTTCGACCAGGTCACCAAGCGTTATCCCGGTGGCAACGAAGCCCTGAAGAATCTTTCCTTTACCATAGATACCGGCGAAATGGCCTTTCTGGCCGGCCACTCCGGTGCGGGCAAATCTACCCTGCTCAAGCTGGTGGCTGGCATCGAACGTGCCACCAGTGGCAGCGTGATTGTCAGCGGACATAATCTGTCCAAGCTGCGCAACAGCCAGATCCCCTATGTCCGTCAGCATATCGGCATGGTGTTTCAGGATCACAAGCTGCTGTTTGACCGCACGGTGTTTGACAATGTAATGCTGCCGCTGGACATCATCGGCTTTGATCGTCGCGATGCCGCACGCCGGGTGCGTGCCGCACTGGACAAGGTGGGCCTGCTGTCCAAGGAAAAATCCATGCCCATCCGCCTGTCCGGTGGCGAGCAACAGCGCCTGTGCATTGCACGCGCCGTAGTCCACCGTCCCAGCCTGCTGCTGGCGGATGAACCATCGGCCAATCTGGACCGCGCTTACGCACTGGACATCATGGAGTTGTTCAAATCTTTCCATCAGGTTGGCGTTACCGTGGTGATTTCCGCCCACGATGAAACCCTGATGGAAGACTATGGCCGCCGCATCATCCGGTTGAAAGAAGGGCAGTTCGCCGCATGAAACACTATCTGTACCTGAACTGGCAAAGTGCACGCCAAGCCTTGGGCAAGATTTTCCGCCAACCGTTTGGCAGCCTGCTTACCCTGCTGATGCTGTCCATTGCGCTGGCCCTGCCGCTTTCACTCTACCTCACCGTCAGCAGCATCCAGGAGTGGGCTGGCCGGCTGACTGCCACGCCACAGATCACCCTCTTCATGGAGCAATCCGCCGAAGAAGCTGACCTGGCCGCCGTCTCCAGCACGCTGACCAAACACCCGCGCATCCAGAGCTTCAGCTTTGTCGGCAAGAAACAGGCGCTAAATGAACTTGAAAAGCGCAACGGGCTTTCCGGACTTAGCGAGGGGCTAACTGACAATCCGCTGCCGGATGCGTTTGTGGTCACCCCCAAAACACTGGAACCGCACGAACTGGAAATGCTGCAAAAAGAGCTTTCCGGCCTGCCCATGGTGGAATCCGCCCAATTTGACGCACGCTGGGCCAAGCGACTGTACGCCATGGTGGAACTGGGCAAGCAGCTGACCTGGTTTCTGGGCGCAGCACTCGGCATAGCCTTGGTGCTGGTTACCCATAATGCGGTACGGATGCAGATTCTGGCGCGACGCGATGAAATTGAAGTGGCCAAGCTGATTGGCGCGCCGGACAGCTTCATCCGCCGCCCCTTCATGTATCACGCCATGTGGCAGGGCCTGCTGGCTGGTTTGTCCGCCTGGGGCCTGACCAGCTGGCTGGTAATGACCGCCAACCCGGCCATTCACGACTTTGCCCAGCTTTACAATGAGCGTGTATCGCTACGCGGATTGAATTCCGCCGAGCTACTGGTGGTACTGGCGGTATCTGCCCTGTTGGCCATGCTGGGTGCGCGCCTGGCATCAGACCACCACCTGCGGAAAATTCAACCTCGTTAACAATCCATTCCTTTCCCCAGCGGCTGGATTTCGCTTAATGTGACATCCAGCCAGCGCATGCTTCTTGGTCTTTTCCCCGGTTTGCCTCGTAAAAAACTATCGGCACCATAGAAAAATTCATTGACGCTGGAACCTTTGCTTGCTAGCACTCTCTATATGCGAGTGCTAAGATAGCACTACCCAAGGAGGTAGTTACACTGATGACCACAACATTTGCCTTGCCCGTTCCGTCGTCCAGCGGCAGCCTGGAGCAATACATCCAGGCGGTGAACAGTGTTCCCATGCTGACCCCCGAACAGGAGACAGAGCTGGCCACCCGCTTCCAGCAAGACAATGATCTGGAAGCCGCCCGCCAGATGGTGCTGTCGCACCTGCGTGTCGTCGTATCGATTTCGCGTGGTTATGCCGGTTACGGCCTACCGCAGGCCGACCTGATCCAGGAAGGCAATATCGGCCTGATGAAAGCGGTAAAACGCTTTGAACCGGGCCGTGGCGTACGCCTGTTTTCCTTTGCCGTGCACTGGATCAAGGCCGAAATCCACGAATTCATCCTGCGCAACTGGCGCTTGGTGCGCATTGCCACCACCAAGCCGCAACGCAAGCTGTTCTTCAACCTGCGTAGCATGAAGAGCAGCTTTTCCGCCCTGAGCGAAAACGAGGCACGGCAGATTGCCGAAGACCTTGGCGTAAAGCCGGAAGAAGTACGGGAAATGGAAACCCGTATGAGCGGGCAGGACATCGCCCTGATGGCAGATGATGGTGACGACGAAGGTTACGCCCCCATCGACTGGCTGGCTGACGCACATCATGAACCGACCCGCGCGCTCGAGCGCAAGGCCTTCGATCACCTGCAAACCGAAGGGATCGAATACGCATTGTCCTCGCTGGATGCACGCAGCCGCCGCATCGTGGAAGCGCGCTGGCTAGCAGACGATGGTGGCGCCACCTTGCACGAGCTGGCCGCCGAGTTTGGTGTTTCCGCCGAGCGTATTCGCCAGATCGAAGCCAAGGCCCTGGGTAAGATGAAGACGGCACTGAGCGAAGGCGTGGTCATCGACAACTGACCGCCCCGCCGTTCCAGCAAAAAGCCCGCGTTACGCAACGCGGGCTTTTTCATGATCAGGCAGCTGATTGACTATTTCAGGCAACACAGCAACCACTGGCTCGGCCACCGGCCAGGACACAAGACCGCCCGACCTTACTCGCCCTCCCCGCCACGATACTTGGCCGGCAGGCGGTCAAATACCTGCTGCGCCTCTGCGCGCAAGGGCTGCCATTGCGGCACGTCCTCGTCGATATCGTCCAGATAATCCTTGGCATAGGTCGGGAAAGACGCCAGCGCCGTCGCCACTGTGGCCTTTGCTTCAGCCTCCCGGCCCGCCAGTGCCAGCATCTGCGCCTTCTTCATCATCACATCCGGATAGGGACGGAATGCAGTCAGACGCTCTTCCCATTGCAGCTTCTGGGTCAGATTGGATTTGTCCGCACTCAGATAATCATCCAGCGTGCTCAGTGCATGGTAGGCAAACAGCGGGTGCTCCTCCATGATTTCCGCCAGACGCTGCTGCCGCTTGGCATCACGTGCCGGATTATCTGTTTGCGTATACAGGCCGACCAGTTCGTTATACGTCGACCAGGTCACCATCGACAGATAACCGATAAAAGCCATCCCAATCATCCACAGGCAATAAACCCACCAGCCCGCGCGGCGAGTCTGCGCCGGCGACATTGAGGCAAACACCGCCAGCATGGCCAGGAAGTATAGATACCACAGCGGGTATTCCAGCATGCTGTGAATCAGGGTCACCGCCATACAGCCCAGCGCCAGCATGCCTTCAGCCTCGGCACGCTCCGAGAAGAATGGCCATACCACCCAGGCAAAGCCACCTACCACTGCCAGGGTAATCGGCAGGCCCATCTCAGCCAGTAGTTGCAGGATCAGGTTATGGCAATTGGTAAACAGTCCGCTGTTAAAGCCTGCACTGGCAAACTGCGGTAACGGCTGCAAGCGCACGCTTTCTGCGGCATATTGCGACCAGCCCACCCCCCATAACGGATGCGACTTGAATGTCAGCCAGGCCTTGCCCATCTCGGCAATACGGCGTGAACCCATATCGTCGCCATTGGCCGCCAGACGCTCCAGCCCGGAAGCATTGGTCACGCTGGCATGGGTAAACAAGGACACCAGATGGTTGACCAGCGGCAAGGCAAACTGCGCGGCAAAAATCACAATGCACGACAGCAACATCGCCCACATCAGGCGGCGCGAGTCGGTTGCGCGCATGCGCCAGTGCCACAGCCCTCCCAACAGTGTCAGCACCAGCAAATACAGCATGGTGGTGCGAGACGCCGCATAGGCCAGCATCAGGCCAAGCCAGATCACCAGCACTGCCAGCCAGCCACGCGCCAGCCGGTCAACAGCAAACAGGTACACCCCGCTGACTACCGACCACATCAGGTAATGGGCGTACTGATTGCGCTGGCCGATGTGGCCAAAGATATTGGTTGTAGGATGGCTGCTGTCATAAAACAGCCCCAGCGTATGCGCCAGCCCGGTTAGTTGTGCCAGACCAATCAGCGACTGGATCAACCCACCCGCAATGATGGCGCGCGCCAGCCATACCGCAAATTCACGGCTGCCAAATGTTTGCTGCAGGCTATAAGCCAGGCCAGCCAGCAAGGCCACTGCCAACCAGGCCAGCGCAGTGGCATAGGTCATCCCAGGAAACAGGGCATGTACCAACTGTGGCTGCACGGCCCAAAGCAAGGCCAGCAGCAGACACCACCAGCTGGCACGGGGCACACGCTCAAACAACATGCCGCTTGGCAGCAGAAACAAAGCAGAAATCAGCATCAGCCACACCACGTTCATTTCACCGAACCACTGCGGCAGCGGCACAAAGTGAATGCGGGATGCAAAGGGCAGGATGGCAATCAGGCAAAACGCCAGCAAGGCCATGCGGCGGGAGAGCGTCGGAAAGGACATGATGGAATCAGGGCCGAAAGCAAAACAGGGAGGATACCGCATGTCAGCCGGTGAAGACACCGCCAGCCTGTCAAGGACAGCGGTGTGCATCAGATCAGAAGATGGCTTTGCGGGTGACGGGAGCGGCGACGGTCATGACGGCGGCGATGCGGCCGGCGTCAGTGTTTTTCCCATGTAACGTATACGCGTCCGCGGCATGCTGTGCTATTACTTTTAGATCCGCCAGCTCAACATATTGATAAAGAGCATAATTTGCCACGTACCGATCAACATAATCAGGATAATTTGCAATTGCAAAAATCAATGCTTCTTTTGCTTTTTCTGGCTGCCCGGCCAATGACCTCAAAATAGACAATTTGAACAAAACCTCGGGGTAAGGTCTTATTTTTTCCAACCTTTCAAAGTGATTTAACTTATAAGAGAGCTGCTCCCGTGATGGCTGCAAATAAGCCGACAATACACTGTCTGCATCATCACGCCAAAATGGATTGGAACCAAGCCGGACCAAGTGTTCAACTTTTTCCTTGTTTTCATCTACACTTGGCGATGGATAGCCATCCCTTACTACAATCCAGTAAGCGGATTGCCCAATAAAAAAATTAAGCAGGCAAAAAACACCCACAACAAAAGCAATCACTCTTACGACAGACGGACGAATCTGCATTTTTCTAAATGGCAGAGGAGAAAGCACCCCTACCACAATCAAACCAAACAAAAATGGCCAGTACCATAATGGATATTCAAACATACTGTGAATACCGATCATGGAAAAAACTGACAATAGAAAAAGATTCTCTATTGTTTGCTGCCCTCTTCTAAGATATCCAAAAGCAATCAACAACAAGAAAATCATGACAACCAGACAACCAACCAATCCCGTCTCAGCCAGCAGTTGAAATATCAAATTGTGCGACTGATTAAACAACCAACTTTCTGGGACTTTTGGCCAACCACCCAAAGCCTCCAATCGAACCGACTCTGCAGCATAGCCTCCAAGCCCCACGCCAAACAATGGGTGCAGACGAAATACTTCCCAGGCTTTACTCCATTCAATTCGTCGCCGTGCTCCTAACCCCGCATCCATCAAACGTTCAGACCCACTCGTCACGTTGATAGGCAACCCCAATGCATTAAGCAGCTGGCAAATTTGGTGGTTAAATATCTGTGCTATTGCAACCATAATAACCACCACTGAAATTGCATACACCATACGCTGCACTTTCGCATCTGCAATATTCATCCGCAGCCAAAACCACGCCAGCATGCACAATGAAAGCGAATACAATAAAATAAGCCGCGCACCAGACCAAGTAATCAATAAGACCAATACTACGCTGGCAGTGTAAAACAAAATGCTGCGCAACTTCCCAGAAGCATAGAGATAACAAGCGGCAGCCAGTCCCCAGGTCAAAAACTGAGCAAATTGGTTTCGTTGACCAATATTGCCCATTATATTCGACTGGGGATTGGCAATATCATAAAGAACAAATCCATGCAATGCCGGTGCCAATCCAATAATCTGGATATATCCCAACAGAGCCTGCAGCAAAGCTGCCACAAAGACCACAGAGCAGAGAATAACGACAAAATCAGTCCGTTTCTCTGGTAATATTTCCCTTGCAAAATACAAAGTAAATAAAAATAACAACAACAATACTGACAAATACTCTGGAACATGAAATTCACCATGCGCCGCACTTGCCAATGCAAACAACAGCAAACCCACAGAAACCACAGTCAACCGCAGCTCTACACTTTTACGGATGAAACGAAAAAACCACACCCCAAGCACCGCGATTGCGAGCGCACTGAAATACCAGTCTGAACACGGCGCATAGCGGATAAAACTGAACAATGGCAATACCAAAGCCAGTCCGATCAGGAAATGAGAAAACCTTGCCATTTTCATTATTCACCAAAAACAAAGGGGTGCTTGCGCACCCCTTATTAATCCCTACCACATTATGAATTAGCGGCAGTTGGCCGGGAGATATTGAGTCGCTATAGGCTGCGATGCAGCCTGAGCACATGTCCAAGTAACAGTACCACTAGCCAAGAGACCAGTTAGAGAGAATTGATTTGTACTCGTGGTAACGTTACCACCCACATTGCCAGCATTCATCATTACCGTCAGTACGCCATGAGTGCTATCAGTCTGGGTATAAGTAACTGAGGAAACATACTTTGTTGCTACAGAGGTAAAGCCCGCAGAAGCCTGACTACCCGGCATGGTGCCGTAGGTAATGGCAGCCTCGGAAACCGCTGTTTTGGCGGCAGCAACAGCAGCCAAACCTTCAGATACCTTGGCGCGTACGGTGTAGTCCTGATACGCCGGAATGGCGATGGCAGCCAAAATACCAATGATTGCCACAACAATCATCAGTTCGATCAGGGTAAAACCCTGCTGGATTTGTTTTTGCATTTGATGCTCCTTGAGACTACCGGCAATTAGCCGGTAAATAGTTTGGATAAAGTCCGTTACTGGAACAAGTCCAAGATACTACATCACTCGCAGCGACACTTGGTGTAAGCGTCAGCTGTAAACCGGAAGCCACAGTCGAATTAAAGGATATTGTAATAACGCTAACCCCTCCACTGGCAGCAACTTGCACATTACTGACGTAATTACCTGCAAGACTGCTTGGCAAACCGGCACTGGCATTTGTTGAAGGCCAGTAACCATTCGAAATGTAAGATTCACTTACCGAAGTCTTGGCGTGATCAGCATAAGTCAAGCCCTCTGCCACTTTCGCTCGAACGGTGTAATCCTGATACGCCGGTATCGCAATCGCAGCCAGAATGCCGATGATGGCCACAACAATCATCAGTTCGATCAAGGTAAAACCGTTATTGCCCCGCATGACCCTCTCCGTGGTATGCACTGCCTGCATAATGCAGAAAGCGTGCCAAGTAGCGGCAGCCTTTGTTTTCATGGCTGTGCTCCATCCCTCACCCTGCATAGCACGTCATCATGTGACGTTTTTTGTCAGTTCGAAGCGGCATGAGCGCCTGTGTTAGCATCCTGCCATTCATGCTTACAGGAGATCCCATGAGCAATCAGGACTGGCTGACACGCAGCCTGGCCAGCGTTTGGCACCCGTGCACCCAGATGAAACGCCACGAAACCCTGCCCATCATTCCGGTCGCCCGTGCCGAAGGGGTATGGCTGGAGGATTTTGAGGGTAACCGTTATCTGGATGCGGTCAGCTCCTGGTGGGTCAACCTGTTCGGCCATGGGCATCCACGCATCAAGCAGGCCATCCGGCAGCAACTGGATGCAGTCGAGCATGTGATGCTGGCCGGGTTTACCCACAAGCCGGTGATCGAGCTGTCAGAGCGGCTGTCGGCGCTGACTGGCCTCGGCCATGTGTTTTACGCATCTGATGGCGCGAGTGCCACCGAAATCGCCCTGAAGATGAGCTTTCATTACTGGAAGAACATCGGTCAGCCGGAAAAGTGCCGCTTCATCAGCCTGGACAATAGCTACCACGGCGAAACCGCCGGGGCTCTGGCGGTGACCGATGTCCCGCTGTTCTCCGCCACGTATGCCCCGCTGCTCAAGCCGGGTGTGCGGGTGCCGTCACCGGACACCCGTCTGGCCCGGCCGGGGCAAAGTGCGGAAGACGTAGCCAGAGCAGCCATTCGCTCGCTGGAAAACGTGCTGGCCAAGAAGGCCGGGGAGATGGCCGCCATCATTGTGGAGCCACTAGTACAGGGCGCTGCCGGCATGGCGATGTACCACCCGCTTTATCTGACTGAGCTGCGCCGGCTGTGCGACCAGTACCAGGTACACCTGATTGCCGATGAAATTGCCGTGGGCTTTGGCCGCACCGGGACACTGTTTGCCTGCGAGCAGGCTGGCATCAAACCGGACTTTCTCTGTCTGTCCAAAGGCATTACCGGGGGCTTCCTGCCACTGTCCTGTGTGCTGACCACCGATACCATCTACCAAGCTTTTTATCACGATGATGTCACCCGTGGCTTTCTGCACTCACACAGCTATACCGGTAACGCCCTGGCCTGCAGCGCAGCACTGGCGGTACTGGATATCTTTGCCGATGAAGACATCATTGTGCGCAACCGTGAACTGGCAGCCAACTTCAACGCCATACTGGCCCCGCTAGCAGTACGTGACGACGTGCGACACTTCCGCCATGTGGGCATGATCTGGGCCTTTGATGTCGACAGCCCACGCGCGGACTTTGCACAGGCATTTTTCTCGGCCATGCTGAAGCAAGGCTGCCTGGTAAGGCCCATTGGCAAAACGGTGTATTTCATGCCGCCCTATATCATGCAACCCGAGGAGATGGAGCAACTGTTCCAGGCCACTTGTACGGTGCTGGATGCGCTACATCAAGAAAGCAATGTGTTGACCGGGCCGGCAACCGCCCTGCCGTGAGTATTACCTTGCCTTGGCGGGCTTGATTCAAATAGCATGGCGTATGCATGATGCGGGAAAGCGTGGCTCAGCACGGCTTTCCTGCTCCCCACCGCCTGTTTTACCCGCCTTGCAATAGGATGCACGATGCAGCTTGCCTTGCCCGCTCTGGATATGGATCCGAGATTGGTAGATACCAACCCTGACAGCGTCGCCAGCTGGGTAGAACGCTTGCCGTATACCGACCTGCACGAATGCGGTCGGCAGATGCTGGATGCCCTGCGCGGCCTCAGCCGCACGCCCATGGAAGTCGGCAACCGCCACAAGCTGTTGCTGCAATACCTGAAGGGGCTGGACCGCTACTACCCGGCACTGGAAAGCGACATCATCCAGACCGACCTGACCTCGGCACCGCGCACCCGCCAGTTGGCCATGCTGGGTGAGGCACTGTTCGAAGCCGTCTTCGTCGCCTTCAAGCTGACCTTGACCGAGCGGCTGGCCAAGCGCGGCCTGCTTGAGCGGGAACAGCAACGTATTGAACTACTGCTGTACACCATGATGGCCGCCCGCCAGTTGCTGAGCATCTGCTGCCAGAGCTACAGTCCTCCGCCGGCCCATTTCTGGTACGACTGTCACCAGCTGTACAGCTTTGCACTGGCACGCGGCTGGCAGGACCGGCATCTGGAAAACGACGACTCTCCTGCGGCCATTTACCGACAGATTCTGCTGCTGGGGCTGACCTCAACCAACCGGCTGTCCATGCCGGAATTACTGGTAGCCAAGCAGTTGATCATGGATCTGGCCCACCAGGCCGGTCTGATACCAGTAGAAGCCATCCATGGCCAGGCGCACGGTTATCTGGTGGATGCCAGCCGTGACGAACCGCCACGCTTCATGCGCATCCAGGCAGACACCCTGGACGCCGGCTGTTACCTGCTTGATCTCACGCCAGCCATTACCGTGCTGTCCCATAGCATCGAGCAACTCACCAAGGTGCAGAACACCAGCACCAATCCCAGCCAGACCCAGGATGAGCTGAGCCTGTTGCAGTCGCTGGCCGCCGAATGGCAGCAGCCACGCCGTCGGCGTCACCAGCGGCTTCCCATTCAGGAAGTGATCGAACTGATTTCCACCGTTCCGTCCATCTGGTATCGCAGCAACGGCATGAGCTGGATCCAGAACGGCAACGAGCAATCCGCACCACCACCGACTACCCGTGCCCCGCCGCCCCCCAGCCTGTTCGTGGTGGTGAACCAGAGCGCCACCGGCTACCTGCTGCGCGGCCAGCCGCGTGGGCAGACATTGCGCGCCGGCGAGGCCATTCTGCTGACCCAGCCGGGCAAGCCGGACTCGGCACAGCTGTGCATGGTCTGCTGGGTATCGCTGTTGCCCGATGGCGTGGATGTGGAATGCGGGGTGGAAATCGTTGGCAGCCAGCCTCAGGCGGTGATGGTCATCCCCACCATCACCCACCCGGCCGACGCCCCCCAATTTGCCTTGCGTCTGCCAGCCATTCCCCTGCTGCGTCGTCCTGCCCTTCTGCTGATGCAGGGACGACTGTTCAGCCGCCTGCGTGAATTCCGCCTGTGGAACGACAAGGGTGAAGAACTGATCCGTACCTCACGACTGGACAAACAGTCACCGCATTTCCAGCTGATGGAATATCGCGACAGCGACCATTTCTGAGCCCGGTCACTGCGCCACGGCCGGGCAGTTTGCGGTACACTGACAGGCTTGATATTCATTGCCTGCAGGGGATTTTGTATGCGTTCGGTGATTCATGCCGCCAGCCGTATCGTGGTGAAAGTGGGCTCCAGCCTGGTAACCAATGACGGCAAAGGACTGGATCTGGCCGCACTGGCGCGCTGGGCTGCCGAAATTGCCGAACTGAAGCGGCGCGGCAAACAGGTGGTGCTGGTTTCCAGCGGCGCCATTGCCGAAGGCTGTCAGCGTCTGGGCTGGTCGGTACGTCCCAAGGGGGTACATGAGCTGCAGGCCGCCGCCGCCGTCGGCCAGATGGGTTTGTGCCAGGCTTATGAAACCGCCTTCCGTGCCTTTGGCCTGAAAACCGCCCAGATCCTGCTGACCCATGAAGATCTTGCGGACCGCACCCGCTATCTGAACGCCCGTAGCACCCTCACCACCCTGCTCAACCTCAATGTCGTTCCCATCATCAACGAGAACGACACCGTGGTGACTGACGAAATCCGCTTTGGCGACAACGACACACTGGGCGCACTGGTCACCAACCTGATTGAAGCCGATGCGCTGATCATCCTCACCGATCAGCAAGGCCTGTATACCGCAGACCCGCGCAAACACCCGGACGCCGTCTTTGTGCACGAGGCACAGGCGGGCGATGCCACGCTGGAAGACATGGCCGGCGGTGTCGGTTCCAGTGTGGGCACCGGTGGCATGATCACCAAGATTCTGGCCGCCAAACGCTCCGCCCGCAGCGGTGCCGCCACCGTCATCGCCTGCGGGCGCGAACACGATGTGCTGTCACGGCTGGCCGATGGCGAAGGCATCGGTACCCAGCTGCTGGCACCGACCAACCGCATGGCGGCGCGCAAGCAGTGGCTGGCCGACCATCTGAAGCTGACTGGTCGCATCGTACTGGATCATGGTGCGGCACAGGCAGTACGCGAACGCGGCACCAGCCTGCTGCCGGTGGGTGTTACCGCCATTGATGGCGACTTCCTGCGCGGGGAGGCCGTGGCCTGCGTCGACCAGCAAGGTGAGGAAGTGGCCCGTGGTCTGGTGAACTACAGCTCGGACGAGGCCCGCTTGATCATGAAGAAAACCACCCGCGAAATCGAAGCCACCCTGGGCTATATGGTGGAGCCTGAGCTGATCCATCGCGACAATATGGTTACGCTGTGATCCCGCCGACGCTTCCGCTGAAAAAAGCCCGCATGATGCGGGCTTTTTTCATGCATTGCTGCACACGGCAAAGATCTAGTCCTGATCAGTCTCGGACAAGGTCTGTGCTGGCATTTCTTTTGCACGGCGCAGCTCCAGCGAGCGGGCAATCACATAAGCCATCATCGAGCACAGGAAAAACAGCAGCATGATCAGCGCAATGGAGCGCAAGGTTTCCGTCAATGCATTCCACAGCTCCAGCAGCCAGCGTGCACCGGTAATTTCCAGCTGCGTGCTGCCCTTGCCGGCTGATGGCGGCAGGTATTGCTCCAGATTCCAAGGCCGTACCCCGCCAGAGATACCCGCCACCAGAATGGCAAAGCTGATGTAGCGACGCCAGGCATCTGCCAGATCCTGTCCCAGCGTGCGCTGCAGGATTTTATGGACAGCGGGGTCGAAGAAGCGCACTACCGCCAGCGAAGCGGCCAGCGCCACCACGACAATGGCGACAAACAGTGCATAAAACATGATGTTCCCTTTCTGGAATACCAAAACAAGAAGGCTCAAGAGCAATCAGTTGCCAGCAACCCGTGCGGTGCCGGCACAGCCTGCTGCCACTCAGGCAGCCTGTTCCTGCAGCAGGCGGGCAAAGCGCTGTAATACGGCGGCCGCTTGCGGTGTCGGGCGCAGTTGCGCGCGCAACTGTTCTGCCGGCTGTCCTGCCGCTTGTAAGGTGGGTGCCAGATGTGCCAGATAGGCGTCCATGGCTGCCGTATCAAACTCGGGATGAAACTGCACGCCCCAGGCCGACCCGACGCGGAAGGCATGGTTGGGTTCGAAATCATTGGCCGCCAGCCTTACCGCACCGGGCGGCAGTGTGCTGACCGACTGCCAGTGGATGACCGCAGCCGGGAAGCTGGGCGGCAGGTCGGCAAAAATCGGATCTTCTGCCGCCGCTGGCAACAAGCGGACATCCACCACACCAGCCTCCGGCCCTTGCGGGTGATAGGCAACCTGGCCGCCCAGCGCATCAGCCAGCAGCTGGTGACCATAGCAGATGCCCAGCACCGGCATGTCTTGGGCGATGGCGGCACGCAGCCAGTTGGCCGTGCTCACGCTCCAGTCTTCGTAGTCGCTGACCATGGCCGGCGAGCCGGTCAGCACCGCACCGGCACATTCACTGACCGGCGGCAGGGTTTCGCCCTGCTGCACATCTACCACGCGCCAGTCGCCGGGTTCACCACCCAGCTCACGGGTAATCCAGTCTTCGAAATCGCCCAGTTGGGCAGCCAGCGCCGGGTAGGTGCGGCCCGTCTTGATGATGATTTTCTGCATATGCCTAGTCTTTCAATGGCAGGCCGAAATGGGTGTAGGCCAGTGCCGTTGCCATCCGTCCGCGCGGGGTACGCTGCAGATAGCCTTGCTGGATCAGGAAGGGTTCGATCACGTCTTCGATGGTGTCGGTGGATTCGCCAATGGCAGCGCCAACATTGTCTAGCCCCACCGGGCCGCCACCAAATTTTTCCAGAATGGCGGCAAGCAATTTGCGGTCCATCACGTCCAGCCCTGCCGGGTCCACATCCAGCATGGCCAGTGCGGCATCGGCCACCTGGGCGGTGACAATGCCGTCGGACTTCACTTCGGCATAGTCGCGCACCCGGCGCAGCAGGCGGTTGGCGATACGCGGTGTGCCGCGCGAACGGCGAGCCACTTCGAAAGCGCCATCCGGGCCCAGTGTCACATTCAACAGGCCGGCGGAGCGGCTGACAATCTTGGTCAGTTCCTCGGCGGTGTAGAACTCCAGCCGTGCCACAATACCGAAACGGTCGCGCAAGGGGTTGGTCAACATGCCGGCGCGGGTGGTGGCACCGATCAGGGTGAAGGGCGGCAGGTCCAGCTTGACCGAGCGCGCGGCAGGGCCTTCACCGATCATGATGTCGATCTGGTAATCCTCCAGCGCCGGGTAGAGGATTTCTTCCACTACCGGGCTCAGGCGGTGGATTTCGTCGATGAACAGCACATCGTGCGGCTCCAGATTGGTCAGCAGGGCTGCCAGGTCGCCGGCGCGTTCCAGTACCGGGCCGGAGGTCTGACGCAGATTGACGCCCATCTCGCGCGCCACGATATGCGCCAGCGTGGTCTTGCCCAGGCCAGGCGGGCCGAACAGCAGCACATGGTCCAGCGCCTCGCCACGGCGCTTGGCCGCCTCGATGAAGATTTCCAGCTGCTCGCGCGCCTTCTTCTGGCCAACATACTCGTCCAGCAGCTTGGGGCGCAGGGCGCGCTCCAACGCTTCTTCCTGGGTGGACAGGCTCTGCTGGGTAACAATGCGTCGCTCGGGTGCGCCGCCAATCAGTTGGTCGGTTTCAATCATGTGCGCTGCAGTAATGCCGGAATCTTGAATCCGTCCATCTTACCACTGCGCTATACTGGCCGCTGGCCGACGCGCATTGCGCGGCCTTGCTTACGTCTTCAGGGCGGGGTGCAACTCCCCACCGGCGGTATGGCCTGCCTGTGCAGGTCGAGCCCGCGAGCGCCTTTTTCGGCTGAAAAAGGGTCAGCAGATCTGGTGCGATGCCAGAGCCGACGGTAATAGTCCGGATGAAAGAAGATGACAGCAGCGCCAGCCTGGCCATACCGGACTGGCGTAGTCCTGTCCGGGTGCCATGCTGCGCCGGTCTTGGCCATGGCCAAGGCCGACAGCCATATTGTGCCCTGCGCTGACTGCACCACATGGTGCAGCTGTGCGTTTTCACGCCCTGAAACGTGTTTCTCTGACTTTATCGAGGACCGTTTCATGTCATACCCACACAGCACCCATCTGCCATCACGCCTTGCCACTGCTCTCGCGGCCCTGCGTCAGGGCCTGCCCGTCATTGTCAGCGACGATGACGACCGCGAAAACGAAGCCGATCTGATCATGGCCGCCGATAACATCAGTCAGCCGGAAATGGCGCGCATGATTCGTGATGGCAGTGGTATTGTCTGCCTGTGCCTGACGTCAGAGCACGCAGCCCGGCTGCAACTGGCCCCCATGGTGCAGTACAACGGCAGCCGCTATGGCACGGCGTTTACCGTCAGCATCGAGGCCACTCAAGGGGTCAGCACCGGCGTATCCGCCGCCGACCGCGTCACCACCATCCGCGCTGCTATTGCCCCCCACGCCAAGCCACAAGACCTGGCCCGCCCCGGCCATGTGTTTCCGCTAATTGCCCGCCCCGGCGGCGTGCTGGAGCGGCGTGGCCATACCGAAGCGGCGGTGGAGCTGGCCACACTGGCCGGTTTCAGTCCGGCGGGGGTGTTGTGCGAGCTAATGAATCCGGACGGCAGCATGATGCGCGGCCAGCAGTTGACCGCCTATGCCGCGCAGCACGGCCTGCCCATGCTGACCGTGGCCGAGCTGGCCGACTGGCGTTGCCAGCAGCAAGCTGAACAGCAGGCCGCCGTCTGCGCCTGATGGCATTCTGAAACGAGCAAGGCCAGCGGCATGCCGCTGGCCTTGTTGCTTGCCGATAGCCGGAACACAGCCCGCGTGGAACACTAACCCTTCATCAGGTTCTTCAGTGCCAGCCTTACCCCGTCGCTCACGGTCACATCTGCCGGCAGGCCCTTGGTGGCAGCTGCCGCTTCCTTCTCGTTGTAACCCAGCGCCAGCAGCGCATTGACGATATCGCTCTTGTCATCCGGCGTCGCCGCAAACGGCAGGCCGCCCGGCACCGCCAGATTGCTACCGGTGGCCAGCTTGCCACGCAGCTCCAGCACCAGCCGTTCGGCGGTTTTCTTGCCGATGCCGGGTACCGAGGACAGCCGCTTGAGGTCTTCGCTGGCAACGGCCACCGCCAGTTCGTCCGCCGTCATGCCGGACAAAATGGCCAGCGCAATCTTGGCACCGATGCCACTCACCTTGATCAGCTGGCGGAAGGTCTGCCGCTCCTCCTTGCTGGCAAAACCAAACAGCAGATGGGCATCTTCGCGCACTACCAGATGGGTGAACAGCGTGGTTTTCTGTCCCAGCACAGGCAGTTGGTAAAAAGTGGTCATCGGCACATCCACTTCGTAACCGACGCCGTTGACATCCACCACCACTTGCGGTGGCAGTTTTTCGATAAGGGTGCCGCTGAGGCGTCCGATCATGACAAGAATTCTCCAGAATGAAATACCGCTCAGGCCAGCAGCAAAGCCACGGCCAGCAGCAGCGGAAACAGATTGGCCGCCATGATGGTGGCGATGATGGCCGGACGCAAGCGCGCCGGTTCGGCTGCATGCCACCACAGCTGCCCGCTGGCATACAACGATAGCGGCAGCGTGAGCAGGCCAAGCGCGGCAGTTACCGGTAACAACTGCCACCATAGCAATATGGCCAGCACGCCATAAGCCAGTTCCACCAGCAGGCCATAACCTGCGCGTGCCTGCGTCAGCGGCAGCCGTACTACCCAATGCCATTTACCGGCCAACCGGTCGGCCTCGCGATCAGGAAACTGGTTGATATACAGCAGCAGGCTGGTGAGTACAGCAAATGGCAGGCTGGCCCACAGCAAGGACGGCAACCAGTTACCACTCAGCAATACCGCCATGCCCTGTGGCAACAATAAAAAGCACGCAGCCACACTCAATTCACCCAGACCACGGCTGTTAAGCCGCAATGGCGGGGCCGAATAGCCCCAGCCCAGCACCACCCCGGCAAAACCGATCAGCAGCAAGGGCAGTCCTCGCAAACTGACCAGATACAAGCCGCCAGCAATAACCAGCGCAAACAGACCATAAGCCAGGCGCTGCATCTGCATGACACTGAGGACGCCGTTCTGGATGAAGCGGCTGCCACCGGTAAAGGGAAACAGCCGCGCCGTATTTGCAGCATCCGTGCCATTGTGATGGTCGGCCACATCATTGATGACATTAACTGCGGCATGGGTGAGCAAGGCCAGCAACAGGCCCAGCAGTGCCAGCGGCCAGTGTTGTTGTATGGCCGGCCAGCCGCTGCCGGCTACACCCAACAGCGCCCCGGCCAGCGTGATGCTGAGAAAAGCAGGCCGCGTGGCCAGCCACCAGCGGGCCGGATGGTGTGCCAGGGCGGTGGCCTGCGGTTCGATGGCAACAGGGGAAGACGACATGGAAGACTCCGTCAGGATGATGCCCACAGCATAGCGCAGTCAGTCCTGGCTGTGCCTGCCCTATACCAGTCGGCCACCACGGACTTTCAGCCCCTGCCGCGCCAGTTGGCCGATGGCACCGCCGCTGAGATTGGCATGCGCCAAGGCCACCGCCAGCGCATCGGCCGCGTCGGCCTGTGGCGTGCCGGACAGATTGAGCATGCGCACCACCATGTGCTGCACCTGCTCCTTGGCCGCCTTGCCGTGCCCGACCACCGACTGCTTCACCTGCAAGGCGGTGTAGTCCGATACGGCGAGGTTGCGCAACACCAGCGCCGACACGCAGGCCCCGCGTGCCTGGCCCAGCATCAGCGTGGCCGCCGGATTAACGTTGACGAAAACCTGTTCGATGGCGGCTTCGTGTGGCTGATAGGTGTCGATCACGCCGAACAGCCCATCGATGATCACCTTGATACGCTCCGCCAAGGGTGCGCCCTGCGGGGTGCGGATGCAGCCAGAAGCCACATAGTGACGCTGCTGGCCCACCAGATCGATTACCCCGAAGCCAGTGATGCGACTACCGGGGTCCACCCCCAGAATGCGCCGACTCACGCCGACCAACCTGCAGCAATGGCATCGGCCTCGGCCAGCCGCTCCGGCGTGCCCACATCCAGCCACAGTCCATCCAGCCGGCTACCACTCACCTGCCCTTCCGCCATGGCGGCACGCAGCAGCGGTGCCAGCTTGGCGGGTTGGCCGGCGGGTGTGGTGGCAAACAAGGCCGGGTGGTAGGCAGCGATGCCGGAAAAAGTCAGCCCGTTGCCTGCTTGCGGGCCAGGCGACAGCAGGCCGTTGTCCTGAAGGCCGAAATCACCAGCCGGATTGTGCGGCGGGTTGTCCACCAGCAGCAGGTGGGCCAGCCGGGTCTGGCCATCCAGTTGCCGCGCAGCCTGCGCGAGCACGGCAAAATCGACATCGCTCAGTACATCACCATTCACCACCAGAAAGGGCACATCGCCCAGCAAGGGCAGCGCGGTGGCAATGCCGCCCGCCGTTTCCAGCGCACTGGCTTCCGGCGAATAGGCGATTTCCACGCCAAAGCGGCTGCCGTCACCCAGCACCTGCTCGATCTGCGCCCCCAGCCAGGCGTGGTTGATCACCAACTGGCGAATACCGGCTGCGGCCAGGCGACGGATATGCCATTCAATCAAGGGCCTGCCACCGACCAACAGCAAGGGCTTGGGCGTGTGGTCGGTCAAGGGACGCATGCGCTCGCCACGACCGGCCGCCAGAATCATCGCTTTCATGCCCACCACATCAACCCTTGACACTCAGCACCGGATAGGCTGACTGCAGCTCGGCATCGGTGTCATCCTTGCCCACCAGCTCCAGCAGCAGTTGGTAGATCGGGGCCAGTTCCTGATAACGGCGCGTGGTGCGCTTGAGGTACTTGATGAAGCGCGGAATCTCGCTGCGGTACTTTTCCTTGCCGTCGCGGTGGTAAAGTCTTGCAAAGATTCCGGCCACTTTCAGATGGCGCTGCACACCCATCCACTCGAAATCGCGGTAGAAATCATCCACGCTTTCCGGCACCGGCAGGCCGACTGCACGGGCTTTTTCCCAGTAACGGATGGCGATATCCAGCACGAAATCCTCTTCCCATTCGATGAAAGCATCGCGCAGCAAGGACACCAGATCGTAGCTGATGGGGCCATACACCGCGTCCTGGAAATCCAGCACACCGGGGCGTTCCGTCGTCAGCATCAGGTTACGGACAATAAAATCGCGGTGCACGTAAACCTTGCTTTGCGGCAGGATGGCCGCCAGCAATTTTTCACAGCCAGCATCCCACAACTGGCGTTGGGCATAGTTGAGCGGCTTGCCCAGTTCCTTGGCGCAGAACCACTCGGGAAACAGGCTGAGTTCACGGCGCAGCAAGGCTTCGTCGTACTCCGGCAGCACGCCGGGCTGGCTGGCCTGTTGCAGTTGCACCAGGGTGTCCACCGCCTCCAGCAGCAGATGACGATGCACCAACGGGCGGGCATCGTGCTCCAGCGCCGCCAGCAGGGTCACCTTGCCCAGATCCTCCAGCAGAATGAAGCCCTGATCGCGATCACGCGCGATGATTTCTGGCACGTTCACCATGGCAAACACCTCGCATACCTTGACGTAGGCGTCGGTGTTCATCTTCTCTGGCGGGGCATCCATCACGATGCGCGAAGTGCCATCGGGAAAGTGTGCACGGAAGTAGCGGCGGAAGTCGGCATCGGCGGCGGCAAACTCCACCAGGATGTCGGTTTGCGGATACAGGCTGGAGAGCCAGCTCTTGAGTTGTTCCAAACGTTGCATGTCGGTTCGTCACGATGCTGATAGAATCGTGTGATTTTATACTGCCCACCTGTCCACACGATATGGCTTTGTGCATGCTCAAACTGCAGCCCACGAAAATGACACTGGCCCTGGCCGCCGCATTCTCGGTTTCTACCGCCCAGGCCGACGATAATGCGCCCCAGGCGCTTACCCCCCCGCCCGCAGCCCAAGGACAGACGCATGTCACTGCCGACCACATGGACGGGCAGATGCAGGACAAGCTCAAGGCCAGCGGCGATGTGGTGGTGATCCGCGACAACCAGACCCTGGAAGCGGACTGGCTGGATTACTACCAGCAACAGAACCGGGTAAAGGCGGGCAACCACTTCCGCCTCACCCGCGAGAAAGACGTCGTCACCGGTACTACGCTGGACTACTGGATGGACGAGCACACCGGCTCGGCCCAACAGCCCTCCTTCCAGATGGGCAGCCCGGATACCAGCAACAAGCCGGGTGGTGCCAAGCGCAGCCTGGCGCAGTCCGGCATCGCCTTCCGTGGCGATGGCAGCGAGGTACAGTTCACCGGACCAGACCAGTACCGCCTGATCAACAGTCGCGTGAACTCCTGCGTGGTGGGTGATGACTCCTGGTATCTGAAGTCCTCCACCCTGGACCTGAACTACACTACGAATATCGGCGTTGCCCGCAATGCCCGACTGGAATTCCAGGGCGTCCCCATCCTGTACACGCCGTGGATCGACTTTCCGCTGGATGGCAGCCGCAAGTCCGGCCTGCTGACGCCTACCTTCCGCTCCGGCACCACCGGCTTCGATATTGCGCTTCCCTACTACTGGAACATTGCACCCAATTTCGACGCCACCTTCACGCCGCACCTCAACCTGAAGCACGGCACCATGCTGGCCGGAGAATTCCGCTACCTGGAGCCGGGCTACGAAGGCAGCATCTATACCGAGCAGTTACGCAATGACAAGCTGACCAATACCAACCGCTATGCCTGGTATGCGACGCACAAACAAACCGTCGTCCCCGGCCTGACTTTCGGCTACGAGTACAACTACGTTTCCGACGTCAATTACTTCAGCGACTTCGGCGACCGCACCCTGCAGGCAACCAATATCAACCTCAAGCGTGAAGCCTGGGTGAAATACTCCACTGGTTGGCAGGGTGGCAATGTCGACACCATGCTGCGTGCCCAGCGCTACCAGACGCTGGAAGATCCGGTCATCGCTGCCGACCAGCCCTATGCGCGTCTGCCGCAAATGACGCTGGTGGCCAACCAGAAGCTGCCCGCCGGCCTGAGTTTCAACCTGCAAGGCGACATGACCCGCTTCTCGCACCCCACCTTGCAGACCGGTGACCGTTTCGTGGCCTACCCCAGCGTGACCTGGTCGCTGCTGGAAAAGAGCTGGGGCTTCATCAAGCCCAAGTTCGGGGTCAACTACACCAAATACGACCTGAACCCGCTGGGCAGCAATACCACGCCGGGCAGCACCATCACCCGGACACTGCCGATATTCAGCACCGATTCCGGCCTGTCCTTCGAACGTGATACCAAATTTGGCGGCAGCGACTACGTGGAAACGTTGGAACCGCGCCTGTTCTACGTTTACATTCCGGCCAAGGACCAAAGCAAGATCCCGAACTTCGACAGTTCGGAAAACGACTTCAACTTTGCCCAGCTGTTCTCGGAAAACCGCTTCTCCGGCTGGGACCGCATCAATGCCGCCAACCAGCTGACTGCAGCAGTTACCAGCCGCCTGATCAGCAGCGAGTCCGGTATCGAACGCCTGCGTGTCATGTTGGGCCAGCGCTACTACTTCAAGAATGAAGACACCTCGCTGTATGGCGACCAGATCACCCTGCAGAACAACAGCAAGGGCCTGCTGGGCAGCCTGGGTGGTGATCTGACCAAATCATGGCGTCTGGACAGTACCTACGAATACAACCAGGACCTGTCCAAGACCCAGCGTTACAACCTGCAAGTACGTTACAACCCGGCACCGGGTAAAACGGTCAGCCTGCGTTACCGCTATGGCCGTTACGAACAGATCGGCGACACCACCCAGTATGGTCCGCTGCGCCAGATCGACCTGGGCGTGCAATGGCCGATCGCCCGCCAGTGGTATGCCGTTGGCCGCGAAAGCTATTCGCTGATCGACAACAAGCCACTTGAGCATCTGCTCGGTGTGGAGTACAACGACGGCTGCTGGACTGCCCGCTTTGTAGTGAAACGTGATTCGACGCTGGCCACCACCATTTCTTCAGCCTCAACCAGCACCGGTGTATTCTTCCAGCTGGAACTGCGCGGTCTTGGTGGTCTGGGCAGCAGCCCGACCTCCGACCTGAAGCTGGCGATTCCGGGCTACTCCAATATTTCCGACATCCAATCTTATTGACCATGAAAAAAACCCTGCTTGCTCTGTTGATCGCAACACTTGTCCAGACGACCCATGCAGCACCGGCCAACCCGGTCAATGAAATGGATCGCATCGTGGCTGTGGTCAACAAGACCGTGATCACCAATTTCGACCTGCAAAACCGTGTCGATGCAACCATCCAGCAACTCAAGGGCCAGAACATCACCCCGCCGGCGCGCGATGTCCTGGCGCACCAGGTGCTGGAACAGATGATTACCGAACAGGTACAGCTGGAATACGCCAACAGCAACGGCATGCGGGTGGACGAGCATGACCTGGACCTGGCCATCGACGACCTTGCCAAGCAAAACAAGATGGACGTGAAGGGCCTGCAGGCTCAACTGGCCAAGGAAGGCGTACCCTTTGCCCGTTTCCGCGAAGAAATCCGCCGCGAAATCGTGCTGGCACGCCTGAAAAACAATGAAATCGGCTCCCGTATCAATGTCACCGACAGCGAAGTCGATCAGGTACTAAAGAGTGCCCAGAGCGCCAATCGCAGCGAATACCATCTGGCCACCATCCTGGTCAGCACGCCGGAACGGGCCGATGCCAAGCAACTGGACAATCTGGCGGCCAAGGCCAACAAGGCACTGGGCGAGCTGAATGACAAGCAGCCGTTTGCCAAGGTTGCCGCCACTTACTCTGATGCGCCGAACGGCATCAAGGGTGGCGATCTGGGCTGGCGCCCGTCCGCCACCTTGCCGCCGGAATTCGTCTCCATGCTGGACAAGCTCAACCCCGGCCAGCACACCGGCGTCATCCGCACGCCGCAGGGCTTCATGATTTTCCAGCTGATCGAAAAACGTAGCGGCAACCAACCCCTGCTGGTGGAGCAGTACCACACTTCGCATATCCTGATCCGCACCAATGAAGCAGTATCGGATGCCGATGCCAAGAACCGTATCCTGCAAATCCGCGACCGCATCCTGCGCGGGGCCAAGTTTGCCGAAATGGCCAAGCTGTATTCGGAAGACGGCAGCAACGCCAAAGGTGGCGATCTGGGCTGGGTCAACAAGGGCGACATGGTGCCCGAGTTTGAAAAAGCCATGCTGGCCCTGCCGGTAGGCACCGTATCCGAACCGGTGCGCAGCCCCTTCGGCTGGCACCTGATCCTGGTAGATGCCAAGCGCAACCAGGATGTATCTGCCGACCGCGAGCGCCAGACCATCAAGCAACAGCTGCGCCTGCGCAAGCTGGACCAGGCATACCTCGACTGGGTACGCCAACTGCGCGACTCGGCTTTTGTTGAAGAACGCCTCGACGACAAATAAGCCATGACAGATACCCGCCCCCTGCTTGCAGTCACCGCCGGCGAACCCGCCGGCATCGGCCCCGACCTGGTGCTGCAACTGGCTGACTGGCAGGGTGCGGCACGACTGGTGGTGATTGCCGACCTGCCGCTGCTGCAACAGCGTGCTGCGCTGCTGGGCCTGCACCAGCAGCAATTCATGCCTTACCGGCCCGGCCAGCCCGCGCCGGTGGCAGGTACGCTGGAAGTCCTGCATGTGCCGCTGGCCGCACCGGTCACGCCGGGCGTGCTGGATGCGAGCAATGGCCGTTACGTGCTGGATACGCTGGATGCCGCCATTGCCGGTTGCCTGTCCGGCGAATTTGCCGGCATGGTGACGGCACCGGTGCACAAGGGCGTCATCAACGATGCCGGCGTGCCTTTCAGCGGCCACACCGAATACCTGGCGGAACACACCGCCACACCCCGCGTGGTGATGATGCTGGCCGGTGCCGGCATGCGGGTGGCGCTGGTCACCACCCACCTGCCCTTGCGTGCTGTGGCGGATGCCATCACCCAACCGGAGCTGGAAGCCGTCATTCGCATCCTGCATGCCGATCTGCAACACAAATTCGGCCTGCCCTCGCCGCGCATCCTGGTGGCCGGCCTCAACCCGCATGCCGGTGAATCCGGCCACATGGGGCGTGAGGAAATCGACGTCATCGAACCGGTATTGCAACAGTTGCGCGCCGAAGGCATGCAGCTGATCGGCCCGCTGCCCGCCGATACCCTGTTCAACCCGGACAAGCTGGCGACAGCCGATGCCGTACTGGCCATGTACCACGATCAGGGCCTGCCGGTGCTCAAGCACGCCAGCTTCGGGGCTGGCATCAACATCACGCTGGGCCTGCCCATCATCCGCACCTCGGTGGACCATGGCACGGCACTGGACCTGGCCGGCACAGGCCGGGCCGATCCGGGCAGCCTGTTCGAGGCAGTGCGTCTGGCCACACAGCTGGCCGCCAGCCAGCAGTGAACACACAGCAAAAACACCACAGCCCCTGCTAATAACAGGGGCTTTTCCTTTTGTGGCAATACCTTAAGGCGAATGGACCTGTTTTGTCGGACAACATCCAGAATCGGTCGGTATCTTTATATCAAAATGTAAAAATGACGTGAACGGCATTTTTCGCAACGCAGCAATTGGGCTAAACTAGCCGCTAATGTATTCAAACAATTACAGCAGCACGGACCATGACCACCAGCACCCATCAGCGTCTCCGCGAGATCCCCTATAACTACACATCCTATTCGGACCGGGAAATCTTCATCCGGCTTCTGGGCGCTCCCATGTGGGCGCTGCTGGAAGAGTTGCGCAGCGAGCGCAAGACCGGCCGTTCTGCCCGCATGTTGTTTGAAGTGCTGGGGGATATCTGGGTGGTGGACCGCAACCCCTACCTGGTAGACGACCTGCTGGACAACCCCAAGCGCCTGTCCGCGCTGGTGGAAGCCATGCACCACCGCCTGCAGGAAGTGGAAAAGCGCCGCGAAGGCAATGACAAGGTAGGCCAGCTGATTGCCGCCGCCCGCCAGGCGGTGAACGCCTTCGAGCAGCAATTTGCCGAAACCCGCGATCTGCGCCAAGCCATTCTGAAAAAGCTCAGCCGCTACACCCGCCGCGACAACATCCTGTTTGATGGTCTGGCCCGTGTGTCGCACGTAACCGACGCCACCGACTGGCGCGTGGAATACCCCTTCGTGGTGCTGTCGCCGGATACCGAAGAAGAAATCGCCCCGCTGGTGCGCGCGCTGATCGAACTGGAACTGACCATCATCCCGCGTGGCGGTGGTACCGGTTATACCGGCGGTGCAGTACCGCTGGACCGCCGCAGCGCCGTCATCAACACCGAAAAGCTGGTGCAGCACAACGGCGTGGAATACATCGCCCTGCCCGGCCTGGATGGCCAGCGCGCCACCATCCAGTGCGGTGCCGGTGTGGTCACCGCCCGCGTGGCCGAGGCGGCCAGTGCTGCCGGTTTGGTGTTTGCCGTCGACCCCACCTCGGCTGAAGCCTCCTGTATTGGCGGCAACGTCGCCATGAATGCCGGCGGCAAGAAAGCCCTGCTGTGGGGCACCGCGCTGGACAACCTGGCCAGCTGGAAAATGGTGGACCCGAACGGCAACTGGATGTTCATCGAACGCGTCGGCCACAACTACGGCAAGATCCACGACGTGGACGTGGCCAGCTTCCGCATCACCCGTTACAAGGAAGACGACAAAACCGTCCTGTCCACCGAGCAGCTGGACATCCCCGGCCCCACTTTCCGTAAAGTCGGCCTGGGCAAGGATGTGACCGACAAATTCCTCGCCGGCCTGCCCGGCGTGCAGAAAGAAGGCACCGACGGCATCATCACCAGTGCGCGCTTCGTGTTGCACCGCATGCCGGCACACACCCGCACCGTGTGTCTGGAATTCTTCGGCACCGTGGCCCAGGCTACGCCGGCCATTGTCGAAATCACCGACTACTTCAAGCCCGGTGGTGCCGGCCATGCGGCAGGCGTGCAGCTGGCCGGTCTGGAACACCTGGACTGGCGCTATGTGCGCGCCGTGGGTTATGCCACCAAGGCCAAGAGCAAGGGCAGACCAAAAATGGTCCTGCTGGCCGACATTGTCTGCGACAACGAAAATGCCGTGGCCGAAGCCACCAGCCAGGTGGTGCGCTTTGCCAATGCCCGTACCGGTGAAGGCTTTATTGCCGTTACCGCCGAAGCGCGCAAGAAGTTCTGGCTGGACCGCTCGCGCACTGCCGCCATCTCGCGCCACACCAACGCCTTCAAGATCAACGAAGACGTGGTGATTCCGCTACCGCGGCTGGGCGATTACTCCGACGGCATCGAACGCATCAATATCGAACTGTCGGTCGCCAACAAGCTGCGCCTGCTGGATACGCTGACCGAATACTTCCATGGCCGCCTGCCGGTGGATACCGAAGGCGGAGCCGTCTCCGCCGACGAAATCATCGGCGAACGCCGCAGTGCCGCACTGGAGCTGATTTCCACCCTGCGTCAGCGCTGGCAGTGGCTGCTGGACAATCTGGATGCACCGTTTGCCCAGTACCGCTCGCTGTGGCCGGATGCACCGCTGGTGGATGCCAATGCCAGCCCGTCCAGTGTGTTCATCGCCATGCGCGATTTCCAGCTGCGTGTCAGCTGGAAGGACGAATTGCTGAACGATCTGGAAAACCTGTTCTCCGGCAAGGCCGACGCACCGATTCTGGACGCCGTGCATGCACTGCACCAGAAAGTGCTGCGTGGCCGCGTGTTCGTGGCACTGCACATGCACGCCGGTGACGGCAACGTGCATACCAACCTGCCGGTCAACTCCGACGACTACGACATGCTGCAAACCGCACACAAGGCGGTGGCACGCATCATGCAGCTGGCACGCAGCCTGAACGGCGTGATTTCCGGCGAACACGGCATCGGCATCACCAAGCTGGAATTCCTCACCGAGGACGAAATCGCCCCCTTCCGCGCCTACAAGCAGCGCGTGGATCCGAAAGGCCATTTCAACCGCGGCAAGCTGTTGCCGGGTGCCGACCTCACCATGGCCTACACCCCGTCGTTCTCGCTACTGGGGGCGGAATCGCTGATTCTGGAGCAATCCGACATCGGTGCCATTTCCAACAGCGTCAAGGACTGCCTGCGTTGCGGCAAGTGCAAACCGGTGTGCTCCACCCACGTGCCACGCGCCAACCTGCTGTACAGCCCACGCAACAAGATTCTGGGCGTCGGCCTGCTGACCGAGGCCTTCCTGTACGAAGAACAGACCCGCCGTGGTGTCAGCCTCAAGCACTTTGACGAGCTGTCCGACGTAGCGGATCACTGCACGGTATGCCACCGCTGCGTGAAACCCTGCCCGGTGAAGATCGACTTCGGCGATGTCTCGGTCGCCATGCGCAACTTCCTGCGCAAGACCGGCAACAAGCGCTTCAATCCCGGCACCGCGCTGGGTATGGCCTTCCTCACCGTCAAGGACCCGGCCACCATCAAGGCCATCCGTGGTGGTCTGGTCGGCTTTGCCTACAAGGCCCAGCGCCTGGGTTACAGCGTGGGCAAGAAGCTGCACCTGATTGGCGGGCAAACCAAACAGCCGCCGTCCACCGTCGGCAAGGCACCGATCAAGCAGCAGGTGATCCACTTCATCAACAAGCCGATGCCGGGCGGCCTGCCCAAGAAAACCGCGCGCGCGCTGCTGGATGTGGAAGACGCCAATGTAGTACCGGTTATCCGCAACCCGCAGGTGGCGGAAGATGCCGAAGCGGTGTTCTACTTCCCCGGCTGTGGTTCGGAACGCCTGTTCAGCCAGGTAGGCCTCGCTACCCAGGCCATGCTGTGGCATGTCGGCACCCAGACCGTGCTGCCGCCGGGCTATCTGTGCTGTGGCTACCCGCAGACCTCCGCCGGCTATGCCGACAAGGGTGAGGCCATCACCACGGAAAACCGCGTGCTGTTCCACCGTCTGGCCAACACGCTGAACTATCTGGACATCAAGACCGTGGTGGTCAGCTGTGGCACCTGCTACGACCAGTTGGCCAAGTACCGTTTCGAGGAAATCTTCCCAGGCTGCCGCATCATCGACATCCATGAATACCTGATGGAGAAGGGCCTGAAGCTGGACGGGATTGGCGGTCAGAAGTATATGTACCACGACCCCTGCCACACCCCGATCAAAACCTACCAGCCGCTGGACGTGGCCAACAAGCTATTGGGTGGCGGTGTAACGCTGAACGACCGCTGCTGCGGTGAGTCCGGCACCTTTGCCGCCAGCCGACCAGACATTGCCACCCAGGTGCGCTCGCGCAAGGAAGAGGAAATCAACACGGATCTGGCCAAGATCGGAGCTACCGAGCAGCCGGTGAAGATTCTCACCTCCTGCCCGTCCTGCCTGCAGGGCCTGTCGCGCTACAGCCCGGATACCGGCACCGAAGCCGACTACATCGTGGTGGAAATGGCTAAGCACATCCTGGGCAAAAACTGGATGAAGGACTACGTGGAAAAAGCCCGCAACGGCGGTATCGAGCGCGTGCTGCTGTAAGCCTTTTTTCTTGGCATCACCCACACAACCGCAGGCCCTGTGCCTGCGGTTTTTTCATGGCTGAATGCAAGATGCCGGGCGATGCAGGCGATAGGTGCGCTGCAGCCAGTCATACAGCGGGCGCTGCACAAAGCCCTGCCGCCATTGCCTGATCACCTCGGGCAGGCAGGCCTGCATTGCCGTCTCATCCCCACTCCACGGCAGCATCGGCCACAGCAGGGAGGCGGCAGTCAGATCGGCCCGGCTGAAGGCATCCCCCACCAGATAATCCCGACCTTGCAAGGCGGCTTCCAGCGTATCCAGTGCCTGTTCCAGCTGCGGCAAAGCTGCGGACGCACTCTGCGGGGTGATCCGCATCTTGTAAAACATGGCGTGGCGAATCAGACCGAACAGCGCCTGAAACACCAGCCCCTGGCCACGCGATGCGCCGCGCAGCAGGAAGGCCATCGCATACTTGCGCTGGCGCAGTACGTGAGAATAGAACCACAAGCGCAAAGGCACACCGATTTCCTCGCCCAGCCAATGCTCCCACTCCCGTGCCTGCCTGGCCTGCGCTTCTGCGGCCGGCGTCAGGCCATGCTGTGGCCAGCGCTGGTCCAGATAGTCGATGATGGCGGACGAATCCTGCACGATATACGGCCCGTCGCGCAAAATGGGCAGCGAACTGGCACTGGCCATGCGCCGGCTCCAGGCCAGATGCAAAGCAGGTAACAGGTTGACCGCGCGGTAGGGCTGCTGCTTGAGGTCCAGCGCCCAGCAGGCTTTCTCACAGAAATGGGAAAAAGGGAATTGGTAGAGTGTCAGCATCAGCCCATCCGGCCCGTAGTGGCAGAGCCAACATGATGCCACGCAATGACATCGGCATTACCGGCTGTCTGGCCGGATATTGCGCCAGATCAGACCAGCAATTCCGGACGAAGCAAAAGCAAAAGGAGGCTTACGCCTCCTTTTGCTTGAGCACTGCTTACTGCGAGTGAGCTGCCGCTGAGCGGCTTATTAATGCTGTTTGTGCGCCATCTTGTGATGATGCTTCATCACGTGATGGCGATGATGCTTGTGCATGTGCTTCTTGGCAGACTGGGCTTTTTGTGCGGCAGGTGCCGAAGCGGCCTTGCGGGCCTTCTTCACCTGATGATGTTTTTTCTTGGCCTGATGCGCCTTGGCATGGGCCTTGGCCGGAGCGGCAACGGCAGCCTTGGCAGCCGGGGCAGAGGCGTCAGCAGCAAAACCGGCAGCGGAAGCCAGACCAAACACGGCGGCAAGGGCAAGGGCGGCGATCTTTTTCATGGTCATTCTCCCGTAAGGCGACTTTGTTGGGTTCCGGAGGCAGCGTGTTTGCTGCCTCCATGAACTGCATCTTAGGGAGGGCAGAGCTGCGCGTCTGTGAGACTCTTGTAAGCCCGTGTAAGCGTTCGTAACCGCCTCAGCCCACCGGTGCCGCGGCCTGCACGCGGGTGACCAGTAGCTGGTCGATACGGTAGTTGTCGATGTCCACGACTTCAAACTTGTAGCCGGCGTACTCGACATGGTCGGTACGCTTGGGAATCTTGCGCAGCATGTACATCATGAAACCGGCAATGGTTTCGTAGTTCTCGTCGTCCGGGAAGCCATCGATATCCAGTGCGCGCAATACGTCCTCCACCGGCGAGGCACCATCCACCAGCCAGCTGTCGGCATCGCGCTGCACGATCTGGTCTTCCTGGTTTTGCGTCACCAGGTCACCCATCACCGTGCTCATCACATCGTTCAGCGTGATGATGCCCACCACCAGCGCGTACTCGTTCATCACCACGGCAAAGTCCTCACGTGAGGCCTTGAAGCGTTCCAGCAGCTCGGACAAGGTCAGGCTGTCCGGGATGATCAGCACATTGCGGATGGTCAGCTCGCGCTTGATCGATACACTTTGCTGGTTGACCAGCCGGGTCAGAATATCCTTGGAATCCACATAGCCCACCACCGCATCCACCACCCCGTCACACACCAGGTATTTGGCATGCGGACTTTCGGCAATCTTGCGCTTGATGCTGGCTTCTTCTTCCTGCAAGGTGAAATACACCACGCTTTCCCGCGCCGTCATCGACGACGGTACGGTGCGGCTTTCCAGCTCGAACACGTTTTCGATCAGGTGATGTTCCTGCTGCTGCAACACACCGGCCTCGGCCCCGGCCTCCATCATGGCCACGATATCGTCCGGTGTCAGATCATCCGGCCTTGCCGTGGGCAGGCCAAACAGACGGAACAAAGCATTGGCCAGGCTGTTGAACAACCACACCAGCGGCATGAACAAGGCAACACAAGCCTGCATCGGTCGTACCACCCGTACCGCAATCTGCTCCGGCGCCGACATGCCCAGCCGCTTGGGCATCAGGTCGGCAAACAGCACAAACAGCGAAGTCACCGAAATGAAAGACAGCAAAAAGCTGACTCGCTCTACCCAGTCCGCCGCAAACACCATGTGCAGGGCCTGGGCAAAGTAAGGGCTGAAGGCGGCTTCGCCCATGATACCGGCCATGATAGCCACGGCATTCAGGCCGATCTGCACCACGGTAAAGAACAAACCGGGCTGGGATTGCAGCGCCAGTACCCGCTCGGCACGGTTATCACCCTCTTCCGCCATTTGCCGCAGCTTGATCTTGCGCGCAGCCGCCAGCGATATTTCCGATATGGAAAAGAAGGCGCTGATCAAAATCAGTACGGCAATCACCATCAGGTTTTGAACCAGATTCACACAGTATTTCCAGGGAGTTAGCGACGAGATGTCTTGTACAGAATAGCAGTCCCGCATGACAGGACTGAACATGTGGACAGTGGAATCAGTATAACAGACGAAAAAAACCTGCAAGACGGCAGCACGGTAGAATGAGCGACATCCTTCAACAGAATATGGCGATCTGATCATGACTTGTCCGCTTTGCACCCTGCCTGCCGGCGAATTGCTGCACGAAGATGCCTTGCTCTGGGTTTTGCTGGTTGAAGAAGCCGGCTATCCCGGTTTCTGCCGCGTCATCTGGAAACAGCATGTGCGTGAAATGAGCGATCTCGCTCCAGCCGACCGGACACACCTGCTCGACTGGGTAATCCGTACTGAAATAGCCGTCCGCACAGTCATGCAGCCGGACAAGATCAACTTGGCCAGCCTGGGCAATGTGGTGCCGCATCTGCATTGGCATGTGATTCCACGCTTTGCCGACGATGCCCATTTCCCCAGCCCCATTTGGGCCAGCCCACAACGCAGCGGTGCCGACCATGGCAAAGCCGGCCTGGCAGACGGCTTGCGTGCTGCCTTGAAAAATCAGCCACTTGCCTGATGCAATGCAACACCCGGGCAGCTTGCCTGCGGTACAGGCTTCTGTGTAGGCTAGAGCAGTCCTGCTGGCATCCACCACTGCCAACAGGGCTGCGGAACCGCTTTCAAGCCGGCCCCTGGGCCGGCTCGTAAGCGGCTCCTCCTTGTGACAGGGCATACCGTCCTGCCTCCACCCAGCCAGGAGTAGCCGATGTACAGCACCCTTATCAGCCCAGACCAGCTACAAAAGCAGGATCCCGAACATACCGTAATCCTCGACTGCCGCTTCCAGCTCACCGACCCGGAATACGGCCTGCATGCCTACGAAGCCGGTCATATTCCCGGTGCCCTATACCTCAATCTGGATTATCACCTGTCCGGGGTAAAAACCGGCAGCAATGGCCGTCACCCGCTGCCGGACGGCCAGCGCCTGGCGGTGGATCTGGGTGCTGCCGGCATCACCGGCGATGTACAAGTGGTGTGCTACGACGACGCCGGTGGCATGTATGCCGCACGCGCCTGGATGTTGCTGCGCTGGCTGGGCCACGCCGCCGTTGCCGTGCTGGATGGCGGCATTCAGGCCTGGCAGCAGGCTGGTGCCACACTGGAAACCGACAAAAAACGCCATATGCCACGTCGTTTTCCGGTGAATGTCAGCTTGGTGGAAACCGTCGATGCAGAGCAGGTGCTGGCTAATCTGACAGAGCAGGATTTTGTCGTGGTGGATGCACGCAGTCCGGAACGCTTCCGTGGCGAGGGAGAAACCATGGACCCGGTTGGCGGTCACATTCCCGGCGCACGCAACCGTTTCTTCCAGCACAATCTGGATGGTAATGGCCGCTTCAAGGACCCGGCCTCCTTGCGCAGTGAATGGGAGGCGGTACTGGCCGGCATCAGCCCGGAAGAAATCGTCCACCAGTGCGGTTCCGGCGTCACCGCCTGCCACAACCTGTTGGCGATGGAATACGCCGGCCTCGGCGGCAGCCGTCTGTATCCGGGTTCCTGGAGTGAGTGGTGCAGCGATCCGGAGCGCCCGGTCGCCCGCTAAGTCACGACCATGACAAAACCGCCGTCTTCGGTATCCGGGACGGCGGTGTTTCGTCACAAGCCAGCTCAGGCCAGCATGAAACGCTGCAATAACTGCTGACCCAGCGCCCAGCTTCCCAGCCCGGCATGGCTGCCCATATGACCGGCCTTGCCTGCATCCAGCAAGCGCACGCCCCAGCCAGATGCCATGGACTCGGCAACGGCGAAATCACAAAACAGATCATCGCGACTGGCCACCAGCACCGCCGGAACCGGTAGTACCGCGCAATCCGGCAACTCGAAACCGGAAAATGCCGGCATGGCAGCATCTTCGGGCAGTTCGCCACTGACACGGGCCCGTGCTTCCGTGATCGGCAAGGCCGGAGGTGCCACCAGCAATACCCCCTTGATACGACGCTGCGTGGCAAAATCCACCGTACGCAACCAGGCCACCGTGGTATGACAACCCAGACTGTGTGCCGCCAACACAATGCGACCGGGGGTATCCCGCACCAGCGCATCCAGCGCCGCTACCCAGGCAGTAAGCTCCGGATACAGCCAGTCCAGCTGTTGTACCCGCCGCGCCAGCGGATAGGTCAGCTCCCACAGGGTTTGCCAGTGCCGGTCACCGGAATTTCCCCAGCCGGGCACGGTAATCAGTACTACATCATCATCGTCCAGCATCACGGCCCTTGTGCCTTGCTGATGCTGCCTGCTTAGCAGTAGCAGCATCATGGTTGATCGCCGCGTGACCACCCTAGCTGCCACGCAGGCAACAGGCTAAAGCTTAAGACGCGGGAATGCAAAACCGCCGGACAAGCCGGCGGTTTCCGCATGCAGCACAACGAGGTCAGCGCCGGCCCTCACCGGGCTGGTCTGGCCAGGGCTCGCCCGGCCGACCATTACGATGATCATTGCCCCGGTAATCATTACCGCGATGGTCTTCGCCCTTGTGCCAGCCATTATCGTGACCATCGTGGCCATGTGGGTGCTCACGCTGATAGCGTGGGGCATATTCCTCGCGGTACCACTGGTCCTGCACAAAATACACCCGCCGGTCACAAGCGTGGTAACGGCTGCAATAACGATCCCAGTGGCGGGCATGTCCCGGTGGAACACGCAGATAGATGGGCGGCTGGGCCACCACCACCGGACTGACAATCACCGGCTGCGGGTATAGCAAGACCGGAGGCGGATAATTACCGATATCCAGCTGGCCGTAAAAGCCCGGTTCACCGATATTGACTGAAATGCCGACATTGGCAGCGAGTGCCGGTGCCGTGGCACCCAGTGCCAGCAGAAAAAATAGCAGACGGTTTCTCATGGCATGCATCCTGTGAAGTTGAGATTGAGCCAGCCGCCGACACACCTGCACTGCCGGCGAACACGCACAAACGATAACTTCATCCTAGGCGTAAGACGTAAGAAAGGGTTAAGACAATCATTGCAATTTGTTGCCAGCACACGATGCTCAACACAAATTCATCAAGCCGGCAGCGCCAGCGCGTAATCCACAATCAGCGGCGCATGGTCGGAGAACTTCTCCTCCTTGTACACCGAGGCAGCTTTTGCCAACGCCATCAGTGACGGTGTAACGATGTGATAGTCGATGCGCCAGCCCACATCCTTGGCATAAGCCTGGCCGCGGTTGCTCCACCAGCTATAGCCGGGGAGATCCGGATACAGGCTGCGCCAGACATCGCACCAGCCCACCCGGCTTAGCAGGTCTGTCATCCAGGCCCGCTCTTCGGGCAGGAAGCCGGAATTTTTCAGATTGCCCTTCCAGTTTTTCAGATCGATTTCATTGTGGGCAATATTCCAGTCGCCACAGATTACGATATCCCGCCCGGCAGCTTTCAATTGCTCCAGATGTGGCATGAACACATCAAGAAACTGGAACTTCACCTGCTGGCGTTCATCACTGCTGGAGCCGGAAGGCAGGTAGAGCGACACCACACTCAGATTACCGAAATCCAGCTGCAGGAAACGGCCCTCGGCATCGATCCAGTCCACCCCCAAGCCTTCCACCACCCTGTCGGGCTGGCGGCGGGTGTACACCCCCACGCCGCTGTAACCCTTTTTCTCGGCATAGTGGAAGTAGCCAGTCATGCCATCGGGCGCGCGCATGCGCTCGCTCAGGTCCCCCGCCTGTGCCTTAAGCTCCTGTACACAGACAAAATCGGCAGCAATGCCGGACAACCAGTCAAAAAAACCTTTCTTGTCCGCCGAGCGGATGCCATTGAGATTGGCTGAAACGATTCGAAGCAATGCAGTCTCCTGTGCTATCCTTGCCGGCAAATTTTCCAGCCGTTCAGATAGTTAACTAGTCTCTATGAGGAATGATATGAGCGATTTCCGCCAAGATTTTATCCGTTTTGCACTCGACAAGCAGGTATTGAAGTTTGGCGAGTTCATCACCAAGGCCGGGCGCAAATCGCCGTATTTCTTCAATGCCGGCCTGTTTAACGACGGTTTGTCCACCTTGCACTTGTCGCGTTTCTATGCCAAGTCGATAATGGCAAGCAATATCGAGTTCGACATGCTGTTCGGGCCTGCCTACAAGGGTATCATCCTGGCCGCCGGTGCCACCATGGCCATGGCCGAAGCAGGCCGCAATGTGTCTTTTGCCTATAATCGCAAGGAAGCCAAGGATCATGGCGAAGGCGGCACCCTGGTTGGTGCCCCCCTGCAAGGCCGCGTGCTGATCATCGACGATGTGATTTCCGCCGGTACCTCGGTACGGGAATCGGTCGAGCTGATCCGTGCCGCCGGAGCTACACCTGCCGGGGTGGCCATTGCACTGGACCGCATGGAACGCGGTACTGGCAGCCTGTCTGCCGTGCAGGAAGTGGCCCAGCAATATGGCATGCCGGTTGTGGCCATTGCCACCCTGAAAGACCTGCTGGGCTTTCTGGAAGACAGCCCGGAACTGGCGCAGCATCTGGCTGCAGTACGCGACTACCGCGCCCAATATGGAGTGAATGATTAAATGACCAAGCATCTTCCTGCCTTGTTGCTCTTGCTGGGTTGCGGCACTGCCATGGCTGATGGTGCGCTGTACAAGTGGGTGGACGACGCAGGCAAGGTGCATTACAGCGACTCCGCCCCGCTGCAGAACCAGAAGCAGGGGGTGGCCGAACTGAGCCGACAGGGTACCGTTCGCAAGCAGGCAGAAAGCGAGCAGGCCCGCCGCCAGCGCGAAGCCAGCGAAGCCCAGCACAAGCAGGAGCAGCAGCGCCAGCTGGATAGCGCCCGTTACGATAAGGGGCTGCTGGAAAGCTATCGCAATATCGACGAATTAAAAGCTGACCGCGAAAAACAGCTGAGCATCCTGCAGGCATCGCTGGATGCCCAGTACTCACGCCTGAAATCTCTCAACCTGCAACTGCGCGACATGCTCAAGGAGCAGGATGTCAGTCAGAAAATGCACCGCCCGGTACCGGCTGGCCTGCAACACAATATCCAGGTGATTCAGCAGGAGCAGAAAGGCCTGGGTGCGCAGCTTGCCACCAAGCAGGCTGAATTCAACAGCGTGCGTCAGAAAATGCAAGAAGACATTACGCGCTACCAGCAGATCACCCGTAGCAGACAGTAAATGAAAAAAGCCGGAAGATTCCGGCTTTTTTCATCCTATCGAACAGCCATTCACTGACCGCCAGCGTCCTTGCGCTTCCAGGCCTCATCCAACTGCTTGGTTTGCTGTTGCATCTGCTGTTTTGCCGCAGCATCGGCACTGCCAGCCGCAGCCAGCTCATCCGTAGCACGCTGTACCGCCGCCTGGGCATCTGCCAGACGCTGGTCTGCCTGCAACTTGGCAGCCTGGGCTTGCTTGAGCCGCTCTACCGCCTGCTCCTGCATATTATTGGCCTGCTGATAGGCCATCTGCGCCGACAGCAATTGTTCATCGACCGTCTGCGCCAACAGTGGCAGCGGAGCAGCCAGCAGCATCACAAAGGCAAAATGTTTGATCATTGGCCGGACCCTCTCACAGGTATTCTTGACTCTGTCATTATCCACACCCACAGCCGGCTTGACGATATCACCATGTCAGATCGACAAAACAAAAAGCCCGGTCAGCTTGCCGACCGGGCTTTTTGTACTATCTGGTGGGTTGTGAGTGGCTCGAACACTCGACCTACGGATTAAGAGTCCGCTGCTCTACCAACTGAGCTAACAACCCGTGTAAAACGGTGGTGGGTCGGGCGAGATTCGAACTCGCGACCAACGGATTAAAAGTCCGCTGCTCTACCGGCTGAGCTACCGACCCGATCTTGCTTGACGGCAAAACCGGAAAACTTGGTGGGTTGTGAGTGGCTCGAACACTCGACCTACGGATTAAGAGTCCGCTGCTCTACCAACTGAGCTAACAACCCGTGTAAAACGGTGGTGGGTCGGGCGAGATTCGAACTCGCGACCAACGGATTAAAAGTCCGCTGCTCTACCGGCTGAGCTACCGACCCGATCTTGCTTGACGGCAAAACCGGAAAACTTGGTGGGTTGTGAGTGGCTCGAACACTCGACCTACGGATTAAGAGTCCGCTGCTCTACCAACTGAGCTAACAACCCGGGTAAAACTGGTGGGTCGGGCGAGATTCGAACTCGCGACCAACGGATTAAAAGTCCGCTGCTCTACCGGCTGAGCTACCGACCCACGAAAGAGTTCGCAACTATAATAAAACAGCCTTTTTCAGTCAATACTTTTACCGAATTAATTTGAAAAAACCGGGGCATAGACCAGAAATTCATGCTAAACGGCTGGAACTCAGCCGCATTGCTGCAAGTCGAAAATTATCCTGCCACCTGGCCGGCATCTCTTGAAACCACCGCCTGCGATACCCATGTCAGATAAGCGGGCAAGCCCTGCGTGACTGGCACTGCGACGATTTCCGGCACATCATAGGGATGCAATGCCAGCAGACGCTGTTGCAAAGCCGCATAGCCTGCTTGTGTCGTCTTGATCAGCAAGGGAATTTCGCTGCTTTCTTCCAGCAAGCCTTGCCAGATATAAACCGACCGACAGGCGGGCAGGATATTGACGCAGGCAGCCAGTTGCTCCTGCACCAGAACATGAGCAATGTGTTTGGCCGTTGTTTCGTCCGGCACATTGCAAAACACCATCAGATAATTCATACGGATACCTTGATTCGATGCGCGCCATTTTATTGCTGTTACTGATTTATCCCCTGCTGGAAATCGCCACCCTGGTTACCCTGGCCCATCATCTTGGTGGTGGTGTGGTGTTCCTGCTGGTGGTGGCCAGCAGCATGCTGGGCATCTGGATGCTGCGCAACCAGAAGCTGGGCGCTCTGCTTACCTTGTCCAGCGTGTTGCGCCAGGGCCAGCAGGTGTCGCTATACTCATTGCTGTGGCCACTGCGCTATGCCCTGTCTGGGTTGCTGTTCGCCATTCCGGGTATTCTGAGCGATTTGCTGGCCATCCTGCTGTTGCTGCCATTCAAGGGACCGACCCTGAAGAATGTGGGCAGCCCGACAGCAATGGCTGATGATGTGATCGAAGGCGAATTCAGCCGGGTTGAGCCCAAGGGCAATGATCCGCGCCGTATTCACTAAAGTAACGGTGCTTACTGGACTTGCAGCAGCTGCAGTACCGCAGCTGCATCCAGCGCCGTAGCAATGGACACCACCTTGTGTCGGCTTTTGTCTCCGGCCTGCAGGCTGACCGCCCGCTTGCCAACCGAAAAGCAGTCGGCCAGCCATGCCAGCAAAGCTGCATTGGCCTTACCATCAACAGGGGGGGCCGCAAGACGGATTTTCAGACAGTCGCCATGTTCGCCGGCGACTTCGGTTTTTCTGGCACCGGGCTGCACGTGCAGAGTAAGTCGTACCACACTGCCATTACAGACCAGCCAGGGTTTCATGGTGATTTTTCCGCAAAAGGGCAATTCTAGACCAGAACTGCCGCAGGCCGGCAAGCCCAGCCCGCAGACATGGCCTGGCGTTCCCATCAATCAGGAGTTTGCATATGGATATCGGCATCAACGAACAAGACCGCCAGGACATTGCCCATGGCCTTTCCCGGCTGCTGGCTGACACTTACACCCTGTACCTGAAAACCCACAATTTCCACTGGAACGTCACCGGGCCGATGTTCAACACCCTGCACCTGATGTTCGAAACCCAATACAACGAACTTTCACTGGCGGTAGACCTGATTGCAGAGCGCATTCGCGCACTCGGCCACTTTGCACCGGGCAGCTATGCCGACTACGCCAAACTGACGGCCATTGCAGAAGCCAGCGGCGTGCCGAAAGCGGAAGAAATGCTGGCCCAACTGGTGGATGGCCATGAAATCCTCTGCCGTACAGCCCGCAGCATCTTTCCGCTGGCCGACCGTGCCGCGGATGAGCCCACCGCCGACCTGCTGACCCAGCGCCTGCAGGTGCATGAGAAAACCGCATGGATGCTGCGCAGCATGCTGGACAAGTAAGCCGTCAACACCAGTAGAACGCCGTGCAATGCACGGCGTTTTTTCTGGTACTTCCTCAGCCATGCTAAACTGCTGCAGACCTATGGAGGCCGCCGTACACCCATGACCGCCCATCTGCGCACCCCGGTCAGCCGCAATCCGCAGCTGACACTATTCATCATGATTGCTGCATCGCTGCTGGCACATGTGCTGCTGTTCGGCTCCAGCATGATTAGATGGGTACGTCCGCTGCAATTGCCAGACAGCCACACCATCAGCGTCAATCTGGCAGCCCAGCCCAGCCTGGCCCCGCCGGATACCCGCCGCCTTGGCCTGGACAATAACCAGGGCAGCGGCAACACCGAGCAAAAACACAAGCAGGCCAGCCATCGCCAGTCCAACGAGCCGCCGGCTCAGACACCATCGGCATCGCTCGACGACAGCACACCACAGCCACGGCAGGTTCACACCATACGCCAGACGGTAGACAAAAAATCTCCGGCATTGCCTCCGCCCTCTGCCGAGTCCACTGACAAACCAGCTGCCCCGGTGAATTCCGGCAGCCTGCTGGCCCAGGTAGGCCAGCTCAGCGCCGTACGTGGCGACGTCACCATGAACGACAGCAGCCTGGAATCAGGCCGCAAGAACAGCAACGGCGACAGCACCCATCGCTACGAATGGTCCCGCTATCAGACCGACTGGCGACTGCGCATCGAACGGATAGGCAACCTCAACTACCCCGAGCAGGCCCGCCGGCAGAACATCCATGGCTCGGTAACGCTGGAAGTGACTGTTGCCGCCGATGGCAGCCTGCTCAAGTGCCGCATCCTGCGCGGCTCAGGGCAAGATGTGCTAGACGAAGGGGCGAAACGCATCGTGCAGATGAGCGCGCCATTCAGCCCCTTCCCGCCATCACTCGCGCCGCAGGGCTCCAAAATCATCGTGCAGACTTTCGCTTTTACGCGCGACAACCAGATTTCCAGCCATTAATACAAGGATTCACCATGTTTGAAGTCAACCGCAGCATTGCCCTGATCCGCCCGCGTGCACCCTTTCTGGCATGGCTGCAGCAACTGCCGGGCGAGCTGGATGGCCAGCTGGAGCTGGAAGCCCTGACCCGGGACTGCAATGCCCTGCTGATTCCGGCCGCTGACGATTATGAATCCGCCCATGATTTTGTATTGCAACACTACCGTATGCTGTTTCAGGCCGAACTGGCCGACTGGTGCGATGACGAAACACTGTGGCCGGAGCAACTGACGCCGGCCCTGTTCCTGGAGTGGTTCGATGTTGAAATCCACTCCGTTCTTACCGATATGGTCGAGACGCCACTAGAGCGCGAGCCATTCGTTCCGCTGGACCTCAATGCCGAGGATTGAGACCCAGCTTCACACCGAGGGGAAACACATGACACATGAAACACGCATCAAGGTCCGGGGCTATCATCTGGATCTGTACGGCCACGTCAACAATGCCCGCTACCTGGAGTTTCTCGAAGAATCGCGCTGGACCTTCTTCGAAGAACGCGGCGATCTGCCGTGGTTTTTGCAGTCCGGCCTGGCACTGGTGGTGGTGAACATCAACATCGACTACCGCTACCCGGCCACCATGGGCGACGAGTTGGCCATTGCCACCTCGGTCAAGACCATTGGCAGCCGCAGTGCAGTGATGCACCAGCGCGTTACACTGGCTGGCAGCGAAAAGCTTGTGGCCGAAGCCGATGTCACCTTCGTGGTATTTGACGCCAAGCAGAACAAGGCGGTAACGCTTGAGGGACAATTGAAGGAACTCTTGCAGTCCATGCAAGACCAATAATGCCGGAGGCCCCGCCAATGCGGGGCTACCGTTTTTCCACCATTCGGATTACCACGCATGAAGAAGGCTCTGCTCTCACTCCTGGCCCTTGCCGTCGTCGGCCTGATTGCCTACACCACCCTGTTCGACCGTAATGCAGCGCCACAGGTCAGCTATACCTCGCTCAGCGGCCAGCAGGCCGATACCGCCTCGCTCAAGGGCAAGGTGGTACTGGTGAATTTCTGGGCCACCAGCTGCCCGGGCTGCGTGGAAGAAATGCCCGAAATCAAGAAGCTGTACCAGCAATACGGTGCGCGGGGACTGCAAATCATGGCGGTGGCCATGAGCTATGATCCGCCCAATTACGTGCAGGCTTTTGTGCAGAAAAACCAGCTTCCCTTCTTCGTCGCCCTAGATGGCCAGGGCAGCATTGCCAAGGCCTTCGGCGATATCCAGCTGGCACCCACAACTTTTCTGATCGACAAGCAGGGCAATATCCTCAAGCGCTATGTCGGGGTAATGGATTTCAAGGAAGTCCATCAGATCCTGAACCAGCAACTGGGCGCCTGAGCCCGGTCAGCAAAAAGCCCCGCCAAAGCGGGGCTTCAGGCTGCTGGCATAGTAATCTGGTTCGATTGCACTGGACCCGGAAAAGCCGGGCCTTTCGACTAAGCTATTTCTTCCGCAGCCTTCCCATCGATTCCCTATCCCCCGCCCTTACCCTGCCAATTGAAGAGAAGACGTGAGCCTCGTTTTCTTTTCAGGAAGCGAGAGAGGGTTCTTCAACGCACCGCACATACCGGACAGTCAGGATCGCGGCTGAACTTCATCTGGCGGAATTCGCCGCTCAGCGCATCGTACAAGGTCAGGCGGCCAAGTACCGGCGCACGCCCTGCCAGCAGTTTCACCGCTTCCACTGCCTGCAAGCTGCCAATCACTCCCACCAGCGGTGACAACACGCCAAAGGTCGCACACGGGCCATCGGATGCCTCGCCCTCCTCGGCAAACAGGCAGTGATAACAGGGCGAACCCGCCACGCGCGGATCAAACACCGCCAGCTGTCCGGCAAAGCGTACTGCCGCACCGGATACCAGCGGCACCCCGGCAGCCACGCTGGCGCGGTTCACCGCATGGCGGGTGGTGAAATTGTCCGAACAATCCAGCAGCAGATCATGCAGGCCGGCCTCCTGCAGCAGCCGCTGGGCATCCAGCCGCTCGCCCAGCGCCCGCACTGCGATGTCCGGATTGAGTGCCAGCATGCGGGCACGGGCCGACTCAGCCTTGTTCTGCCCCAGTGATGCCATATCGTGCACCACTTGGCGCTGCAGATTGCTCAACTCCACCACATCATCATCCGCCAGCGTGATATGGCCAACACCGGCACTGGCCAGGTACAGCGCCACCGGCGAGCCCAGTCCGCCGGCACCAATCACCAGCACCCGGGCCGCTGCCAGCCGCTGCTGGCCTTCAATATCGATTTCCGGCAGCATGATATGCCGGCTGTAGCGCAGCAGCGCCGCATCGTTCAGATCTGTCATGGGGTCAAAGCTTAGTCAAATCGGCAGGCCGGCGCCATAGTTCCTGCGAGCTAGCCGGAAAAACAAAACGCCAGCACAAGGCTGGCGTCGATATGAGCTGTACAAGGATTACTCCTCGACCACCTTGCGGGCAAACTTGATGCCCAGCTGCTTGAGCTTGCGGTACAAGTGGGTACGTTCCAGGCCCACTTTCTGCGCAACCCGGCTCATATTGCCGTTTTCCAGCGAGATGTGGTACTCGAAATAACGACGTTCCAGCTGTTCACGCAATTCGCGCAAGGGCATGTTGAAGTCGAAACCCGACTCTTCCACCGGTTTTTCATGGCGGAACTGCGCCAGTACCTTGTTGACTTCCGGTGCGTCCACATCATCCGACTCGGAGGTCAGCGCCAGGCTCTTGATGATGCTGCGCAGCTGTTCCAGATTACCCGGCCAGTCATACTGACGCAGGGCATTCAGCGCCGCGGTGGTCAGTTTCTTGTTGGGGATCTGCCGAGACTCCACCAGCTCGATCAGGATCTGTTCGGCGATGAAGATGATGTCCTCCGCATGCTCCCGCAGCGGTGGAATCGGCACGATCACGCTGGACAGCGCCGTCAGCAGGCGGTTGTCGCACTCCGGATCGACCAGCAGTTCCTGCAAGGGGCGGCTGCAGGAACACAGCAGACGCACATTGAAGCGGTCCAGCTTGGACAGCAGGAACAACAAGCCCTGCTGCACCCGGCGGTTGTACTGGCCGATTTCCGGCAGAAACAGCACACCGTTATTGGCTTTTTGCAGCAATTCCAGCGGCGCATCGGCCAGTTGTTCCGGCTTGGCCGGCGTCACCCAGGGCGTGTTGCCCTGATGGAAAAAACGCGCCACCAGTTCGAATCCGGAACCCGGTTCGCCGGTAAGCAATACCGGGGACTTGACCTTGGCCACCCGCTCCAGCTGGCGCTTGAGCTCCTGAATCGGCTCGCTGCGGCCCAGTTTGTCCAGGTTCAGCGAGGTATTGGCCTGCATGTCGCCATACTTCAGTGCCCGTTGCACCGTGGTAAGCAGCTTTTGCAGGGCAATCGGCTTTTCCAGGAAATCGAAAGCCCCGATACGGGTTGCCTCTACCGCAGTGTCGATACTGGCATGGCCAGACATCATCACCACCGGCATGTTCAGTTGGCCGGACTTGGCCCATTCCTTGAGCAGGGTGACCCCGTCGCAGTCCGGCATCCAGATGTCCAGCAGCACCAGCGCGGGACGCGTCTGGTTGCGCAACTGCCGGGCTACCTCGGCGTTTTCCGCCAGGGCAACCGTGTATCCCTCATCCTGCAGGATCTCCGAGAGCAGTTCACGAATTCCGATCTCGTCATCAACAATCAATATATCGCTGCTACGCATTAGGCCTCCAGCAATGGCAGGGTGAGAAGAATTCGCGCGCCTTGCTGCTCGCCATTCCCCAATGTGACCTGACCATGGTGTTCCTCCGCTATTTTCTTCACCACCGCCAGTCCCAGCCCCGTACCCTTGGGCTTGCTGGTCACATAGGGCTCGAACGCGCGTGGCAGGAGCTCGGCCGGAAAGCCCGAACCATTGTCCTGCACGCAGACGACCGCGTTTCTTCCTTCTTGTCGGCTGCTAATGTGAATCATCGGGATGTCAACGTCAAGGACCGCATCCTGCGCATTCTGCATCAGGTTATGCAATACCTGCCGCAACAGTGCGGCATCCCCCATGATCATCAGCGGCCTGTCTTCCAGCTCAATCTTAACAGCCGGATTGGATTCGTACAGCGTGCTGACCTCACGCACTACCTGATTGAGATCAAGTTCACTGAGTTTGATGCGTGGTGCCCGGGCGTAATCGCGGAAGGCATCCACCATATTCTTCAGCGCAGCCACCTGCTTGATGATGGTGTCGGTGGAACGCTTGAGCATGTCGGCATCCGACCCGTCGAGCTTGGCAGTCAGTTTCATGGCCAGTCGTTCGGCCGACAGCTGGATGGGGGTGAGCGGATTGCGGATTTCATGCGCCAGCCGCTTGGCCACCTCGCCCCAAGCCGCATCCCGCTGCGCCCTGCCCAGCTCGGTAATGTCGTCGAACACCACAACATAACCGCTTCCGGAGCGTTCCGGCAAGCGGGCACCGCGTACCAGCAGGCTGCGTGGGCCATGACCGGTGACGTAGTCCAGCTGGGTTTGCCATTCTTCTTCCTGCTTGTTTTCACCATGTTGCAGCATGGTATCGACCAAGGGAATCAAGGCCGGAACCCGGGTGGACCACTGCTCGACCGGATAGGGTACCAGTTCGGAAAAATCGACGCCCAGTATGCGTCCGGCACTGGTATTGGCGGCACGCAGCTGCCAGGCCGCATCCAATGCAATCACTCCGGCAGAGAGATTGGCCAGAATGCTTTCCAGGTAAAGCTTGCCGCTTTCCAGGGCTTGCTGGGTCTGGTTAGCGGTCTGACGGGCCTCATCCAGCTGCTGAGTCATGCGGTTGAACAGGGTGGTGAGCATGCCCAGCTCGTCACGCCGGTATACCGGGTGGCGCTTGGAGAAGTCACCTTGCGCCACCGCGCGGGTACCGGCGGCCAGCTCGGACAGCGGCGCAGACAGACGCTCGGACAGGAATAGTGCAAATGCTAGCGCCGAGGTGAGCGCCAGCAGACAGGCCAGTGCCAGCGTCAACATGTAGAAGGTTTTCAGACCGTCACGTGACAACAGCAGCTGATGGTATTCGGATCGTGCAGTTTCAATTTGCTCGGCATCACGCGCAATGGATTGGGGGGCCGCCTGCACAACCTGCAGTACGCGCCACTCCCCTTCCGCGGTCCGGTACGACAGCAGCACGCGCAAGGCCAGCCCGCTGGCATCATTTTCGATCGACTTGCTGCTCTGGCGCAGTTTCAGGCCACGCAGGCTGTCCCGCGACGGCGGCAAGGGCAGCTGCTTTGCATTGCTGCTGGCAAAATTCAGTAACTGACCGGATTTGTTGAAGATGGCAACTTCGCGCAGCCCCAACTGCTCGCGCAAGCGCTCCAGCCTTGAGGGCAGCATGATGCCGGGCAGGCCGTCGATATCATCCAGCACCACGCGGCTCTTGCGGGCGACATCATCCAGCACGTAGTTGAGAGCACCCTTGCCCAGCTCGAGCCCACGATCCAGTGCGGACTCTACCCGGACATCAAACCAGCTTTCGATGCTGCGCGTCAGAAACTGGGCCGAGATGGTAAATACCAGCAGGCCGGGTACCAAGGCCACCACGGCAAACATCATCACCAGCCGCTGTGTCAGCTTGGCGCCGAATACCCGCCCCTTTACCCGCTGACGCAGACGTAGCAATTGCCGCCCCACTACGCCGAGCAGACCAACCAGCAACAGGCTGTTGAGCCCGAACACCCACCAGTAGTACTCGGCCAGCTTGGAAGCATTGCCGGTTGCTACGGCCAGCAGGTAGAGCATGATGGCTCCGAATGTCGCCAGGGCAATGGCGGCATAGCGCATCAGCTTGCTTCTTTCATGTTGATGGCCGTCCAGTTGGAGGACAGACTCCATTCACCCGAGCCCAATGCATTGAGCTGAAAGGGTTTGGGCAATTCACTGATATCCAGCACCAGCCGCACGCGGCCGGCCACGCTGCCCGGGCTGTGAGGGTCCAGCGCACCGCTTTGCAGCACACGCCAGTCCTGGATAGACCCCAAGGCCCCCATGGCTTCGGCGAGAGAACGGTAATAATTTGAAAAACTGCCGATGGTGACACGGTAACGGCTGGTCAGCGACTGATAGGACAGTTTGAAAGTGAGACTGGCGTGGGGTTCGAACCACTCTTTGAGATTGAGGTAATACGCGGTGCTGCGGGGCCGGGTAAGTTCGAACTCCAGACGGAAGGTCAAGACAACGCCCTGTGCCAGAGCATCATTCAGACTGCTGGAAAGCTTGGTTTGAAAGCGGGTGCTGAGTGAGAGCTGACCATCCTGCGTCAGCTCAGCATCGGCACGACGCGCCAGAATGCCGTCGGCCTGTGCCGTAGTGACGGCACAGACCAGTAGCCATAACACCAGGCTAATGTTTCGCAAGCAGCGCGTAATAGAAACCGTCATGACGCTCACAGGGCAACAGCTGTTGCTGGTTCAGGCATTCGGCATCGGCATGGCGTGCCAGGAAAGCCTCCAACTGCTGCTGGTTTTCTTCCGGAAAAATCGAGCACGTAGCGTATAGCATTTTCCCGCCGGGCGCGAGTAGCCCCCATAGCGTGTCAACCATTTGCGCCTGCTGTCTTGCCAGCGCGGCAAAGTCGCCCGGGCGACGCAGCCACTTGATGTCCGGATGACGGCGCACCACACCGGATGCCGAACAAGGTACATCAGCCAGAATGCGGTCGAAGGGCTTGCCATCCCACCAGTCGGCGACCTGTCCGGCATCGGCAGCATGCAGGCTGGCCTGCAAGCCACCACGCTGCAGGTTCTCGGCCACGCGGACCAGCCGTTGCGGGTCGATATCCAGTGCGGTCATGTTTACATCCGCCAGTTCCAGCATGTGGCAGGTTTTGCCACCGGGTGCAGCACACGCATCCAGCACGCGCTGACCGGCCTGCAGGTCGAGCAGACAGGCAGCCTGCTGCGCCCCCCAGTCCTGCACCGACACCACGCCGTCGGCAAAGCCCGGCAGTTCCCGCACATTGACCGGCTTGTCCAGCAGGATGCCGCCCCGCTCGTCCAGCGCGGTGGCTGCCATCCCCAGGGTTTCCAGCTGTGCAAGATAACTGGCCACCGAGCTTTTGCGGGCGTTGACGCGCAAGGTCATCGGCGGATGGCTGTTATTCCACTGCAGGATTTCCGACCATTCTTGCGGATAAGCCTGCTGTACAGCCTTCACCCACCAGCGCGGATGATTGGTAGCCGCTTCCAGATCCTTGTCTGCCAGACGCAGCATTTCCTCACGCTGGCGCAGGAAATTGCGCAGCACGCCATTGACCAGGGCTTTGAATTTGCCGCGTGCCAGGCGCTCGGATAGTTTGACTGCCTCGTTGACGATGGCGTAATCCGCCGCACGGGTATACACCAGCTGATAAAGCGCCACCAGCAGCACCCGTTCCAGCTGTGGTTCCGGCAGGGCCTTGGGTACCAGCCGCCGCAGCCAGAAGCGCAGGCGGGCCAGCTGACGCAGGCTGCCATAGCAGATGTCCTGCAGGGCGGCGCGCTCTTGTGGCGTCAGTTCACTGCCCTGGCGCTGGGCTTGAGCCAGCGCCTCGGTCAGAGTATGGCCGGATTCCACCTGGCCCAGCACGTCGGCGGCCAGTTGCTGTATGCGATGCATGTCAAAACCTTGAAATGGCAAACGGCGAGCACTGCGCACTCGCCGTATGAAAACGGCCGGTGTCCGCCTGGCGGTACCGGCCCGTGATTTGTTCAGTTGCGCATGATACGTTCAGCCCACGCCGCGCGCCATAGCGTGCAAGCGGGCAATGCGCTCCTCAGTGTGCGGGTGGGTACGGAACAGCTCGCCCACGTCCAATCCGGCCAGCGGGTTGATGATCATCATCTGCGCGGTTTCCGGGTGCGCCTGCGCCGTGGGCATGGCGATACCTTGAGCGTAGTACTCGATCTTCTGCAGCGCTGCCGCCAATGCCAGTGGGTCACCGGAAATTTCTGCACCGCCACGGTCGGCTTCGAATTCACGGGCGCGGGAAATGGCCATCTGGATCAGGCTGGCCGCCAACGGTGCCAGAATGGCCAGCAGAATGCCGGCCAGCGGATTGACCGGACGGCCATTCTCATCGCGCCCGCCAAAGAACATGGCAAAATTGGCCAATGCCGACACGGCACCGGCCATGGTGGCGGAGATGGTGGAAATCAGGGTGTCGCGATGCTGCACATGGGCCAGTTCATGTGCCATGACACCACGCAGTTCGCGGTAGTCCAGCATGCGCATGATGCCGCTGGTTGCCGCGACGGCGGCGTGTTCAGGATCGCGCCCGGTGGCAAAGGCGTTGGGTTGCTCTTCGTGAATCACGTAAACCCGTGGCATAGGCAGGCCAGCGCGCTGCGCCAGCTCAGCCACCATGCCGTAAAACTCGGGGGCGGAGCGGGCATCGACCTCCTGGGCGTTGTACATGCGCAACACCATCTGGTCGGAATTCCAGTAGGCAAACAGATTCATCCCGCCGGCAAACAGCAAGGCCAGCAGCAGGCCGCTCTTACCACCGATCAGCGCACCGATCACGCCGAGAAACGCCACAAATCCAGCCATCAGCATGGCCGTCTTGAACATATTGTTCACACCACCCTCCTTTTGCTGTGACCCATACAGACGCTTACTGACCTAAGCGGGTTCCCACCAGCGCGGCACGACCAGCGGCAAAATCGCGTGCACTCAGCCGCTTGCCACCTGCTGCCTGTAGCTGGCTAAGCACTACCAGTCCGTCACCGCTGCCCACCACCACGCCGTCGGCATCGGCACGTAGCACCACACCGGCTTCGCCTTGGCCGGCAATGGCATGCGCCTGCCACAGTTTCAGCGGCTCGCCGCCCAGCTTGCTAAAAGCACCGGGAGCCGGGTTGTAGGCGCGGATGGCGCGGGCAATATCCGCAGCCGGCAGGCCCCAGTCCACTTCGGCCTCGGCCTTGCTCAGCTTGTGGGCATAGGTCACGCCGACTTCGGGCTGCGCTTGTGCCTGCAGTCCATCCAGCCCGGCCAGGGTGCTGACAATGGCCTCGGCACCGCATGCGGCCAGCTTGTCGTGCAGGCTGGCGGCGGTATCGTCCTTGGAAATGGCCACCGGATGCACCGACAGCATGGCGCCGGTATCCAGCCCCACATCCATCTGCATGATGGTGATACCGGTTTCGGTGTCACCTGCCAGGATGGCGCGCTGGATGGGTGCGGCACCGCGCCAGCGCGGCAGCAAGGACGCATGGATGTTCAGACAGCCGCGCGGCGGGATGTCCAGCACCGCCTTGGGTAGCAACAGGCCGTAAGCCGCCACCACCATCAGTTCGGCACCGATCTCGCGCAGCATGGACTGGGCTTCTTCGGTCTTGAGCGACAGGGGCTGCTCCACCCGCAAGCCGTGTTCCAGCGCCACTTCCTTTACCGGGCTGGGCTTGAGCTTCATGCCACGCCCGGCGGGGCGATCCGGCTGGGTCAGCACCATGGCAATCTCGTGACCGGCTGCCAGCAGGGTGCGCAGCGCGGCGGCGGCAAATTCCGGCGTACCGGCAAAAATCAGTTTCATCGTAAGCCCACAAGTAGAAAAGACAGGGCTGGCCTGTCCTTTTCAGAGGCACCGTCGCCTGCCTATGCAGACCGGTGCCATTTATCACATATTCTGTTTTTCGCGCTTTTTCAGCTTGGTGCGGATACGGCCCTGCTTGAGTTCGGACAGGTATTCGACAAACACCTTGCCGTCCAGATGATCGATTTCATGCTGGATGCAGATGGCCAGCAGGCCGTCGGCTTCCAGTACATATTCGGCACCGGTGGCATCCTGTGCGCGCACCTTGACCCGTTCGGCACGAGTCACTTTGTCGTAGATGCCGGGTACGGACAAGCAGCCTTCCTCATACACGGTTTCACCTTCTTTTTCGAGAATGACCGGGTTGATGAAGACGCGACGTTCGTTGTGCTCCTCGGAAATATCCATCACCACCAGGCGCTGGTGATAATCCACCTGGGTGGCGGCCAGACCGATGCCCTTAGCCTCGTACATGGTTTCAAACATATTGTCGATCTGGGTCTGCAGGGCTGCGTCAAAGGTCTCGACCGGCGTGGCCACGGTATGCAGACGCGCATCCGGATAATGCAAAATGTTCAGCAGCGCCATCGGTTTTCTTGCTCCAAGTTGTCGTAATGCCATCAGCACGTCGATAATAGATGTGTCTGACGCATGCTCGTTTGTCAAAGGAGCGCTCGCGGGCGCTCATTACACTCAATATTGGGGCACTTTTCATGCGTAAAAGTATTATATCGCTTGCTTTGGCTCTGGGACTGGCTCTCCCGGCTTTTTCCGACACACTGACCATCAAACCCGGCGCTCCGGCGCGCTATACCGTGGTCAAGGGCGACACGCTATGGGGTATTTCTGGCCGTTATCTCAAGAGCCCGTGGAAATGGCCCCGTCTGTGGCAGATGAACAAGACTGAAATCAAGAACCCGCACTGGATTTATCCCGGTGACGTACTGGTACTGACTTATGTGAACGGTCAACCGCGCCTATCACTGGAAAAATCCCGACAGGGTGATGTACGCCTGTCTCCGCAGGTGCGCATGTCTGACATCGACAAGGCTGTATCCAGCATTCCGGCCAAGGCGATCGAACCATTCCTGTACCGTCCACTGGTGGTCAATGAAGAAGAATTCGCCACCTCGCCCAGACTGGTTGCCGGTCCGGAAGAGCGGCTGGCATTTGGCACCGGAGACCGCGTCTTTGCCAATGGGGTGGGCGAGATGGGCAACTGGCAGGTCTATCGCGCCAGTAAACCGCTGATCGACCCCCAAACCAAGGAGAACCTTGGTTACGAGGTGCTGTATGGCGGCGACACCCAGGTGGACAAGTTGGGTGAGGAAATCCAGACCATGCACATTACCAAGGTAAGCAGTGAAATCCTGGTGGGCGACCGCCTGATCAAGGCTCCGAAAGACCAGTTTGTCAGCTATGTGCCGCACAGCCCGGATGGCAATATCCGTGGACAGATCATCTCGGTATACGACGGCGTGGATGGCGCGGCGCAATACTCCAACGTCGTGATCAACCGTGGCAAGCGCGAACAGGTAGAAGCTGGCGATGTGTTCAGCATCTACAAGAATGCCAAGCCTGTCACCCTGATCATGGCCGATGGTGAGAAGAAAGAAGTCACTCTGCCGGGCCAGACCATCGGCAAGATTTTTGTCTACCGGGTGTTTGACAAGGTGTCTTATGGGCTGGTACTGGAAAGCACCGATGCCACCAGCGTCGGAGATGTGATCGCACCACCGGAAGACGAATGAGCCAGGCCACGGAAGACTGGCTGTTGCTGGCGCTGACACCGGGCATAGGCCCGGCTGGCTTTCTCAAGCTGATTGCCGGCTTTGGCTCGGCCAGCCAAGCCCTTGCCGCCAGTACGGCGCAGACCACGCCCATTCTGGGCCAGGAAGCGGCATGCGCACTGCGCGACCGGCTGGCCGGCCCCTCCGTGGAGGCCGCACTGGCCTGGGCATCCCAACCTGACTGTACCTTGCTCAGCCTGCTGGATGATGATTATCCGCAGGCGCTGGCCGAAACAGCGTCGCCACCACCGCTGCTGTTTGCCCGTGGCCAGCGGGCATTATTGCAACGCCCCATGCTGGCCATGGTGGGCAGCCGCAGCGCGACCCCACCGGGAAAGCAGATTGCCGAAGACTTTGCCCGCCGGCTGTCCGCCCTGGGTTATACCATCGTCAGTGGCATGGCCAGCGGCATTGATGCCGCCGCGCACCGTGGTGCCTTGCAGGAAACCGGTTCCAGCATTGCTGTCATCGGTACCGGTATCGACCGGGTTTATCCGGCCAGCAACCGCGAACTGGCCCACCAGCTTGGTAGTACCGGCCTGATTCTGTCTGAATTTCCATTGGGAGCCGGCCCGCTCGCCAGCCACTTTCCGCGTCGCAACCGCATCATTGCCGGGCTTTCGCGCGGCTGCCTGGTGGTGGAAGCCAATATCAACTCCGGTTCGCTGATTACCGCCAGACTCTCCGGCGAGTACGGGCGCGAAGTCATGGCCATTCCCGGCTCCATTCACAATCCACAGGCACGAGGCTGCCACCGTTTGCTGAAAGATGGAGCCCGGCTGATCGAAACGGTGGAGGATGTCCTGGAAGAAGTGGGCCGACCGGCAGTAATCAGCCCGCAGCCACGGCTGGATAGCCACGTCGCCGAGCACCCGGTTTTGGCACTGCTGGGCTTTGATCCGGTCAGCAGTGAGACACTTGCCGTGCAACTCGGGTTGACGCAGGGGGAGCTTTACGCGATGCTGCTCGAGCTGGAGCTTGCCGGCAAGCTGGCCAGCTTGCCTGGCGGGCAGGTCCAGCGGCTGGTCTGACCCGGACCGGATCGTGTGGTAGCCCATTTGAAGAAGACCTGATGTTTGACGTTCTCACTTATTTGTTCGAGCAATACCGTGACCCGGACGCCTTTGGCGACCGCGGCTCCCTGATGCGCCAACTCGAAGCCGCCGGCTTCGAGGACGAGGAAATCAACGACGCACTGGACTGGCTGGACAATGTTGCCAATATGGTAGACGGCCTGTATGCCAGCGCTGATGATGCCTCCGGCATGCGCATCTACGCCGATGCCGAACTGGAACGCCTGCCCACTGAAGTGCGCGGCCTGATCCAGTTTCTGGAAGATCACGGTGCACTTTCGCCATCGCAGCGTGAAATGGTGATAGACCGCCTGTGCGAGCTGCCCGACGATGACATCAACGTCGGCTCAGCCAAACTGGTGGCGCTGATGGTGTTGTGGGCACAAAAGGCGGAATTGCCCATCCTCTTGGGGGAAGAACTGCTGGACGCCATTCACGGCGAACCGACCATGCAATAACTTGTCAGCATTGGCGGTACGGGCTTACCATCCCGCCTCGCCTGATGATAAAGGCAGGGAATTTTGCACAAGAGCGCCAAATGCGCTCTTGTTTTATTTGCGCTCTTGCTTTATTTGATAGATAGAACCGCTATCAGCCGGATGTTTCCGGTACACACTGAAACGAAAACATGCCCTCCAGCCTCTTGATCGTTGAGTCGCCATCCAAGGCAAAAACGCTGAAGAAATACCTGGGACCGGACTTCGAAGTCCTGGCCTCCTACGGTCACGTGCGCGATCTGGTACCCAAAAACGGCGCGGTAGACCCTGAAAAGGGCTTCGCCATGAAATACCAGCTGATCGCCCGCAACAGCAAACACGTTGATGCCATCGTCAAGGCAGTCGCCGAAGTCGACCATGTCTACCTGGCAACTGACCCGGACCGCGAAGGCGAAGCCATTTCCTGGCACCTGGTGCAAATCCTCAACAGCAAGAAGCTGCTGAAGGACAAAACTGCCCAGCGCGTGGTGTTCCACGAAATCACCAAGAACGCGGTGCTGGAAGCCATCGGCAATCCGCGTGAAGTGGCACAAGACCTGGTGGATGCCCAGCAGGCACGCCGTGCGCTGGACTATCTGGTGGGTTTCAACCTGTCCCCGCTGCTGTGGAAGAAAATCCGCCGTGGCCTGTCTGCCGGCCGGGTACAAAGCCCGGCACTGCGCCTGATCTGCGAACGCGAAAACGAGATCAAGGCCTTTGTGCAGCAGGAATACTGGTCGGTACACCTGGATAGCCACAAAGGCCGTACCAAATTTTCCGCCAAACTGACCCAGCTTGCCGGCAAGAAGCTGGACCAGTTCGACATTCCCAATGATGGCGAACACGCCAGCATTCTGGCCCGCCTGCAAGACCAGCCGGCCACCGTCACCAGCATCGAGAAGAAAAAGAAGTCGCGCAGCCCGGCTGCGCCCTTCACCACCTCCACGCTGCAACAGGAAGCCGTGCGCAAGCTGGGCATGACTACCGACCGCACCATGCGGACCGCACAGCAGCTGTATGAAGGTATCGACATCGGCCAGGGTACGGTGGGTCTGATCACCTATATGCGTACCGATTCGGTGGCGCTGGCCAACGAAGCCGTGGAAGAAATTCGTGCCTATATCGGCGACACCTTCAACAACGACTTCCTGCCCAAGAACCCGGTCGCCTACAAGAACAAGTCCAAGAACGCTCAGGAAGCGCACGAGGCCATCCGCCCGACCTCCATCCTGCGCACACCGGAATCGGTAAAACCCTTCCTCACCACCGACCAGTTCAAGCTGTACGACATGGTGTGGAAGCGTACCCTGGCCTGCCAGATGGCCCCGGCCAAGTTCGACACCACCAGCGTGGACATCACCATGGGCGAAGGCATCTTCCGTGCCAGCGGCCAGGTACAGACTTTTGCCGGTTTCCTGGCCGTCTACGAAGAAGACGTGGACGATGCCGAGGACGAGGACAATGCCAAGCTGCCACTACTGGAAGAAGGCGATAGCCTGCCGGTGGACAAGCTGTACGGCGAGCAGCACTTCACCCAGCCGCCGCCGCGCTTCTCCGAAGCCAGCCTGGTGAAGGCGCTGGAAGAATTCGGCATCGGCCGTCCGTCCACCTACGCCAGCATCATCTCCACGCTGAAGGACCGTGAATACGTCATTCTGGACAAGAAGCGCTTCCTGCCCACCGATACCGGCGACATCGTCAACAAGTTCCTGACTGAGCACTTCAGCCAGTACGTGGACTACAACTTCACCGCCAAGCTGGAAAACCAGCTGGATGACATCGCCAGCGGTCAGCGCGAGTGGGTGCCGGTGATGGACAGCTTCTGGAAGGGCTTCTCCAAGCAGATTGCCGAGAAGGAAAGCATTTCCCGCGCCGAAGTCACCACCGAAAGCCTGGACGAAGCCTGCCCCAAGTGCAGCAAGCCCTTGTCGATCAAGTTTGGCAAGCGCGGTCGCTTCATCGCCTGCACCGGCTACCCGGATTGCGACTACACCCGCAATATGGGCGAAACCGCCGAGCAGGCAGCGGAAGAAGCCGAAGCACCGACCGTGATTGAAGACCGTGTCTGCCCGGACTGCGGCGGCGCGCTGCACATCAAGAAGGGCCGGTACGGCAAGTTCATCGGCTGCGCCAACTACCCCAAGTGCAAGCACATCGAACCACTGGAAAAACCGCGCGACACCGGCGTGGAATGCCCGGAGTGCAAGGCTGGCCATCTGATCGAGCGCAAAAGCCGCTACGGCAAGCTGTTCTACAGCTGCAATACCTATCCCAAGTGCAAGTACGCCACCTGGAACCCGCCGGTCGCCGAGCCCTGCCCCAAGTGCAACTGGCCGATTCTCACCATCAAGACCACCAAGCGTCGCGGTACCGAGAAAGTCTGCCCGCAGAAGGAATGCGGCTACAGCGAGGTGATTGCCCCGCCGGAAGCCAAGCCGGCAGAAGAGTAAATGCTGACGGCAGTCGGTACGCCACAACGCCACCTTCGGGTGGCGTTGTTTTTTTGGCCATGGTACTGAAACCCCTGCAACAGGAAGGGCTACGCCATCAGCATTGGCAATCGGCTGATTTTATTGATCAATTTCGGAAAAGCCGCCATATAATTCGGAAATCAGGCTAAACCGTAAGCAGCCAAGCCGCCTGAAGGTTCCTGCGACGGGCCACATCCATTCCAGACAATACGCCGCCTCCATGTCAGGCGGCGTTTGCCGTTTCACGGGCCAGCGTGCCCGGGCAAAGCACACATCATGAAAACACACAGCAGCTTCTTTTTTACCGGTGCAACGGTACTCACCCTGTTCGGCCTGCTCAGCGGCCACTGGCTGATGCTGCCCATCGCCTTTCTCATTGCCTTTTGTGGCATGGTGGTGGCCGACCGCGAACAGCTGGCGGACATGGATGCCCGCACCGCGGCCATGCTGCTGGTGCTGCCCAGCCAGCACCCGCTGCTGCCGCTGGACCATTTTCACGGCGACGAGCTGATGTTCTATCAGGCCGGCAGCCCGGTATACCGGGTATTGCAGGCCAATGGTGCCAGCTGGGAGCTGGTGGGCGAGTATGGCAAGGTGGAAGATGACAGCGGCTGCATCCGCGTCTACCCCGGCTATCTGTATCGTCGCCGCTCATCATCGGTGCGTCAGGGCTGATCAGCTACCGAGGTTTTACCCTCCAACTCGGTATCGCGGATTTCCTTGCCCAGGAAAAAGTTGAGCGCAGTACGCAGCACGGCAATGGCGGCCAGCTTGCCGATCTGGTCCCAACTAGGTGCTACAGCGGTGGACAGGATGTCGGCCGCCAGCTGTAATTCCAGCGCCAGCGCCAGAAAGCGGGCAAAGCTGAGTCGTACCGCATTGAATTGCGCCATGCCCGGCTCAAAGCAGCGCTGCAGATAGCGCACCCCGGCCACCAGTACGCCGATGCCAATCACCACGGCACCGCTGGCTTCCACTGCCAGTTTCAGCCACAGCACCAGATTCAATACCAACTCTTCCACTCCGGATTCGGCGGGTGACAGCATGTCCTCTCCTTGCGCTTGATGTGGGCTCCCCAGCATACACGCAAGGCAGGGCAGTGCCAGTGGGCAGGCCATGTCGTGGACATGTTATGCTGCCGGTCTACCCTGTCCGACTGCTCGCATGCTGCTACTGAAACTGACGCTGGTTCCTGCCTTTCTCTACCTGCTGGCGCAGGTGGCCAGGTATTACGGGCCACCGCGTGCTGGCTGGATGGCGGGCCTGCCCGTGGTGGCCGGTCCCATCCTGTGGCTGTTGCTGCAAGAGCATGGCGCAGACTTCGCCACCCATGCCGCCATGCAAGCCATCGCGGCCATTGCCGCTTCCGAACTGTTCAATCTGGTATACGCCCGTTGCGCAGCCCGCTCCGGCTGGCCTTTGACGCTGACTGCCGCCCTGGGCGGCTGGTTGCTGGCAGCCATGCTGCTGCAGGCGCTGACACTGTCGCTGCCATCGGTCCTGGCCGTGGCCGGGCTGGCGGTGCTGATCAACAGCCGCTGCCTGCCCCGGCCAGCGGCAAAGGATGTGCGGGCGGCAGCAAACGAAACGCTGTGGCTGCGCATGCTGGCGGCAGCTGTACTAACCCTGCTGGCAAGTCTGGCCGCAAGCAGGCTGGGCGCACGCTGGAGCGGGGTGGTTGCGGTATTTCCGCTACTGGCGGTAGTGATGGCGGTGTCTACTCAGCGCATGCAAGGCACAGCGGCAGTACAGGTGCTACTGCGCGGCATGTTGCTGGGACGGCTGGGTTTTGCCGGTTTCTGTCTGACGCTGGTCTTGCTGCTGCCCCGGCTGGAAGGCAATCTGGCGTTTCTGCTGGCCGCACTGATCTCGATCGGCTTGCAGCTACAGTCCCGTCGGCTGTTGCCCGCCTAGTGGCCAAACAACACCAGCGACCACATGGCCGCCAGATTAATCAGGCCCAGCAACTGGGCGGCACTCCCCATGTCCTTGGCGCGCTTGGCCAGTGGATGACGCTCTAGCGAGGTATGATCCACCGCCGCCTCGATGGCAGAATTGAGCAGTTCGATCACCAGCGTAGCCAACGAACTGGCCACCAGCAGCGCACGGGCCAGCGGACTGGCCGGGACAATGAATAGTGCAGCAGGGATGAGGATGATGGCCAGTAAGGCCAGTTGGCGGAAAGCATCCTCATGGCGGAAGGCCGCCTTGATGCCATCCAGCGAATAGCCAAAGGCATTGATCAGCCGGCGAATGCCGGTCTTGCCCTTGAACGGGCTTTCCTCATGCTTGCTCATGTCGGGTCCTGTAGTTGCGCGGTGCCGTCTGGTCTGATGCCAGTCTGGCGAGCGGCATGTTAAGCGCTGCCGCCGTCATGGGCAAGCGCTGGCCATATTGCCATGCCAGCGGCGATGTTGCCGCCGGCAGATGACAGGCTGATGGCAGGACTCAGTGCTGGCAGGCCCGCTCCAGGGCATCGATATACAGACCAGCCACATTGATGTCGGTCTGGTCCATGATTTCGCGGAAGCAGGTGGGGCTGGTGACATTCACCTCGGTCAGATAATTGCCAATCACATCCAGCCCGGCCAGCAGGATGCCGCGCTTTTTCAGCTCCGGACCCACCGCTTCGGCAATTTCCCGGTCACGGGCACTGAGCGGACGGGCTTCGCCACGGCCACCCGCGGCCAGATTGCCACGGGTTTCGCCGGCGGCGGGAATGCGCGCCAGGCAGTAATCCACCGGCACACCATCAATCACCAGCACACGCTTGTCGCCATCGCGGATTTCCGGGATATAGCGCTGGGCCATGATGGTGCGCTTGCCACGCAGGGTGATGGTTTCCAGAATCACCGACAGGTTTGGATCATCCGGTTTCACCCGGAAAATGCTGTCGCCGCCCATACTGTCCAGCGGCTTGAGGATAACGTCCAGGTGCTGGCGGATGAAGGCCTTCAACCGTGGCGTCTCGCCGGTAATCATGGTGGGGGCCGTCAGCTCGGGAAAATTGAGGATGGCCAGCTTTTCGTTGAAATCACGTAGCGCCTGACCGCTGGTGAATACCTTGACCCCCTGCGCCTCGGCCAGGGTGAACAGCTGGGAGGCGTACAGGTATTCCATGTCGAACGGCGGGTCCTTGCGCATCACCACCGCATTGAAAGCGGTAAGCGGCTGGCGGTGCACGTCTTCCAGCTTGTACCAGGCCGGATGGTCGCCCTTGCGCTCATCGGTGATGGTCAGCCCGCGGGCATCCACCAGCAAGCGGCCGCCTTCCACCGACAGCTGGTGCGCCTGGGCATGGCTGATGGCATGACCGCGCCGTGCCGCCTCTTCCATCATGGCAAAGGTGGTGTCCTTGTAGATCTTGAACTGTTCCAGCGGATCGGCAATGAACAGGATACGCATGCTGCTCTCCAGGGTTGGGGGCGGCCAGGCTGGGGCCGTCGGCTTCATTGATGATAATAGGCATCCAGCGCATAGCGCCGGGTAGATGTTTTCCAGCGGCCATTGACCAGGGTTTCGCGGGTCACGCGCACCTGTTTGCCTGCCGGGTCCTGCGCGTCTTCAATCAGCCGCTCCACAGCCTGCAGGCGGTGGCGGGCATCAAACTGGTAGTGGGTCGTTTCATGGTAACAGCAGCCACTTTTGGCAAAGGTGCTCAGCCGCTTGTGTTTGGCATCCACCTGGAACATGCCCAGTGTTTCGGCGGTCAGCGTCGATAATTCATCGCTCAATACAAACTGCTTGCTGGTGCTGTCGTAGAGATAAACGCTGTAGGTGGGGCCACCGTAGGGGCCGTCATTACCGTTTTGCACCGCGAAATCGGCATGACCGTCGAAGTCGAAATCGGCCACATTGATCACACCCTGCAAATCATACAGGCGCGCGCTATTGACCAGCGGCTTGCCGTTGTCGCCATGCGCCATATAGACATTGTCCAGCCGTAGCTGCTGTACCCTGCGCTGGCTGCGTTTGTCGATGATGTTGATGGTAGCCGGGCCTTCTGCCGCCCAGTCGCGCTCGCCCCAGTTGAGCAGCGTGATGTCAAAGCGGTATGCCGGCATGGCATTGTCGATTTGCTGACGGACCAGCTGCGCGTGCTGCAACTGCTCCAGTCGCTCTTTATAGACACTTTGCAGGCAGGTGGCATCGGCCTTGCACTCGGCACGCGGGCCAGCCAGCCACTGGCGCTGGTTGTCTTGCAGCAGGCCTTGCTGATTGTGCTGCCGGTAGGCGGCAGCCACTTGCTCGTCCAGCACGGATAGTTCCGGCTGGCGGCAGATGGCCTGCTCGGTGGCCGTGGCCGCCTTGCTGCAATCAAAGCTGGCTGCTGTCGCCAGCATCGGCAACAGCAGCAGCCACAGCCAGCGCAGGGAAGGCATGGGCTCAGTCGCGCTCGGGGTCGGTATTTTCCAGCTCAAGCGCAGCCGCCAGCAGTGCCAGACGGGCAATCACGCCATAGGCGTAGAAGCGGTTGGGCGCACAGTCCGGCGAGCCGTGTTTGTCCGGCAGGCAGGGGGTTTCGAAGGACAGCGGTACAAACTGCATGCCCGGTGCGTTGAGGTTTTCGTCAATGCCACGACCGGTGTGCACGCGGTAGAAACCACCGGTGACAAAGCGGTCCATCATGTACACCACCGGCTCGGCCACTGCGTCGTCCACTGTTTCGAAGGTATACACGCCTTCCTGCACGATGACTTCGGAGACTTCCAGCCCTTCTTTCACCACCGACATCTTATTGCGCGCCTTGCGGTTCAGCCCGATGACTTCTTCCGGGCTCTTCACGCTCATCACGCCCATGCCATAGGTGCCTGCATCGGCCTTGACGATGACGAAGGGGTCGTTCTTGATGCCGTATTCACGATATTTGGCCGCGATCTTGTCCAGTGTGCCGGCTACTGCTTCGGCCAGCGCGTCCTCGCCCTGACGGGCATGAAAATCCAGCCCGCTACAGTTGACGAAGTAGGGGTTGATCATCCACGGGTCGATGGAAATCAGCTGGGCAAACTGTTCGGCCACCTGATCGTAAGCGGTAAAGTGATTGCTCTTGCGTCGTACCGCCCAGCCGGCATGCAGCGGTGGCAGCAGGTTTTGTTCCAGATCCTTCAGGATGTCGGGAATGCCGCCGGACAAATCGTTGTTAAGCAGCACCACGCAGGGGTTGAAGCCATCGGCCAGTTTCAAACGGTTACCCTGACGCAGGATGGGTTCGAGCTTGACGATGTCACCGCCGGCGCTGGTCAGTTCGGTGACTTCGGTGATTTCCGGGTTGAGCGTTCCCAGGCGTACCTTGAGGCCAGCCTGCTCGAAGATGTGCACCAGCGTGGCCACATTTTGCAGGTAGAAAGTGTTGCGGGTGTGGTTTTCCGGAATCAGCAGGATGCTGCGTGCTTCCGGACAAACCTTTTCCACTGCAGCCTGCGCCGCCTGGATAGACAAGGGCAGGAAATCCGGATTCAGGTTGTTGTGTCCGCCGGGGAACAGGTTCATATCCACCGGAGCCAGCTTGAAACCGCTGTTGCGCAGGTCGACCGAGCCGTAGAACGGTGCGGCATGGTTATGCCACTGACTACGGAACCAGTGCTCGATATGTGGTTGGGCGGTCAGAATGCGGCTTTCCAGTTCCAGCAACGGGCCGGTCAGTGCGGTGGACAGGTGTGGGACGGTCATGGGCTCCCCTAGGCGTCGGATGACTTGCGAGTAATTGGTCTATGGTGGGGGTTGGCCTTGGGGAATTCAACCCTCTCGCATGAAGGAAAGCTTCATCGCGTGCCATGGGGAAGCGCGCGGTGTGCTATCCGGCACGCCCTTCCCCCAGCATGGAGCTGGCCGCTCAAGCCAGTGGCCATACTTCCCCATAGGTGCGCTGGTACATGGCCTGCAGTTGTTCCCAGTCGAAGAAGTGATTCTGACAACCGGCAGTGGTGACTTTGATGGCGCCGATCATATTGGCCAGACGCCCGGTCAGCTGCCAGTCCAGCTGGCGGCTGATGCCGAACATCAGCCCGGCGCGGAAGGCATCGCCGCAGCCCATCGGGTCCACCGGCGGCTGTGACATCTCCACCCGTGGCAGATGGATGTGGTCGGCCCCCACGTAGAGATCGGCCCCGCGCGAGCCACGGGTCACCACCACCGCCTGCACCTTGCGCCGCAAATCCTCCACCGTCAGCCCGGCGCGTTCGCGCATCAGCTCGCTTTCGTAGTCGTTGATGGTGATGTAGCTGGCCAGCTCGACAATCTGGTGGATTTCCTCACGCGACAGCAGCGGCAGCTCCTGGCCCGGGTCGAAAATGAAGGGAATGCCGGCAGCGGACAGCTCCTGCGAGTGCTGCAGGAAGGCACGATGACCACCGGGCGACAGGATGGCCAGCTCTACCGGCTGCTGGATATCCGCGATGTGATTCTCGGTGGAAAAATCCATCGCGCCGGGATGAAATGCCATCAGCTGGTTGCCGTCTTCATCGGCAATGCCGAAGCACTGGGCGGTGTATTGCTTGCGGATCAGCCGGATGTGGCTGTCATCCACCCCGGCCCGCAGCAGGTGCTGGCGGTAGGGCTGGAAATCTTCGCCGACCGTACCCATCACCAGCGGTTTTTCGCCCAGCAGGGTGAGGCTGTAGGCGATATTGCCCGCCATGCCGCCAAATTCGCGTCGCATGCTGGGCGCCAGAAAAGTGGTGGAAATCTTGTGTAGCTGATCGGGCAGGATCTGACTGTCGAATCGACCGTGAAACGAGAACAGCGTATCGTAGGCGAGCGCCCCGCATACCAGGAGAGACATGCTCACTCCGAATAAAATTCAACTGAACATTTTAACATGAAACTTTTTTGTGCATGCGGAGCGAAACTTGCGCCTGCGCTCTCTCTCCAAAGGCAGCAAACCTCGCTTTCCCATTCTGCAAGCTAGTTCTGGAGGCCAAATGAACCTGACATCCTTGCGCGCCACGCTGCTGGCCGCCCTGCTCTGCCTGCTGCCACTGGCAGCCAGCGCAGCGCCCACCCTGGCGCAAACCCGCTTTATCGACCAGAGCGGCAGCTCGGTTTCTCTGCGTGCTTACCAGGGCAAGGTGGTACTGGTGAACTTCTGGGCCACCTGGTGCGGCCCCTGCCGCGAAGAAATGCCCATGCTCAATGCGCTGCGCGAGCGGCTGGCGCCCAAGGGGGTGGAAGTGGTGGGCGTGGCGCTGGACAACAAGGCGGAAACCTATAATTTTGCCCGGCAGCTGAAAATCACTTATCCCATTGTATTGGGCGACAGCGACACCCTCAGCCTGCTGCGCACGCTGGGCAATCCGGCTGGTGCCCTGCCTTACAGCATCATCCTGGACCGCAACGGCAAGCAGGTGGGCAGCCTGCTGGGCCGCCTGAACGAGAAGAACCTGGAAGACACGCTGCGTCACTTCCTGTGAGCCCTTCGCCAGACCGGCAACAAAAATCCCCGCTATTGTCAGCGGGGATTTTCATTTCTGCTACTTGGCAGCTGAAGTCATCAGAGACTGGCCGCCAGCTCGCTGCCCTGACGGATGGCGCGTTTGGCATCCAGCTCTGCCGCCACATCGGCCCCGCCAATCAGATACACGCGCTTGCCGGCATCCAGCAATGGCTGCTGCAGTTCGCGCAGCGGGTCCTGACCGGCACAGATGATGACGTTATCCACGGCCAGTAGTTGCGGCTCGTCCTTGATGATGACATGCAGGCCGGCATCGTCAATTTTCTGATAGCTGACGCCGGACAGCATCTTCACCTTTTTCATTTGCAGACTGGCGCGATGAATCCAACCGGTGGTTTTGCCCAGACCATCACCCACCTTGCTTTGCTTGCGCTGCAACAGATAGACCTCACGCGGACTGGCATGCGGCTGCGGGCCTTGCGGGCTGAGGCCACCCGGCTCGGCCACATTCATGTCCACCCCCCACTCCTGCATGAAAGCGGCCACATCCAGTGCAGTGGACTTGCCCTCATGGGTGAGGAATTCCGCGGTATCAAAACCGATGCCACCGGCACCGATGATGGCCACACGCTTGCCCACCGGCTTGCCGTGCTTGAGCACGTCCAGGTAATTGAGCACCTTGGGGTGGTCGATGCCGTCGATCTGCGGCAGGCGCGGCGCGATGCCGGTGGCCAGTACCACTTCGTCGAAGTCCTGCAGCATGGTCGCATCGGCACGGGTGTTCAGTTGCAACGAGACGCCGGTATCAGCAAGGCGACTGGCGAAATAGCGCAGGGTTTCGTAGAACTCTTCCTTGCCAGGAATGCGCTTGGCCACATTGAACTGACCGCCGATTTCGCTGGCGGAATCGAACAGCGTCACCTGATGGCCGCGCTCGGCTGCGGTAGTGGCACAGGCGAGGCCTGCCGGGCCGGCCCCCACCACAGCAACCTTTTTCTGCTGAACGGCCGGGGTGTAGTTGAGTTCGGTTTCGCGGCAGGCGCGCGGATTCACCAGACAGCTGGTGAGCTTGCCTTGGAAGATGTGGTCGAGACAGGCTTGGTTGCAGCCGATGCAGGTGTTGATGCTGTCGGCCTTGCCGGCGGCTGCCTTGTTGACGAAATCCGGATCGGCCAGGAAGGGGCGCGCCATCGATACCATATCGGCACAGCCGCTGGCCAGAATGTCCTCCGCCACTTCCGGAGTATTGATGCGATTGGTGGTGATCAGCGGAATCTTCACCTTACCCATCAGCTTTTTGGTGACCCAGGCAAAACCGCCACGCGGCACCATGGTGGCAATGGTGGGGACACGGGCTTCGTGCCAGCCGATGCCGGTATTGATGATGCTGGCACCGGCGCGCTCGATTTCCTGCGCCAGCTGCACCACTTCGTCCCAGCTGCTGCCGTCCTGCACCAGATCCAGCATGGACAGACGGTAGATGATGATGAAATCGCTGCCCGCCGCAGCACGCACTGCCTTGACGGTTTCAATGGCAAAGCGGATACGGTTTTCAAAGCTGCCGCCCCAGTCATCGCTGCGCTTGTTGGTGGCGCGGGCGATGAACTGGTTGATCAGATAGCCTTCCGAACCCATCACCTCGACGCCATCGTAACCGGCTTGTTGGGCGAGTTTGGCGCAGCGGGCGAAGTCGGCAATGGTTTGCCACACCTCGGCGTCAGACAACTCACGCGGACGGTAAAAGTTGATGGGCGCAATCAGCGGCGAGGCCGACACGCATTTTTCCTGAAAGCTGTAGCGCCCGGAGTGCAGGATCTGCAAGGCAATCTTGCCGCCTGCAGCATGCACGGCAGCGGTCACCTTGCGGTGGTCCGGCACATGCTGCTCATCGGCCAGCATGGACGCGCCTTCGGCCACACAGCCTTCCGCATTCGGCCCTACTCCGCCAGTGACAATCAGCCCCACGCCGCCGCGGGCGCGCTCGGCATAGAAAGCAGCCATTTTGTCGAAACCGCCAGCGGCTTCTTCCAGGCCGGTATGCATGGAGCCCATCAGCACGCGGTTTTTCAGCGTGGTAAAGCCCAGGTCCAGCGGGGAGAGCAAATGCGGATAAGCAGTCATGTTTCGTCCTCGTCGACGTGGCGAGCAGGCGCTCACCCTGATTGTGGTTCAGCCGCCGGTCATTTGCCGGCATGGCATGCATTATTGTCGCTCGACAATACTTACTAGTAAGTAAGTTGTCAACGCAAGCCATCGCCCGGATGTGCTCATGCACCGCGCATCCGCGCTCACCCTGCTTGGCGTGTACAGGCAGGCTGCTTACACTGTGTCTTTTCTGCCGGATAATCCATGCCCCTGCCCCGCCCGCTGGCCAATCTGCTTGCCCTGCCACCCTTGCTGGCTGCCGGCAGCTTTGCACTCACCGACAACCTGTTCTGGCCGGTACTGCTGTACCTGGCCATGAGCCTGCTGACCTTTGCCGTCTATGCCTGGGACAAGCGCCAGGCCATTAACCATGGCCGCCGCACACCGGAAAAAATACTGCACTGGCTGGAAATGCTGGGTGGCTGGCCGGGCGGCCTGCTGGGGCAATACTGGCTGCAGCACAAATCCAGCAAGGGCAGCTATCAGCTGATGTTCTGGCTGATCGTGCTGGCGCACTGGCTGCTATGGGGCTGTTGGATAGCCTGGCGCTGGCATATGGCGCACCCGGTCTAGCCGGTACCTCCCTGTACGGCTTTGAGTACCCGCTCCAACCAGATCTGCAGATCGGCCACCACTTGCTCGCGGTTGGTTTCATTGAACATTTCGTGACGACCACCGGGATAGACCTTGCTGCTGACATCCTGCAGGCCGGCGTCGCGGTAGCGGATTTCCAGCTGACCCAGTGCCAGCCGACCCAGGCTGACCGGATCGCGGCTTCCCGCCAGCAAATAAACCGGACAGGCGCGCGGCAGACTGCTGCGAGCATCGGCCTCTCCCTGCTCCAGCGCCATGATGCCGCCAAACAGGTCTGCCCACAGTCCGGGCGTGGGGTCAAAGCCGCATAGCGGATCAGCCTGATACGCTGCTACCTGTGCCGTATCGCGCGACAGCCAGTCAACACGGGTGCGCGCCGGAAAGAAACCCAGATTGAAACTGCCGAAAATCAGCCGGGCCATGAAGGCGGATGGCAGATTGGCCCCGCCCAGCTTGCCGGCAAGCCGGGCCAGCTGACGCAATACCCAAGCCAGCGGACGCTGCCGGTAACCGGTAGCCGACAACACCAGCCCAGCCAGTTGTGCGCCATGCTGCAGGAAATACTGCCTGGCGATGAAGGAACCCATGCTGTGCCCCAGCAGGATGAGCGGCAAACCCGGATGGTGGCTGGCAATGTACTGGCGCACGCTATCCACATCAGCCACCACCTTGTCCCAGCCATCTGCGGCGGCAAACCAGCCATGATGAGCCGCATGGGGGCCGTGGCCGCGATGGTCATGGGCATACACGGCAATGCCGCGCTCGGCCAGTTGCAGGGCCAGCGGCTGGTAACGCGCAGCATGTTCGCTCATGCCGTGGCAGATCAGCACTACGGCGCGAACGGCCTGCGTGGCGGGTGGCTGCCAGCAGCAGCCATGAATGCGGTGGCCATCAGCCGCCGGCAGGGTGAAGTGCTCCATGTTTTCCTCGTCGCGGTCTGCGCTCCGCTTGCCCGGGTACGGGGTATGGAGCTGCATTGATGATGCAGCCATCATGCGTCCTGGCCCACTACTGTCGCAAGCAAAAAACCGGGCAGCCGTGGTGATGCCGGACCAGCAGGGCCAGCTCGCCGCTAAAGGGCAGGCAGCAAGGCAATGGTCAGCATCAGGGTGGGGGTTCCTAGAATGGTACTGCACAGCAATGTGGCGCCCGACAGGGCATAAGGCAGTCGCTGGTTCACCCCGAACAGGATGCCAAAGAAGCCAGACGGAATGGCAGCCAGCAACACCACCGCCTGTGTCACTTCACGCGGTAACGCCAGCAACAGGGCCAGCCCGTAAACCAGTACCGGGTGGACCACGTTTTTCAGCACGGCACTCAGCAGGATGTGCCAGTCCAGCCGGAAAGGCTGGGCAGAAACCAGCAAGCCGGTGACAAACAGGGCCAGCCCCCCAACGGCCACACCCATCAGCGAGAAAGCGGCACGCAGATAATCCGGCAAGGGCCATTGCAACAAGGCCAGCAGGGTGCCCGCCAGCGGTGCCAGCACCACCGGATTACGCAGGATGTTCACCAGTGCCGTCAGCAGTGGCCAGCGCTCGCCTCCTGCTGCGGTGGCTGGCTTGTCCTGCAATAACAACAAGGTTAGCGGCGAAATGATGACACTGCCGGCAATGATTGCCACTGCCACCGCCAAGGATTCTGTGGGTGAAATCACCGTGGCAAGGAGGGGAATGCCTACCGCTGCATAGTTGGGCAGTGCCACCGTACAGGCCTGTACTGCCGCCAGCGGAGGTTTTTGCCGCCACAGCAGCCGCTCCAGGCCGTAACTGAGACCGAACAGCAACAGCATGGACAACACCAACAAGACAAACAAGGGCAGCTGCTGCTGCAACATGCCGAGCGAGGCAGTGGCCGTGGTCAAAAACAAGGAACACGGCAGGGCAAAACGCATCAGCAGGCTGTTGAGTGATTCGATATGCACATTGTCTACACGCCGTCGTTTGCCAGCATAAAAACCCAGCCCCAACACAAAGAACATGGGCAGTAAAGACAGAAGGATGGTGTGCAGCATGATTTCCCCGGCTTCAGAATGAGGTTCGCCCCGCTGTGTCAGAGCACCATGGCGCATGGTGCATGGCAGGGCAAAGCCGGTCCAGCGGTGCCGGTCAGGCCGGGAACGCTGGCAGACTGTCCAAAACAACGGGAGACAAACAGGAGGGAATGTGACTAATCCATCGTGCCGCCGCGTGCAGAACTACAGCATCAGGCTAGCATCCTGGCCGGGTCGAAGTGCGGATTGGTCAGTGAGGTGAGCACATGATCACGCCAGCTGCCATTGATATACAGGTAATCACGCGCCAGGCCCTCCTCGACAAAACCCAAGCGCTGCAACAAGGCAGCGCTGCGCTGATTGTGCGGCTGGTAATTGGCTTGCAGGCGATGCAGGCGCAAATCGTCAAAGGCAAAACGGATGATCTCGCTGACCGCCTCGTGCATCAGACCCTGCCCTTCCAGAGCGTGGTCGATGCCATAACCCAGATGGGCCGCCTGGAACACACCACGCACGATATTGCTCAGGCTGATGGTCCCCACCACCTGTTGCGGCGCGTCGGGCAGGGTCAGCAGGTAGCGCGCGCACACGCCTTGCTCCCAGCCCAATGCCTGCTGACGCAGCTGCATGGTCCAGTACAGCTCGGTAAAGAACATGTCGCCGGGCTTGGGGTCCCAGGCGGCAAAATGCTGCCGGTTGCGTACCTGATATTCCAGCATGGGCAGCGCCATACTGATGTTGGCGGGTCGCAAATGCAGGCGCGGGGTGACCAGCACGGTTTGCTGAGTGGTCATGGCTGTCTTTCGGCAAGGACACAGGAGCCAGCAGTGTAAGTGCAGGCTGGCCCAAGGCTCAAGCGGCCTGCCATGCAACAACGCCCGGACAGGCCGGGCGTTGGGTCTTGCTGCGTTGCGACTGGCGGCTTAGTTGCCGGTCAGGCGCTCCAGTGCTTCGCGGTATTTGGCGGCAGTCTTTTCGCGCACGTCCAGCGGCACGGCCGGAGCCGGAGCCTGCTTGTTCCAGCCGGAGGCTTCCAGCCAGTCACGCACGAACTGCTTGTCGAACGACGGCGGATTGGTACCGGCGGCATAGCTGTCGGCCGGCCAGAAACGGCTGGAGTCCGGGGTCAGCGCTTCGTCCATCAGCACCAGGGTGCCGTCTTCGTCCAGACCGAACTCGAACTTGGTGTCGCAGATGATGATGCCGCGCTTGGCGGCGAATTCTGCCGCGGTCTTGTACAGCAGGATGGCGGTGTCACGCACCTTGGCCGCCAGTTCGGCACCCACGATGTCCACACACTGTGCGTAGCTGATGTTTTCATCGTGATCGCCCACTGCCGCCTTGGTGGACGGGGTGAAGATGGGTTCGGGCAGCTGGCTGGATTCCTGCAGGCCAGCCGGCAGCGCAATGCCGCAGACAGTGCCGGACTTCTGGTATTCCTTCCAGCCGGAACCGGCCAGATAACCACGCACCACGGCTTCGATCGGCACGGCCTTCAGGCGCTTGGCCACCACGGCACGGCCTTCCACTTGCGGCAGGTCTTCGGCGGACACCACGTCTTCCGGCTTGTCACCGGTCAGGTGGTTGGGCACCACGTCCTTCAGGGTTTCAAACCAGAAGTTGGAAATGGCGGTGAGGATCTGGCCCTTGGCCGGAATCGGGTCGTCCAGAATCACGTCGAAGGCGGACAGACGGTCGGTGGCGATCATCAGCATGCGCTTGTCGTCGATCTCGTAGAGATCGCGTACCTTGCCGGAGTAGATTTTCTTCAGGCTTTTCAGATTGGTGGTGTTCAGTCCGCTCATGACACGTCTTTCATCAAATTGATCGTATTGATCCTGGCTCGGCATTACAGTGTGTTGCCTTGCCTTAGTCAAACCATTGCATACCTTCGTAAGGCCTTTGCCGACAGGCTGCCAGACGACTCTCTAGTGAACCGGCATGCAGTTCGAGCAGATGGCCGTCGGGATCGCGGAAGTAAAAGGAATCTCCTTCACTGCGATTCTCCTTGCACGGCCTAATCCCTAAAGCTGTCAGCGCAGCTCTTGCAGAGGCAAAATCCTCAGCACTCACACTGAAAGCAGCGTGTGTGTAGCCCGCCTTCACGCCCTCCGCCACACTTTCATCCAGTGACAGGCAGAGCCAGACATCGCCCCACAGCAGATAACCACCCTTCAACCAGCGTGCTTGTGGCCGTACACCTGGCAGCGCAGTATAAAACTGCCAGGCGCGCTCCAGATCGGCTACTGCCAGTGTCAGATGATTTAGTCCGCTAACAGCCATGCGCTTACAGCGTATCCTTCAACGCCTCGGCCTGCTCCAGTGCCTCGTCGGCAGTGGCGGCCATCACGTTGAAGTGGCCCATCTTGCGACCCGGGCGCGCCTGCTTCTTGCCGTACAGGTGCAGCTGGGCATTGGGGGCCTCGGCCAGCACGTCCCAATTGGGTTCACGGCCGTCTTCCTTCCATACATCACCCAGCAGGTTCACCATCACCACCGGGCTGAGCAGGTCGGTGCGGCCCGGCAGCAGGCCGCACATGGCGCGCACTTGCTGCTGGAACTGGTCGGTAAGACAGGCCGTCAGGGTATAGTGGCCGGAATTGTGCGGGCGCGGGGCGATTTCATTCACCACCAGGCTGTCGTCAGCCAGCACGAAGAACTCCACCGCCAGCACGCCGACGTAATCCAGCGCTTCGGCCAGGTTTTGCGCCATCTGCTGGGCGGATGCCGCCAGCGCCGGGGCAATGCGCGCCGGGACAATGGACACATCCAGAATGCCGTTTGCGTGACTGTTTTCCGCCACCGGAAACACCGCCATCTGCGCACTGCTGACGCGGGTGACAATGGCCGATACTTCCAGCTTCAGGTCCAGCATCTTTTCCAGCACGCAGGCCTGACCACCCAGATTGGCATAGGCCGCGCGGGCTTCGTCCTGGGTGCTGACCCGTACCTGCCCCTTGCCGTCGTAACCCAGACGCGCGGTTTTCAGGATGCCGGGCAGGTAGGGCGTGAGGTCGACCTGGATGTCTTCCACGCTTTCAATGGCCAGATAGGGCGCAGTCGGCAGACCGGCCTTGTTGATCCAGGCTTTTTCGGCAATGCGGTCCTGGGCGATGGCCACGCAGTCACCCGAGGGCGATACACGGGTGGTACGCGCCAGTTCGCGCATGGCGTCGGCATTAACGTTTTCAAACTCGGTGGTGACGGCAGCACAGGTCTGCGCCAGCGTCTTGAGTGCAGCGGCGTCGTTGAACGGTGCGCACAGGTGCACGTCGGCAAACTGGGCGGCCGGGGCATTGCTGTCCGGGTCCAGCACGGTCACGCGGTAGCCCATGGTCTTGGCAGCCACGACAAACATGCGGCCCAACTGGCCGCCGCCGAGAATGCCCAGCATGGACGGTGGCAGGATGGCCGCCATTTATTCCACCTCCGGCAAGGTCATGCCCAGCACGGTTTCTTCCTGACGCTTGCGGAAGGCAATCAGTTTCTCGGCCAGTTCCGGCACGGCATTGGCCAGCATGGCCACGGCAAACAGCGCGGCATTGGCGGCACCGGCTTCACCAATGGCAAAGGTAGCCACCGGGATGCCCTTGGGCATTTGCACGATGGACAGCAGCGAGTCTTCGCCGCGCAGGTATTTGGACGGCACCGGCACACCCAGCACCGGCACGTGGGTCTTGGCAGCCAGCATGCCCGGCAGGTGGGCAGCACCGCCGGCACCGGCGATGATGGCTTTCAGACCGCGCGCGGCAGCGGTTTCTGCGTATTGGAACAACAAATCCGGGGTACGGTGGGCGGAGACGACGCGGGTTTCGAAAGCGACACCGAAGTCCTTCAGCACGCGCGCGGCGTTCTGCATGACTTCCCAGTCGCTGTTGCTACCCATCACGATGCCGACTTCAATCATGGCGGTGAAGCTCAGGGAGGAATAAAGACGTGATTTTACCTGAGAGCCGGCTGGGGCCGGAATGGTTTTTTATTTTGATATCAAGACAGTTGCGACAACTGTCGCAAGCGCTGTCTCTGGCTCAGCCCGGACGCGGATAGGTAAACAGCAGCAAGTGCGCGGTATTGAAGGCCAGATGGGCCAGCGCCGCCAAGGCCACCTGCCTGGTGGCGGCATACACCAGGCCGTAGCCCAGGCCGGCCAGCGTGGCCAGCCCTACCCAGCCCCAGCCACCGGCCACATGGGCGGCACCAAATAGCAGCGAGGCGCCAATCAGCGCGGGTAAGGGTTCGATGCGGTTTTCCAGCCAGCGCTGCAGGCCATGGCGAAACAGTGCTTCTTCGGGCAAGGCGGTGAGAAAGAAGTTGGCAAACAGCCAGGGCAGCAACCAGGCCGGCAGCTTGGGGGCATAGGCAATCATGCCGCTTTCCTGCGCCAGTGCCAGCACCAGCATCAGCAACAACAAGCCAACCGCAGCCACAGTGCCACCCCAGGCCCGGCCCCGGTGCGGGGCGTCGTGCAGGCCCAGCAGCAGCAGCCAGCCGGCCACACCTTTGTCAAAACTCCAGAACAGCCGGTACACCTGGCTGTCCGGCGTCGCCCGCCCCTGCCATAACAAGGGGTTGTCGAAACCGGGCAGCGCATGCAGGGCCAGCGCCAGCAAGAGTGCCAGCCACAGCACCCGCCATTCCGGACGCGGAAACCGGTACACCGCATAGCTCAGGCCACCGGCTACGGCCAGTGCCAGCAGGCCCAGCGGCTGCAATAGTCCGCACAAGACCGCCAGGCCAATAGCCCCCAGGCCGGCCAACAGCGAAGAGCGCGGCAGGCCCAGGCACTGCAGCAGCAGGGCAATGGCCAGCCAGCCAAAGCTGGCCAGTTCGACGGTGGCGGGTAGCATCATGGGCATGCGCAGCCGCCCGGCCAGCGCAAGGGGTGGCCGGGCGCTAAAGGCTTACATCTTGGTGAGCTGCTCGCGCGCTTTCTGAGCGGCGGAGCTGGACGGATACAGCTTGATCAGGCGCTTGAGCGTGGCCTTGGCAATATCCACTTGCCCCAGGTCGCGCTGGCAGTTGGCCACATTGCGCAGTGCATCCGGTGCCTTGGGGTTGTCCGGAAACTGCTCGGCAAAGCGGCGGTGGATTTCAATGGCTGCGTCGTACTGGCGCTGGGCGGTATGGGCAACGCCAAGCCAGTACAGGGCATCGACGGCCTGCGGCGCATTGGGGTTCTGCTGGATGTACAGGCTGAGCGCGGCGGTAGCCTTGGGGAAATCACGCGCACGCAGCAGATTGAGTGCCTTGTCGTAATCCGGGCTGGTCTGGGTATCGGCCGCAGCAGGCTGGCTGGCTGCCGGCTGGCTGGCATTCTGCTGGGCGGCGGCTTCCTTGCCGGCACTTTCCAGATGGGCCAGACGGCCGTCCAGATCGTTATACAGATCGTTCTGGCGCTTCTGCGTGGTTTGCAGATTGTAATTGGCCACTTCCACCTCGCCGCGCAGCTTGGCCACTTCGGCTTTCAGGCTTTCCATCTGGTTGACCATTTCCAGCAGCTTCTCATTGGACAGCTTGCTTTCCACTTCAGTCAGGCGCGCGCTGGCCTGACGATTGACCTGGTCAATCTGGTTGCGGGTGGCTTCGATATCGCTGGTGGTGGCGCAGGCAGACAGGGTAAGCAGCAGCGCCGCGCTGAGGGCAAGCCGTTTCATGGGGCAGTTCTCGGTCCGTTGCATACAGGTTGGCCGGACATCATAGCAGCCTGAAGTGTATTTCTGGCTAGATGTCCGGCCTGATTGATCCGGCATGGAGGCACACCGCTTAAAGTGTGCCGCTGCTTGCCTTACTCGCCGTTGTACAGAATGTCGGCGCGGCGGTTTTCGGCGTAATCAGCCTCGGTGCTGCCGGTCGCCTTCGGTTTTTCCTTGCCCAGGCTGACCGCCTCAAGCTGCTGGTCCTTCACGCCCAGCACTTCCAGCGAGCGCTTCACGCTTTCGGCACGACGCTGACCCAGGCCCAGGTTGTATTCGCGGCTGCCGCGCGCATCGGTATTGCCCTGGATGATGACCTTGCGATCGGCGTGATCCTTCAGGTAGCCGGCATGGGCTTCCACGGTGGGCTTGTCGCTGCCCTTGACGGTGGAGGAGTCAAAGTCGAAGTACACGCTGCGCTTGGCCAGCGGGCTGTTCGGATCGTGCAGCGGGTCTGCAGCCAGCTTGCCCTGGTTGCTGCTGCCGGTATCGGCCGGGGCCTGTACCTGGCTGGCGGCACCGGCATTGTCGGTATTGCTGGTGACAGCAGCCGGTTTGGTGCTGGCGCAGGCGGCCAGCAGGGTAACCGTGGCGGTGCCGAGTACGAGTTGTTTCCAGTTCATGCCTTCGCTCCTTGGATTTGAATGCATTACATCATTGCGGATTGTTGAAAGGGCCCCATGACGGGTCCTGCACTTCACCATTAATCACTGCCAGTCTTACCTTGCTGCTGCCATCCAGCGTGGTGGCATACAGCACGCTCTTGCCGCCGGCATCGCTGGCATACAGCACCATGCGGCCATTGGGCGCAAAACTGGGGCGTTCGTTGTAACCACTCTCCGACAGCGCACGCACATCACCGGTGGTGAGGTCCTGCGCCATCACGCGAAAACGGCCCGCCTCGCGCCGGATAAAGGTCAGCGTGCGACCATCAGGCGACACGCGCGGCGAAACGTTGTAGCTACCTTGCCAAGTAACGCGCTGGGCCTGCCCACCGCTGACAGCCATGCGATAAATTTGCGGGCCGCCGGTGCGGTCGGAAACAAAATAGATCTGGCTGCCATCCGGGGTGAAGGCCGGCTCGGTATCAATCGCATCGCTATAGCTGAGACGACGCGGCGGCCCGCCCAGGGTATTCACCAGATAAATCTGCGAATTGCCAGTTGTGGTCAGCACCACCGCCAGCTTGCTGCCATCCGGGCTCCAGGCCGGGGCGGAATTGCTGCCCTTGAAGTTGGCCACCGCGCGGCGCTGGCCGGTGGCCAGGTCCTGCACCCACACTACCGGCTTCTTGCTCTCGAACGACACATAGGCCAGATAGCGGCCATCCGGACTCCAGCTAGGCGAGATGATGGGCTCCCTGGAACGCAGGATGGTTTGCGCCCGATTGCTGTCCACATCAGTGATCAAGCCCACTTGCAACTGATAATTGCGACCATTCTTGACCACATACACCACCCGGGTATTGAAAATGCCCTTCTGCCCGGTAATCGCCTGGTAAATCATGTCGGCAATGGTGTGCGCAACTTCGCGGCCACGGTCTGGCGTCACGGTGAACTCACCGGAAGTCAGCTGTTTCTTCTGTGCCACGTCCATCAGGCGGAAGCTGATTTTCACCTGCCCACCGGCCACCGGCTCTACCTTGCCGATGGCGATGGACTGCGCAGCAGCTGCCTGCCACAGCGGGTAGCGGATGTCGGCCGGCTCCACCGGCACATTGGCGATGGCCGAGCCATCCACCATGCGGAACACGCCGGACAGTTCCAGATCGCTGCGGATGATGGGGGTAAGCGCCTCGCGCATGCGCGTGGTTTCATCCTTGAACGGCACCACGGCAATGGCATGTTTGCTGGCACCACCGCCAACGATCTCGATGGTCATTTCCGCGTATGCGCCACGGCCAGCCAGCAAGACAAACATTAGCAATACCTTAAACAGAGTACGAATGTCCGGCATGAGTTCCCTCTGAATATAAAATTTCCTGAAAACCATTCATCTGCCTGCCGGCCTACTGCCGGGGGCGGAATTCCATCTTGAACTGACGATAGCCATCGTTGAAATTGGCTCCAGGCGGCAGGCTGGGGAAGGTATGTGCCTCCCAGATGGCACGCTGTACCGCCTCATTGTAAGCACTGCTGCTACTTGGCCCGATCACCTGCACCTTGCTCACTTCCAGCGTGGGCAACAGGGTAACCAGCACCACCACCTTGGGATTGCCGCTCAGATCCGGCGGAATCTGCACCAGCGGAGTGATCTTGGCCTTGACCTTGTCCATCCAGCCGCCCTTGGCAGCCGCCGAACCATTCACCGCGCCACCGGCCACACCATTGGCACTGCCAGCCTGGTTGCTGCGGGCATTGGCCTTGTGGCCGGTATTCGGGCTGTCCAGCGTAGCCAGCGCGTCATCGACTTCGTTGCTATAGGTTTTCGACTGCTTGCTACCCTTGCCCGGCACCGCTGGCGGCGGTGTCTTGGCCGCTTTCTTGTCGGCGACAGCCGGTGTGGCCGGCTTGCTCACCGTTTTTTCTGCTGGCTTATCCTGCTTTTTCGGCGGCTCCAGCTTTTTCTCCGTTTCCACTTTCTTTACCAGTTCCGGCTTGGCTTTTTCCGGCAACAGCTTTTGCACCGGCGCAGGCTTGCTGACATGCTCCGGTGGTGGTTTTACTTGGTGCGGCGGCTTGGGTTCGGGCTTTTTCTTCGCCCCCAGATTGACCTCAGCCGGTGGTTCCGGCGGAGGGGCCGGCGGGGTCAGCACGGGTGGCGCAGGCGCTGGTTTCACGGCGGGCACCGGCTCGGCCACTGCGGGCGGCGCGGGCGGCGGGCTACTCCACAACTCCAGCGCCAGCGGCACTTCCCTGCTGGGCTGCTTGCTGGCAAGACCGGCCCACAGCATCAGGGCGATGACCACCCCGTGCAATAGCAGCGAGGCCAGTACGGACCAGGACGGGGAGCTTGAATCGGTACGCTTCATGCCTTATTGATGATTCTGCTGCTTGACGGTGAGGGCCACGCGCTTGATGCCGGCCTTGTGCAGGTCGTCGGCCACACCCACCACTTCGGAATACTTGAGGTCTTTGTCAGCCGAAATGGCCACCGGGCGGTCGGCACCGGCCAGCAAGGCGACCACTTGGGCAGCCAGCGTGCTACGTGATTCCACCGCCGTCACCTTGTCGCCATCCTTGATTTCCAGCTTGCCCCCGGCATCCAGCACCACTTCCAGCGGCGGTGCATCCAATGCTGCCGCCTGGGATACGCTGGGCACCTGAATCACCCCGGGGGTGAACATGGGGGCCGTCACCATGAAGATGACCAGCAACACCAGCATGACGTCGATGTAGGGCACCACGTTCATCTGGTTCATTTGACGGCGGGGACGGCGGTTGAGCATGACAATCCAGACCAAAGTTCAGCTTGCCATCATAGCACCGCAGCCAAAGAGGCCGGATGACAAACAATCTTGCTTAACAAAAAAGGGGTCTGACCAGCAGCGCCACCATAAAGTTCTCATCCGGCAGGCGGGCTGGGCCAAGGCTCACAGCCGGGTACACAGGGTAAGGCCGTCGCCAATTGGCAGTACGCAATGGCGGATGCGCTTATCCTGCTGCAGCCGGGCATTGAAGGCATGCATCAGGTGCACGCCGGCCGGGTCGGTCGGGCGCGGCGTCACCACACGGCCGGACAGGAAGATATTGTCGATGGCGATGACGCCACCGGGCCGCACCAGTTGCAGGCAGGTCTCAAAATAATCCTGATAAGAGGGCTTGTCGGCGTCGATGAAAGCCAGGTCGAACTGGCCAGCCCGGCCTTCTGCCAGCAGTTGCTGCAAGGTAAGCAAGGCGGGCTGCAGTTCCAGCCGGATACGCGCGGCCACCCCGGCGCGCTGCCAGTAGTCGCGCGCGATGGCGGTGAACTCTTCACTGACATCGCAAGCCACGGCCTCGCCATCAGCCGGCATGGCCAGCATGGCGGCAAGCATGCTGTAACCGGTGAAGACACCGATTTCCAGATAGCGGCGCACGCCCATCAGTTGCACCAGCCAGCCCATGAACTGCCCTTGCTCGGGGGCGATCTGCATTTTGGCCATGCGGTGGCCGGCGGTGAATTCGCGCAGTTCACGCATGACCGGGTGCTCGGTCAAGCCAATGGCCATCAGGTAATCATGCAAGGTGCCGTCCAGCGGCACGGTACGACTGGTCATGGGTAGTCTCGGAAAAATGACAAAACGCCCACTGGACAGACCGGGCCGGCATGGCAGGCCAGTCCGGTGGCAACAGGGGGCGTTCGGAAATGGCCTCGGCGGCGGCCGGGCCGGGACTGCTTATTCCGGCTGGTAGACGTAGGGCTTTTGCGCTACGCGGGATTCTTTCCAGCGGCGCTGGTCGTCCAGGCTGACATTGCGGTCCCACAGGGTGAGGCGCAGTTCGCGGCGCTGCTGGTCTACTTCCGGATTCTTGTCCAGAAATTCGCTCATGAATTTGGTGAAGTCGGACTGGTACATGGTGTTCCCCTGGCTATGATCGCAGGATTCTAATCGATAAGCGCCGGCACTGACCACGGTATTGCCGGATATTTGGCCACAGCGGCGGCACAAACACCACAGCAGCAGCTAGCTGCGCGGGATGGCGGGCGATTTGTCGCCGTACATCTTGCGATCGGCAACATCGAGCAATTCCTCAATCAGCATGCCGTCCTCGGGATAATAGGCAATACCGATGCTGACCCCCAGCCGGATGGTGTGACCGTCCACGTCATAAGGTTGCTGAATGGAGTGCTTCAGGCGCTCAACCACCCGGTCAGCCTCGCGGTTGGATTCAACATCCTCAATCAGTAGCACGAACTCATCCCCACCCAGCCGGGCCACGGTATCTTCATTGCGCATAATGGCCAGGATGCGGGCGGCAATCAGCTGCAACACCTTGTCACCGGTGGCGTGGCCATAGCTGTCGTTCACCGGCTTGAAGCGATCCATGTCGAGAAACAGCACCGCCAGTCGTCGGTCGCTGCGGTTAAGCCGTGAAATGGCGTGCTGCAGGCGGTCATAAAACAGGTTGCGGTTGGCCAGCCCGGTAAGGCGGTCGTGATTGGCCAGATAAAACAGATGGCTTTCGCGCCGCTGCTGCCGGGACAGCAGTCCCCAATAAAAACGCAGCCCGACCGCAAGCAGCAGCAATACCAGCAATGACTGGCACAGGATGACGGCACGCTCGAAACCGGTGAGCAGATACCAGCCCAGCGGCCAATCCATGCGCAGGGTAAGCGGCTGCGATTCATTGCCCACAGGTCGCTCCAGTTGCAGGCGCGGGAAGCCCAGTGTTTCCAGCCAGCCATGCGGTTTACCGGCAACGTCCACATAGGCTGGCTGCTGGCTGGCCTGCGGCCCTCTTGCCAGAATCCTCATACTCAGCCCGGCTGGCAGTGCGGTATCGGCCGGGCGCAGATAATCGGAGCGCAAAGCCAGGGCGACAAACTGCTCGGGGGTCTGGCCGCGCAGCAATAGTGCGCTGGCATTGACAGGCTGCAGCAGCAGATGGCCCCGGTAGCCCTCGCGCAAAATGAATGAGACCGACATGGCGGTGCGGCCAAAGCGCCGGGCATCCTGGAATGCCGTATGAAACCGCGGGTCATGGACAATGTCAGTGCCCAGCAGCGGACGTACGGCCTGGTTCAGCGGCAGGATGGACACCACCGGGTAGTATTCTGTCTGGAACGGCAGGGGGTAGATCAGCGTCTGCCCGGACTGGGCGTAGGCATGCAGCTTGAAATCACTACCCCAGCGTGCCTGCATCTCCTGCATCCAGGCCGGCAGATCCTGCTGGCGAACGCGCTGGATACGCTCCAGCGACACCAGCTGCGGATAGCGCTCGGCCATCTGACGCACAAAAAGCTGTTCCTGCTCGCTGGCATGCTGGTGATCGAGCATGGTGAAGGCGGCATAGCTGTCCAGAATGGTCTCGTTAACCAGCAGCTTCTGGTTCAACTGTTCGGACAGGCGTACACCCAGCATGTCGAACTCCTGCTCGGCGCTGATCACCGCCCGGCTGAGAAAAGCCATGGAGATCAGTGCACTCAGCAATAGCCAGAGCAGTACACATGCCAGGGTGGCCAGTTTTATCCGCATGGAGCAAGGACTGGAAAAGGGGGAAAACGGGAATTCTATAGAAAGGGCGGCGTGCTGGCGCAAGTAATCCGTAGCCAGCAGGAAGAGTTAAGTAGTTACACCTAGACGTATTTGCCCTTACTAAAAAGCCCTGCCGCTAGCTGTCTAAACTAGCTGCTTGTCTTACGCAGTCCGGCCCGGATGGCGGACAGCTGACGCCGACTGACTGCCAGTGGCTGAGCGATGTCTCGCAGACGCACACCCCACTGCTCCTCCACGCCATCGCCCAGACGCAGCAGCTCTTGCAGGGCGTGGCGCATCACCAGGCAGTTGCGGTGAATGCGCAGCACGCTATCGCCCAACCGCTGCTCCAGCGCCACCAGTGAGTCATCCAGCAGATATTCACCATCCGACGTCACCAGGCTGATGTATTTTTGCTCGGCCTTCAGGTAGCGCACGGCAGAAAAGGGAATATTCAACAACCGGTCGCGGTGCCGCACGGTGAAATGGGCTTCGATGGCTGGGCGCTTGCCACAGCGGACTGCTGCTTTTTCCAGCGCCTGGCGCAAGCGCTCCAGCCTGACGGGCTTGAGCAGGTAATCGGCGGCATCCAGTTCGAAGGCATCCACGGCGTACTGCTCGTGTGCCGTGGTGAACACCAGCTGCGGCACCAGCGGCAACTGGCGCAAGCTGCGCGCCAGCTCTACCCCGCTGATGCCGGGCATGGAAATGTCCAGCAGCAGGACATCGACCGAGTAGCGCGCCAGCCAGTGGCTGGCTGTCTCGGCATCGCCCAGAGCCGCCACCGTAGTGGCACCGCACTGCGCCACCTGGCCGATCAGGCGTTCGCGCGCCAGCGGCTCGTCATCCACCACCAGTACGCGCAGGCCGTTTACAGTACCCATTGTGGCTTGCCCAGTTTTTCTACCAGTTGCCGCCAGGCCTTGAGGATCTTCTGGAACTTGTTGTTGGTGGGCGCCTGTTCGCGCACCTGCACCAGCATGTCGTAGGCACGGCGCATATGGCTTTCGTGCCAGCCATTGCCATGCACATAGGCCATGGTGGCATTGGCCAGGTTAAGCATCACCTGCACATTGTGCGGCATTTCCTCATGCGCTTTGACAAAGCGTTCGATGGCCTGCTCGAAGCGACCGGCCTGTGCCTCGCGCACCGCCTGGTTGTTCAGCTCCAGCACCGACTGCACGTTTTCGGCAATCAGCTGGCGGCCCATATCGCCCAGCCCGACTTCCTCGAACAGGCTGCCAATGGTGGACAGCAGCTCTTCGTTATCGTGGTTGTTGCGCACCAGATCGCGCATGGCGGCATTACCGCTGTCCTGCTTGCCCTGGGCATAGCAGGCACGGGCAAATTCCATTTGCGCTTCGGCCGGCAGGTTGCTGCCCAGCTTCTGGTAGGCGGTTTCGGCACTGGCCAACAGGCTGCGTGCCTTTTCGTGATTACCCATGCGGTTCTGCAACTGGCTGTCGATGACATTGCACATCCACTCGCCGGTCTCGTTGTAGCGGTAATCACGCCGCAAATTACCCAGGGTGCGGGCGGCAGTGCCGGTTTCGCCGCGCGCCATCTGCACCCGGGCCAGCATGGCGTAATGGGTAGGACTGCGATGCCAGGTGTACTTGGCGATATTGAGGGTTTCTTCACTGGCCGCCTCGGCGGTTTCCAGATCCTTGTTCATCATGGCCACTTCGGCCAGCTGCTTTTGCCGGCGCAACACCACCGGCGACAGGGTTGTTGCCTTCTCCAGCGTGCTTTGCGCACCGGGCAGATCGTGATGGATGCGATGCAGCTTGGCCAGCCAGTCATAGGCTTCCATCACCCTTTCATTGTCGGCCAGTACTTCTTCGAACAGCAGCTTGGCTTCGTCATAGGACTTCAGCCCGGTGAGCGATTTGGCCAGCCCCAGCTTGGCCCAGGCCAGCGGTTTGAGGCGCAGCACTTCCATATAGAGGTTGCGGGCGGTGTCGAAGTCACCGATTTTCTGCGCCAGGCTGCCCTTGAGCTTCATGAAGTCCAGGGTGAATTCGCCACGCTGGCTGATCTTGCGGCTACAGGCATCGATGGCGGCCAGGTATTCATGCCGCATGATGGCTTCGTCCACCATGCGGAAGGCCTCGCGCCGGCGCATGGCTTTTTCCAGCCGCTGGCTGAGCACTTCGCCGGTAAAGGGCTTGAGCAGGTAATCATCCGGTGCCAGTTCGGCGGCGGAGATGACGCGCTGGGCGCGGCGCTCGCCGGTGACAATCATGAACACACAGGACTGCTTGATCAGGTTGCGCTCCTTGACCTCTTCAAACAGGTAAAGGCCGTCATAGCCATTACCCAGGTCGTAATCGCACAGCACCACGTCGAATTCGAACTTGGCCATCTTGGCCAGCGCATCGCCGGCCTTGCTGGCATATTCGACCTTGTCCGCGCCAAAGGAGGCCAGGGTCATTGCCAGGGCCCGCTGCATTTCGGGCAGGCTGTCGATGATCAGAAACAGCCGGCTGGCATACGGGTCCTCGTAAGGACGGCGCGTGCTCTCGGCACTGCCCTGACCGGCAGTCAGGCTCTGATAGGTGGTGGAGGGTAACTTGTCACTCATGGCGTCATCATTGGCCAGCCTGGCTGGAATGTCATTATTCGGCGGTCAGTTTGGCGTAACGCAAATCAAGCCACTTCAACCCGTGTTCGGCAAAATTGATCTGCAAACGCACATCACTGCCACTGCCCTCGGCATTGATCACCACGCCAGAGCCAAACTTGGCGTGGCTGACGCCCTGACCGATGCGAAAGCCCTGCAGCGACATGGCCGCTGCCGGTGCGCTTACCTCATCCAGCCAAGGGGCGCGACGCGGGCTTGCCGGCGGCACAGGTTTCACTGTAGCAGACAGTACCCGTACCAGCTCGGCTGGAATTTCCTCGACAAAGCGCGAACGGATGGGGTAGCGGCTCTGACCATGCAGCATGCGGCTCTGGGCGCAGCTGAGGTACAGCCGTTTGCGGGCACGGGTGACAGCCACGTACATCAGGCGGCGCTCTTCCTCCAGCCCCTTGCTGTCGTTCATGCTGTTTTCGTGCGGAAACAGTCCTTCTTCCAGACCGGACACGAACACCGCGTCGAACTCCAGCCCCTTGGCGGCATGCACCGTCATCAGTTGCAGGGCGTCCTCGCCGGCTTCGGCCTGGTGTTCACCCGCTTCCAGGCTGGCGGCGCTGAGGAATTCGACAATGGCCAGCTCCGGCTGATCCGGGAAGAAACCAGCCGCGGCGCTCACCAGTTCGTCCAGGTTGGCCAGCCGCTCTTCCCCTTCTTTCTTGTCCTGCTCATACATGGCGCGCAGGCCGGAGTGGTCAATGATCAGGCTGACGGTTTCCGCCAGCGTCATGTCAGTGCTCTTGTTGCGCAAGGCCTCGATCAGCAGCACGAACTCGCCCAGTTTGGCCGCAGTGCGGCCACCACCGGCAGCACAACAGGCCTGCCACAGGGTAACACCCTGCTCGCGGCTGACGGCCTGCAGGTTTTCCACGGTGCGGGCACCGATGCCGCGCGCCGGTACGTTGATCACGCGCAACAGGGCGTTGTCGTCATCCGGGTTGCTCACCAAACGCAGATAGGCCAGCGCATGCTTGACTTCCTGACGCTCGAAAAAGCGCAGGCCGCCATAAATGCGGTAGGGCAGCTGGGCATTCACCAAAACGTGTTCCAGCACCCGTGACTGGGCATTGGAGCGGTACAGGATGGCCATGTCCGACAGATTCATGCCCTCACGTTGCAGGTTCTTCACCTCGTCGATAATGAACTGGGCTTCATCGCCATCGGAGTAGGCTTCGTACAGGCGGATCTGCTCACCCTCGCCGGCATCGGTCCACAGATTCTTGCCCAGGCGGCCATCGTTGCGTTCGATCAGGGCATTGGCGGCATTGAGAATGGTGCCCACCGAGCGGTAGTTCTGCTCCAGCCGCACCGGCTCGGCCACCTGGAAGTCACTCAGCAAGGCGCGCATATTGCCCACTTCCGCGCCACGGAAGGCGTAGATGGACTGGTCGTCATCGCCCACGGCAAACAGCACGTTGTGCTCGCCGGACAAAAGCTTGAGCCAGGCGTATTGCAGGCGGTTGGTATCCTGGAACTCGTCCACCAGAATATGACGGAAGCGGCCCTGATAATGGGCGCGCAAGGCGGCATTGGCCTGCAGCAGTTCGTAGCTGCGCAGCAGCAGCTCGGCAAAATCCACCACGCCTTCGCGACGGCACTGGGCGTCGTAGGCGGCATACAATTCCACCAGCTTGGCTTCGTAGGGATTCAAGGCGGGTGGCAGACGGTCGGCCCGCAGCCCGGCTTCCTTGTTGCCGTTGATGAAGCTTTGCACGGCACGCGGCGGATATTTTTCGTCCGACAGTTCCAGGCTTTTGAGCAGGCGCTTGATGGCGGCTTGCTGGTCGGCGGAATCCAGAATCTGAAAGGCCTGTGGCAGGCCGGCATCGCGGTAGTGGGCACGCAGAAAGCGATTGCACAGGCCGTGGAAAGTGCCGATCCACATGGTGCGCACATTCACCGGCACCATGGCACCCAGCCGGGTATGCATTTCCCGCGCGGCCTTGTTGGTAAAGGTGACTGCCAGAATGCCGGAGGGATTGACCTGACCGGTGGCAATCAGCCAGGCAATGCGGGTGGTCAGTACCCGCGTCTTGCCACTGCCGGCCCCGGCCAGCACCAGCGCGCTCTTGGCAGGCCAGGTCACGGCACGCAGTTGTTCGTTATTCAGTCCGGCGAGTAGCTCACTCATGGCAGGGTTTTCTTCAAGGCAAGTTAATGCGCGCATTTTACACGAGCTGACTGCTGTGGACGGCCATGTGGTCACGCAATGCTCACAACGACATGCTGCAATGAATGCCAAACAGCTTATCGCTCTTGCCTGCCCTTGGCCGACAGGTTAATTTCCTGGAAACAACCCGCCTCGTTGCCCATGCGCCTTGCTCCCGCTTTCTTGCTAGCCCTCTTGCTGTTACCTGCACACGCAACCGGGATCACCGCGTACACAGAAGAGCTGCCGCCATTGAATTTTCAGCAAGGCGGGCAGCTTACCGGCTATGCCAGCGAGCTACTGGCCGCCATGGCAGCACGGGCTGGCATCCCGCTGCATCAGCAATTACTGCCCTGGGCGCGCGCTTATACGCTAGTGCAGAACGCACCCGACACCTTGCTGTTCAGCACAGTACGCACCAGCGAGCGCGAGCCGCTGTTTCGCTGGGTTGGCCCTATCAGTCCCCGGCGCATCTATTTGTACCGACTGGAGAAACGGCACGATATCCGCCTGAGCCATAGCGGGCAGCTCAGGCAATTGCGCATCGGCACCTTGTTTGCATCGGCCTCGCAACTGCAGCTGCAACAGCTTGGCCTGCCTGTTGGAACCGGACAGGACAGCACGCATAGCGATGCCGCCAATCTGGCAAAACTCAAGCTGGGCCGGGTAGATCTGATCGCCATGCTGGACTGGGCCATGCACTGGCAATTGCAGCAAGCCGGGCTGCCGGAACGCATGGTAAGGCCGGCAGCGCTGCTAAATGGGCAGGGTCAATACTGGTATGCACTCAATCCACAGACACCGGATGACACGGTAAACCGTTTGCAGACTGCGCTGGATGATTTGGTCAGGGCTGGCCATGCCCAGCGGCTACGCCAGAAATACATGGGCCGGGAAAGCATCCCGACCGGTATTGCCGACTTCAGCCCGAGTAAAGGCTGAGCTGGCCACCACCGGCCTTACACATAGGTGTTGATGGTGCGTCCCAGCGTACTGAGGCTTTCTCCTACTGCGGTCAGCCCATGGGCAGCAGCTGTGCCAGTGGCACTGACGCCGCCGCTCAGGCCGCCTCCTGCTGCCTTGGCGGCAGAACCCAGTTCGTCGACTACGTTTTTTGCTCCCTGGCGCAGCACACTATAAGCCGTGGGTGTGCGTGCTACGGTGGAAACTCCACTGATTGTGCTCATGTCGCTCTCCCCTACCGTTTTGTACCTGGTTTTATGCCCGCTGCAGCCGGTATGTAAATTTACGTTATGCCGCGTTAAGACAATCGGCCATTTCCTTTACATTTTCTTACCTTGTTTTTTAATCACTAACGCTAATTAACTGAAAATGAAAATAGAATAAAAAGAGTAATAAAAGGAAAGGGAGCAGCAAAGTGAAAACACTGGCTACTAAATTATCGGCCTGCCTGGTATTTACCGGCTTTATCACCGGCTGCGCCTCTTCGCCACAAACACTGGTTACCGCACCCGTACATATCAGACCGCAATTTACCCCGGTTGCGCTGGAAGATAGTCCCGGCTCCATTTACCAGCCCAACAAGGCAATGTTGTTATTTGAAGAGCCTATTGCCAACCGTGTTGGTGATGCGTTGAAGATCAATATTGCCGAGAATCTCTCCTCCAGTAACAATGCCAACACATCGACCAGTCGCACATCTACAATTTCCGAATCCGGTCCGGGTGCGCTTTCCTCGATGGGTGGTTTGCTGAAAGAAATTTTTGATTACAGCGGCAAAGCAACTGGCAGTAGCAGCCTGAAAGGCACCGGCCAGGTAACCAATGCCAATCAGATCAGCGGCAGCCTGATGGTTTCGGTAACCGATATATTGCCCAATGGCTATATGGCAGTGGCCGGCGAAAAAGCCGTGGCAGCCAGCGGCAATACCACGCTGCTGCGGTTTTCCGGCATTGTGAACAAGCGCGATATCAAGGTAGGTAATGTCGTATCTTCCAACGACGTGGGTGATGCACGCATCGAGCAGATCGTGAATGGGGTAGCCAGCGAAGTGGCCTCACGCACTGCAGCCCAGAACTTCTTTGCCGGGCTGATCAATTTCTGGTAGTCGTTGCAGCCCGTTTGGCTACATCTTGTTCAAAACGGGTTGCCCCGTTGGCGGCCTCTCCGCTGCCTGCCTGCCATTGCGTCATGTTCTCGGCAGAGAACATCTTGCCCAGCAAGGGTGACAGTTTCTTCCCCGTTGAACTCCACTTGTCATAGGCCATGCCATCCAGCTTATAGGCTGCATTGGCCAATACCTTGCCATTCTTTTTCAATAGCAGATTAATGTCGGTGATATAGGGCCGCAATTCATCGCTGAACATGGGCGAGCCCCACTGCGTCAATACCGTGTAATACAGCAGGGCATCACAATTGGCCGGCGCATTACCAACGGCATAAATCCGGCTTTCCAATTCCCGCTCGCGCAGCTGCTTTTGCAATTCGGGAATGAAGTCCGGCACAATTACACTGGAATTAAGCTCGACACAGATATCGTGTAGCTCTTCATGGGGATGTGCCATACCATTGGTGCTGGTATTGGGGGCCATATTGGCCACCGAGGTTACCGCCGTACTGGCCAGTTGCACCCCGGCCACGATGGGAGAGGTAATCAGGGTACAGGCACTTAATGTCAGCGCAGCAGGTGCAATCATAAAACGCAGCAGATATTTCACCTTCGTACTCGCCAGACAATTAAAACAGAGCAACCCTAGCAGTAAAATAAAATGCCCCGAAGGGCATTTACAGACATTTACACGCATGAATGCATCAGGCTGCTGCTGGCTTATTTTTTGACGCCCAGCTCGCGCAGGCGCTCGTCCAGATAACTGCCGGCGCTATGCCGTTCAGATAGCACCACTTCCGGGCGCGGATGCAGGAACAAGGGCAGCGACACCCGGCTCTTCAGCGCTGCCTCCCCTTGCGGGTTCACCACCCGGTGCTGGGTGGACGGGTAGTAACCCTGTGATGCCTCTTGCAACATATCGCCGATATTGATGATCAGCATGCCGAAATCACAGGGTACATCCACCCAGTTGCCCGCCTTATCCTGTACTTGCAGGCCGGGCTCGTTGGCCGCCGGCAGGATGGTAAGCAGATTGATGTCGCCATGTGCCGCTGCACGCAGCGAACCTGCCGGTTCGTCTCCGCTAAGTGGTGGATAGCGCAGCACGCGCAGCAGGGTTTGCTGGCTGTTTTCAATCATGGCGGACAGCGGCTGGCTGTATTGTGCGGCGATATCGGCTGGCGTGTGCGCCTGCACCCAGCCCAGCAGCTCACGCGCTAGCGCATTGGCGCTGTCGTAATAGCGGCGGGCATCATCGGCCAGCTGCGGCGGCACCCGCCCCCAAGGATAGATGTGGAAGTATTCCTTGATGTCCTTCAGGCTGGCACCCTTGGCCGTTTCCGAAATGTCGGGGGAAAAATAACCGTCCTGCTTCGCCACGGAAAAGGCGTAATCGTGTTTTTGCGGACTGTTGAAGAAGGCCAACCAGTCAGCATAGATTTTTTCCACCAGTTGCTGGTCGATGGGGTGATTCACCAGCACGCCAAAACCGGTTTCGTGCAGGGAACGGGTAAATTGCGCAGCAGCATCGGCTGCGCGGTAGTCGACAACGCGGACGTTCATGCGAGGGAATCCTTACGGAAGGCAGCCGTCAGGCAAGATCGGGACGGGCCACGGCGGCGCATTCTACCCGTGCCACGGCGTCACGCAAAGCAATGCCTGCGACGTTCAGCACAAGGCCACATACGGCGGGGCATCCTGCTGCGACGTCAATGTCACAAGCCCGACTTCGGCCAGCATGGCCAGGCGCCAGAACAGGTAGCTGTCCGGCACAAAGGCTGTGAGGTGTCGCCCCATGACGCCCCCCACCAGACGCGCTGCCGCCTGCGGCCCTTCGCGGCGCAAAGCTTCCAGCAAGGCTGCATCGAAACAATCGGCCGGCTGCTGCTGTAGCTGGCCGTGGTGCAGTTCGCGCCAGCCGGCCGCGGCCTGTTGCCAGTGCTCCCATTCGGCGGCAAGGCGCTGGCGCTCTGCCGGCTCGACTGGCCGGGCAGTACCGATCAACGGCTGGATTTCCGGCTGGCCGCACATGCCCATGGCGACATGGCCATTGTGCTGGATATCCACCTTGCCACTGGCCTCTACCAACGACAGCGGCTGACTGGCATGGGCGTGGGCGCACACCATGGCCAGCAGCAAGCGGTCATGCGCGCCATTGCCCAGCCACAGGCAAAGCGGCTGGCGCTGGGCAAACACGCGGAACAGCTGCTTGCGACAGTGCCAGTAGTCCTTGAGAAAGGCTTCGTCGATGTCCGGCAGCCAGCGCATGGACCACCAGATGCGGTTCCACCACGCCACCCGCGCCTGCGGGTCGATGGCATCCGCATCGGCCAGCGGGCCATGGGCAAAGTCCTCCACCACCTCCAGTACCTCGTCCTCCGGCAGCAGGGTGCGCAAGGCCTGGGCGGCGGCAGGCCCGGTCAGCAGATGTACGGTGGACTGGGTCACACGCGCTGGTCCATGTCGAGGGCCGGCATGGCACCTTCCACCGTTTGCGCCACCACGCGGGCCGGTACACCGGCTACCGTGGTGTGCGGCGGCACGTCTTCCAGCACCACGCTGCCGGCACCCACCTTGGCACAGTCGCCAACGCGGATATTGCCCAGCACTGCAGCACCGGCACCCAGCATCACGCCATCGCCGATCTTGGGGTGACGATCACCCCTATCCTTGCCGGAGCCGCCCAGCGTCACGCCGTGCAGGATGGAAACATTATTGCCGATGACCGCGGTTTCACCGACAACCAGTCCGGTGCCGTGGTCCAGCATCACGCCCTGGCCGATACGGGCCGCCGGGTGAATGTCGGCACCGGTAACTTCCGAAATACGGTTCTGCAAGAACAGCGCCAGGGTCTTGCGCTGCTGTTGCCACAGCCAGTGGGTGATGCGCTGGCTTTGCAGCGCATGGAAGCCCTTGAAATACAGCAGCGGTGTGGAATAGCTGTCACAGGCTGGGTCGCGCTCGAAACAGGCGCGGATGTCGGCCCGTGCCGAGGCACTGATGGCCGGATCGGATTCCAGCGCCTCGCGGAACAGTTCCATCAGCGCGCGCGCGTCCATCACCGGGCTGGCCAGTTTGCTGGACAGATGAAAGGCCAGCACGTCTTCCAGGGTGCTGTGCCGCAATACCGTCATGTGCAGAAAGCTGGCCAGCATCGGTTCGTCACGTGCGGCCTGCTCGGCTTCCTGCAGAATGGCGAGCCACAGGGCGTCGCCGGAATCTTGCTTCATGCTTGTTACTCCATTACCACGCGGCCCGGGCCATGCCGGGCCGGTGCTTACAACAGGACCACGTCAAACTGTTCCTGGGTATAGGTGGATTCCACAGATAGCGAAATCGGCTTGCCGATGAAGTCCACCAGCATGGCCAGGCTTTGCGATTCCTCATCCAGGAACATGTCGATCACCGGCTGGGCCGCCAGGATGCGATAGCCCTTGGCATCAAACTGGCGTGCCTCGCGCACGATTTCGCGCTGCACCTCGTAACACACGGTCTGGGCGGTCTTGATTTCGCCACGCCCCTGGCAGGTGGGGCAGGGTTCGCACAGCACATGCGCCAGGCTTTCGCGGGTGCGCTTGCGGGTAATTTCCACCAGACCCAGGCTGGTAAAGCCGTTGAGCGTGACACGGGTACGGTCGCGCGCCAGTGCCTTGGCCACCTCGGTCAGCACCGCCGTCTGGTGTTCCTCATTATCCATGTCGATGAAGTCGACAATGATGATGCCGCCCAGATTGCGCAGCCGCAGCTGGCGGGCAATGGCCTGGGTGGCTTCCAGATTGGTCTTGAAGATGGTTTCGTCGAAATTGCGGTTGCCGACAAAGCCTCCGGTATTGACGTCGATGGTGGTCATCGCTTCGGTTTGGTCGATGATCAGGTAGCCGCCAAACTTCAGGTTCACCCTCCGCGACAGTGCCTTGTCGATTTCCGCCTCGATGGAAAACAGCTCAAACAGCGGGCGCTCGCCGGAATAGCGCTCGATCTTGCGCACCGAGGATTGCACGTATTGCTCGGCAAACTCCACCATGCGGCTGTAGTTTTCGGTCGAGTCGACAATCACGTGCTCGGTGGTGTCGCTCACCATATCGCGCAACACGCGCACCGCCAGCGGCAGGTCTTCGTACAGCAGGCTTTGTGCCGGCAGGTGCTGTGATTTGTGGCGGATGTCGGCCCACAGCTTGGACAAGTATTCGATGTCGGCCTGCAGCTCGTCATTGCTGGCGGTTTCGGCACTGGTGCGGATGATGTAGCCACGTGGCGTTTCCGGCGGCAGCAGCTTTTCCAGCCGCGCCTTCAGACTGTGGCGTTCCGACTCGCTCTCGATCTTTTGCGAGATGCCGATGTGTTCTTCCTGCGGCAGGTGCACCAGAAAACGACCGGCCAGCGAGATTTGCGTGGACAGCCGCGCACCCTTGGTGCCAATCGGGTCCTTGATCACCTGCACCAGCACGGTCTGGCCTTCAAACAGCATTTTTTCGATGCGCTGCGGCTCGGTAGGATGCTGACGTTGTTCCAGCACATCGGCGATATGCAGGAAGGCGGCGCGCTCCAGGCCGATTTCGATGAAGGCGCTCTGCATGCCCGGCAGCACGCGCTTGACCTGGCCCAGATAGATGTTGCCGACAATGCCGCGGCTAGCGGCACGCTCTACGTGCAGTTCCTGCACGATGGAATCTTCCAGCACCGCCACCCGGGTTTCCTGTGGCGTGATGTTGACGAGAATCTGTTCCTTGGGGCGCTGGATGTCGCGCGGCAGAGGAATGGACTGATGCAGCATGGTCTTTCCTCCTTGATTAAGGGAATTGGTGGCCAAACAAGCCCAGCAGTTCTGCGGTTTCAAACATCGGCAGGCCCATCACCCCGGTATAGCTGCCGGCGATATGGTCGATGAACACCGCCGCCAGGCCCTGGATGCCATAGGCACCGGCCTTGTCGAAGGGCTCGCCACTGTCGATATAGCGCTGGATGTCGGTTTCGCTCAGCACACGGAAATGCACTTCGGTAATGCTCGTGCGCAGTTCAACCCGTTCATCCTGGCGGATGGCAACACTGGTGACCACCTGATGGCTACGCCCGGAAAAAGCCCGCAGCATGCGTGCGGCATCGGCAGCATCAGCCGGCTTGCCATAGATTTCACCCTCCAGCACCACGGTGGTATCGGCGGACAACAAGGGGCGTGACGGCAAACCGCAATTTTGAACCACGGCCCAGCCGGCAGCGGCTTTTTCACGCGCCAGGCGCTCGGTATAGGCTACTGCGTTTTCACCGGGCAATACCGACTCGTCGATGTCGGCGTGGATGCGTTCCAGGTGCACGCCCAGCTGTTCTAGCAGTTCGCGACGACGCGGGCTGCCGGATGCCAGGTAAATACGGGTATCGCTTGGGGTCATGATGTTGTCGCTGCCAGTGTTATCAATATTTATTTAGCTGCAAGGTTAGCAGAGCGGCCCATGGCCGACTATCTGCTGCACCGCAAAAGCGCCCGGCCTGGTAGAAGCACCTACGCAAAACGCCCTGCAACAAGGCAGGGCGTTTGGTGGGTCATGGCATGGTCAGACGATGGTCGGACTCAGGCCAGACGGCCATGGCACTGCTTGTACTTTTTACCGCTGCCGCAGGGACAAGGATCGTTGCGGCTGACGCGCAGACCTTGCTCGGCCAGCATTTCCGGCGACAGCGGGTTTTCCTCGCCATCGTCCTCGCCCAGCGAGGAGCCCGGCTCGGCATGCTGCATTTCATACTCACCCAGTTGATGCGGCTCGACTGCGTCCACGTCTTCCTGACCGCGAATCTGAACAGTCATCAGCACGTTCACCACGCTGCGCTTGATGCGCTCCAGCATGTCGGCAAACAGTTCGAACGCTTCGCGCTTGTATTCCTGCTTGGGGTTCTTCTGCGCATAACCACGCAGATGAATGCCCTGACGCAGGTGATCCATGGCGGCCAGATGTTCGCGCCAGTGGGTATCCAGCATCTGCAGTACCAGGCTGCGTTCAAACTGGCGCATCACCTGCTCGCCGGCCAGTTCCACCTTGGCCTGATAGGCATCAGCAGCCAGCTGGATAATACGTTGCTTGATATCCGGAATATCCAGCGTGGATTCGGCCTTGATCCAGTCCGCCACCGGGGCGGCCAGCTGGAATTCGGCTTCCAGTGTCTTTTCCAGGCCCACCAGGTCCCACTGCTCTTCCATGGATTCCGGCGGCAGGTGCAGGTCCACCAGGTCGGACAGCACGCCTTCGCGCATGTTCACCACCACGGCGCTGACGTCTTCATCCTGCAGGATGTCATTGCGCTGCTGGTAGATCACCTTGCGCTGGTCGTTGGCCACGTCATCGTATTCCAGCAATTGCTTGCGGATGTCGAAGTTGCGGCCTTCCACCTTGCGCTGGGCGTTTTCGATGGAGCGGGAAACCCACGGGTGTTCGATGGCTTCGCCGTCCGGCATTTTCAGGCGGTCCATGATGGCAGCCACGCGGTCGGAGGCAAAAATGCGCAACAGCGGGTCTTCCAGGCTCAGGTAGAAGCGGGAGGAACCCGGGTCGCCCTGACGACCGGAGCGACCACGCAACTGGTTGTCGATACGGCGCGATTCATGACGCTCGGTACCGATGATGTGCAGGCCGCCTGCGGCCAGCACGGCGTCGTGACGCAGCTTCCATTCGGCGCGGATGGCTTCGATACGGGCGTTCTGCTCGTCTTCAGACAGGCTGTCGTCCTTCTGTACCGCACGGATTTCCGGTTCCGGGTTGCCACCCAGCACGATGTCGGTACCACGACCGGCCATATTGGTGGCTACGGTAATCACGCCCGGGCGACCGGCCTGTACCACGATGTCGGCTTCACGCGCATGTTCCTTGGCGTTCAGCACATTGTGCGGCAGCTTGGCCTGCTTGAGCAGCTCGGCAATCAGCTCGGAGTTTTCAATGCTGGTGGTACCCACCAGTACTGGCTGACCACGTTCCTGGCAGTCCTTGATATCGGCCAGGATGGCGTCGTACTTCTCGCGCGCCGAACGGTAAACCTTGTCCTGTGCGTCCTTGCGCTGCATCGGGCGATTGGTGGGGATCACCACCGTTTCCAGGCCGTAGATGCTCTGGAATTCGTAGGCTTCGGTATCGGCCGTGCCGGTCATGCCGGACAGCTTGCCGTACAGACGGAAGTAGTTCTGGAAGGTGATGGAGGCCAGGGTCTGGTTTTCGCGGTTGATTTCCACGCCTTCCTTGGCTTCCACGGCCTGGTGCAGGCCTTCCGACCAACGACGGCCCGCCATCAGGCGGCCGGTGAATTCATCCACGATCACCACTTCGCCATCCTGCACCACGTAGTGCTGGTCCAGATGGAAGAGCGAATGGGCACGCAGCGCGGCCATCAGGTGGTGCATCAGGGTGATGTTGGTGGCCGAGTACAGGCTGTCGCCTTCCTTCAGCATGTCCAGCTGTACCAGGATGTCTTCGCAATGCTCGTGACCGGCTTCGGACAACAGCACGCTATGGGCTTTTTCATCCACCCAGTAGTCACCCTCGCCGTCCTCGGTTTCCTGACGCTTGAGCAGCGGCGGTACCGCGTTCATGCGCTGGTACATGTCGATATTGTCTTCGGCCGGGCCGGAGATGATCAGCGGGGTACGCGCTTCGTCAATCAGGATCGAGTCCACTTCGTCGACTACGGCAAAGGCCAGCTTGCGCTGCACTTTTTCGCCGGTGGTGAACACCATGTTGTCGCGCAGGTAGTCAAAACCGAATTCGTTATTGGTACCGTAAGTGATGTCGCAGGCATAGGCAGCTTGCTTGTCATCATGTGCCATCTGCGACAGGTTCACGCCCACGGTCAGGCCGAGGAAGTTGTACAGGCGGCCCATGATGCCGGCGTCACGGCTGGCCAGGTAGTCGTTGACGGTGATGACATGCACGCCATTGCCGGTGAGTGCATTCAGGTACACCGGCAAGGTGCCCACCAGGGTCTTGCCCTCACCGGTACGCATTTCGGCAATCTTGCCGTTGTGCAGCACCATGCCGCCAATCAGCTGCACGTCGAAGTGACGCATGCCCAGCACACGGCACGAGGCCTCGCGGCAGACGGCAAAGGCCTCCGGCAGGATACTGTCAAGCGTTGCGCCCTCAGCGATGCGCTTTTTGAACTCGGCGGTTTTTCCCGCCAAAGCCTCGTCGGACAGCGCTTGCATGCCATCTTCGAGGGCATTGATGCGCGCCACTTCCTGACGATACTGTTTCAGCAGGCGGTCGTTGCGGCTGCCAAATACTTTCTTGAGTAGCGAGGAAATCATGTATTCCAATCCAGAGGCCCGGACGGGCCGACAAAACAAAATAGGCGAAAGTGTAGCACATCCGCGAGACTAGGTTATGGGGGCGAGCTTGCGCTGAATCAAGCCATGGCAGCCAAATTACTCGCCGAAGCGAGGCCCCGATGGCAAGCTGCCATCCGTGTCCTGCAGCAGAGGCTCCACCCCGTAAAGCAGGCAACATCGACAAATTGCCAAAGTAAGCGCGGATGGCTTTAAATACTTGCAAATCGGGATGTTGCAGATATTTTTCAGTAAATGTTGTCGTTACATAATCCATACAAAAATTTGTCAGATTTCATCAAAACTTGATGTTTGCCTTGTTATCATTCGTGCGCGTTTGCAGAGCCAGTTTGATGTTTGCCCACGGCCAGCCGTGACATAACAAAAGATGGTGCTCATCTGATGAAGAAGCGGAACGGAGCCTGCACCGTGCCGCCAGGTTAACCACACCAATCGGAGAGGCCTGATGACTAGCGTTATCCGTCCGTTTATTCCTGCCACAGCCAGACGGCTGCTGCCCAATCGCTGGGATCTGATCGCTTTCCCCCTGATTCTGGGCTTTCTGTTATTTGCCACCACCGGTATCGAAGGTACTTGGGCACCCATCAGTGCCTTGCAGACCGAACCGATCTCGCTGGATGCGGCCAATCTGCCCGAATACGCCGTGCGCACCACGCTGCGCATGCTGGCAGCCATGTTTGCCTCCATCGTTTTCACGCTGATCTACGGCACGCTGGCAGCCAAGAGCCGCCGCGCCGGCCAGTTGCTGGTGCCCATTCTGGACATCCTGCAGTCGGTGCCGGTGCTGGGCTATATCTCCTTCACCGTCACCTTTTTCCTGGCGCTGTTTCCCGGCCGGGTGCTGGGTGCGGAGTTTGCCGCCATCTTTGCGATTTTCACCTCGCAGGCCTGGAACATGACCTTCAGCTTCTATCAGTCGCTGCGCACTGTGCCCAACGACCTGAAAGAGGTGTCGCAGAACCTGCGCCTGTCCGGCTGGCAGAAATTCTGGAAGCTGGAAGTACCGTTCTCCATGCCGGGGATGATCTGGAACATGATGATGTCCATGTCCGGCGGCTGGTTCTTCGTGGTGGCCTCCGAAGCCATTACCGTGGGTGACAAGACCGTCACCCTGCCGGGCGTTGGCTCCTACCTGGCCATGGCCATCGCCCAGAAGAACCTGGCGGCGGTGGGCTGGGTGATTCTCACCATGACCGTGGTCATCATCATTTACGACCAGTTTCTGTTCCGCCCGCTGGTGGCCTGGGCCGACAAGTTCCGCCTGGAAGACACCATGTCGCAGGCGGCACCGGAATCCTGGGTGCTGAACCTGATCCAGCGCACCCGCTTCATCCAGCAGCTGCTGCGCCCGTTTGGCAAATTGCTGAAAAAGCTGGCGCGCCTGCGGCTGAATATCAGCCTGCCACGTGCCATCCATACCGAGCCCCACGCCGGCGTATCGCGCGGGCTGGATATGCTGTGGGGTGCTTTCATGGTGCTGCTGTGCGGCTATGTCAGCTGGCGGCTGTACAGCTTCATCAGCAGCGAGGTGGGGCTGGGCGAAACCTTCAAGGTGATTGGCCTGGGCTTCATCACCCTGATTCGCGTCACCCTGCTGATTGCGCTGGCCTCCATCGTCTGGGTGCCGCTGGGAGTGCTGATCGGCCTGCGTCCGCGCCTGGCTGAGATGATCCAGCCGGTGGCGCAGTTTCTGGCCGCCTTCCCGGCCAACCTGTTGTTTCCGGTATTCGTGGTGTTCATCGTCCACTTCAAGCTGAACCCGGATATCTGGCTGTCACCGCTGATTGTGCTGGGCACTCAGTGGTACATCCTGTTCAATGTGGTGGCCGGTGCCAGCGCCTTCCCCAATGACTTCCGCGAAGCGGCCGCCAATTTCCACATCAAGGGCTGGCAATGGTGGAAGCAGGTGATGCTGCCGGGCATCTTCCCCTACTACATCACCGGTGCCATCACCGCGTCCGGCGGTGCCTGGAATGCCAGCATCGTGTCGGAAATGGTGTCCTGGGGCGATGACAAGCTGGCCGCCCACGGCCTGGGTGCCTATATCGCCCAGACCACCGCCGCCGGCGACTTTCCCAAGATTCTGCTCGGCATCTGCGTGATGTCGCTGTTTGTCGTGCTGTTTAACCGCTTGCTGTGGCGTCCGCTGTACGCCATTGCCGAAAACAAACTCCGTCTCAACTAAATCAGGGGGAAATCCATGCCACACGAAACTACAACCCTGAGACAGGAAATCTTCTCCCTCAAGCATGTTGACAAGGGCTACCACAAAGGTGGCGAGGAAGATATCCAGGTGCTGGACGACGTTAATCTTACCTTGCACGAAGGGGAAATCGTCGGCCTGCTGGGACGCTCCGGCTCGGGGAAATCCACCTTGCTACGCATTATTGCCGGGCTGATTCAGGCCAGCGCCGGTGAAGTGAACTACTGCGGCCAGCCACTGACCGGTCCGGCCGAAGGCGTGGCCATGGTATTTCAAACCTTTGCCCTGTTCCCCTGGCTGACCGTGCTGCAAAACGTGGAAGCCGGGCTGGAAGCGCTGGGCGTGGAACCCAAGGAACGCCGTCGCCGCGCGCTGGCCGCCATCGACCTGATCGGCCTGGACGGCTTTGAAAACGCCTACCCGCGCGAATTGTCCGGCGGCATGCGCCAGCGCGTGGGCTTTGCCCGCGGCCTGGTGGTGAACCCCACCCTGCTGCTGATGGATGAACCGTTCTCGGCGCTGGACGTGCTGACTGCGGAAACCCTGCGTACCGACCTGCTCGACCTGTGGAACCAGAAGCAGCTGCCAATCAAGTCCATCCTCATCGTCACCCACAACATCGAAGAAGCGGTGTTCATGTGTGACCGCATCATGGTGTTGTCATCCAATCCGGGCCGGGTGGTGGCGGAAATCAAGGTACCATTCGCCCATCCGCGCGACCGGCTGGACCCCACCTTCCGCAAGATGGTGGACGATATCTATGCCCTGATGACCCAGCGCCGCAGCGCCGACACCCTGCACAAGGTGCAACTGGAAATCGGCAGCCCGCTGACCGAAGTATCCACCAACCTGATGGCCGGCCTGATGGAAGCACTGGCAGCCGCACCGTACAACGGCCGCGCCGACCTGCCGGAAATCGGCAGCAAGCTGCTGCTGGAGGTGGACGACCTGTTTCCGGTCACGGAAACACTGGAACACCTGGGCTTTGTCGAACTGCGTGATGGCGACATCGAACTGACCGCTGCCGGCAAACTGTTTGCCGACTATGGCACACAAGAACGCAAAGTGATATTTGCCGAGCATCTGCTGCGCCACATCCCGCTGGCGGCACGCATCCGCCGCGTGTTGCAGGAACGCCCGGGCCAGCGCGCACCGCGCCTGCGCTTTGAACAGGAGCTGGAAGATTCGCTCAGCGATGGTGCCGCCGAGGAAACACTGGATACGGTAATCAGCTGGGGCCGTTATGCCGAGATCTTCTCTTATAACGACCACAGCGAAACCTTCAGCCTGGAAGACGTGGAAGGCGCGCAGTAAGCGCCCTCCTGTCTTTACCGCAAGGGCCGCACCCATCAGGGCGCGGCCCTTGTGCGTTATTCGGCTACAATAGCCGCTTACCCCCAGTCAGACGCCCCATGTCAGAACGCCAGTTTGAAGATATCGCCCGCGGCGACAGCACGCTGCGCCAGCTCACGCGCGAGGCCAATGCGCTGATGGCGCTGGACCAGGTATTCCGCAGCCAGTTGCCACCGCAACTGGCCGAGGCCTGTCGCGCGGTGCGCATTCGCGATGGCGAACTGGTGGTGTTTGCCAACAACGGCATTGTTGCAGCCCGGCTGCGCATGATGGGCAACAGCCTGCTGGCCCCGCTGGAAGCACGCGGCTACAGCGCCAGCAAGGTGCGCATCAAGGTGGACATCCACCTGACGCCACCACCGCCACCGCCCAAGCGCATCGGCATCAGCCAGCAGGCGCTGGCCGAAATTGAAGCCGGAGCATCGCAAGTCAGCAATCCGCTGGTCAGCGCGGCGCTGGCGCGACTGATTGCCCACCACAAATCGCGTTCCTGAACCCCGCCTGCCAATGAAAACAGGCCGCAACCCTGAATGGTTACGGCCTGTTGTTTCGTGTGCGGGCAGCGACAATCAGATTACATAGTCCTGCTGTCCAGCGGCATCTTGCAGGAATACCGCCAGCTTGCGCGGGGTCACATACACGGTATCTCCCGGCACGATGCCCAGCGCGCGGAAACGCTCCTTGCTGACCGCCGCCTCGATAGTCTGGCCATCAGCCTGCTGCAGCTCAACCCGCACCACCGGCCCTACTGCATGGATGTGCTCCACCGTCCCTTGTGCCAACGCACCGTCGGCTTGCAGCGTCAGGTCCAGATCATGCGGGCGCACATAGGCGATGGCGGCATCACCGTCGGCCTCCTGATGCTGACCCAGTGCCTGCGCATAGCTACCAATGGTGAGCTGACCGGCATCCACCCGGCCATGGAACAGGTTCACATCACCCAGGAACTGGGTGACAAACGGGGTGGCCGGGTGTTCGTAGATATCATCCGGGCGGCCCACTTGTTCGATATGGCCGTGATCCATCACCACCACGCGGTCGGACACTTCCAGCGCTTCTTCCTGATCGTGGGTCACAAACACGCTGGTGATGTGCATGTCGTTGTGCAGCTCGCGCAGCCAGCGACGCAAGTCCTTGCGCACCTTGGCATCCAGCGCACCGAAGGGTTCGTCCAGCAGCAGCACCTTGGGCTCTACCGCCAGCGAACGGGCCAGCGCGATACGCTGACGCTGGCCGCCGGACAACTGGCCGGGATAGGCATCGGCCAGCCAATCCAGCTGTACCATTTTCAGCAGCTTCATCACCCGTTCGCGGATTTCCTCTTGCGACGGGCGCTCACGGCGCGGCTTCACCGACAGGCCGAAGGCCACGTTGTCGAATACCGTCATGTGGCGGAACAGCGCGTAATGCTGAAATACAAAGCCCACCTGACGTTCGGCCACATGGGTATGGGTGGCGTCGGCACCGCCAAACAGCACCTGGCCGGCATCGGGCCGCTCCAGCCCGGCAATGATGCGCAGCAAGGTGGTCTTGCCGCAGCCGGATGGCCCCAGCAGCGCCAGCAACTCGCCGGATGCGACATCAAGGCTGACATTGTCCAGCGCGGTGAACTGGCCAAACTGTTTGCGGATATTGCGGATTTCAATGCTCATCGTGGTTCTCCGGCCGCCGCCCCTGGCAGCGGTTCACATCATTCGGTTCAGGGTTGTGCCGCCTGGGCTTGCATGCGGGCTGCAGCGGTACGCAGGGTGGAGGCCTGTTGCTGGCGGTGCAGCCGCCATTCCACCAGCGACTTCACCAGCAGGGTGATCAAGGCCAGCATGGCCAGCAGCGAGGCGCAGGCAAAGGCGCCAACAAAGTTGTATTCGTTGTAAAGGATTTCCACATGCAGCGGGATGGTGTTGGTTTCGCCCCGGATATGGCCGGATACCACGCTGACCGCGCCAAACTCGCCCATGGCGCGGGCATTGGTGAGGATCACCCCGTACAGCAGCCCCCACTTGATATTGGGCAGCGTCACTTTGCGGAAGGTCTGCCAGCCGCTGGCGCCCAGCACGATGGCGGCTTGTTCTTCATCCGCACCTTGCGACTGCATCAGCGGAATCAGCTCGCGGGCGACAAAGGGGAAGGTAACGAATACCGTGGCCAGTACGATGCCCGGCACGGCAAAGATCACCTGCAGGCCGTGGTCCTGCAACCAGCCACCCACTGCCGTATTGGCACCGAACAGCAGGATGAACATCAGCCCGGCCACCACTGGCGACACCGCGAAGGGCAGGTCAATCAGCGTGGTGAGCAGGCTTTTGCCACGGAAATCAAAACGGGCAATCGCCCAGGCTGCCGCCACGCCAAACACAAGGTTGAGCGGCACCGCGATGGCGGCGGAAACCAGCGTCAACTTGATGGCGGACAGCGCTTCCGGCTCCACCAGCGCGGTCAGGTACAGCTGCCAGCCCTTGTGCAGCGCCTCCCAGAACACGCCGATCAGCGGCAACAGCAAGAACAGGAACAAAAATACCAGCGCCACGGCAGTCAGCGCATAGCGCACCGGGCGGCTTTCAGTGGTCAGAGTGGCCATGTTTTTCCCTCAGCGTGCGCCATGGCGGCGCGCGGCCCACCACTGGATCAGGTTGATCAACAACAGGAAGACAAAGGAAATGCCCAGCATCACCAGTGCCACCGCCGTTGCGCCTTGCTGGTCGAACTGGTCCAGCTTGGAGACGATGATCAGCGGAGCGATTTCCGACACCATGGGAATATTGCCGGCAATGAAGATGACCGAGCCGTATTCACCGGTGGCGCGGGCAAAGGCCATGGTGCCGCCGGTAATCAGCGCGGGCAGCGTGGCCGGAAAGATTACGCGGCGGAAAATGTCCCAGCGGTTGGCACCCAGGCAGGTGGCGGCTTCTTCCAGCTCTTTTTCCAGGTCTTCCAGCACCGGCTGTACGGTACGCACCACAAAAGGCAGGCCGATGAAGGTGAGCGCCACGATGATGCCCAGCGGGGTGAACGCCACCTTGATGCCCAGCGGAGCCAGATACTGGCCAATCCAGCCATTGGGTGCGTACAGCGTGGTCAGCGCAATGCCAGCCACCGCCGTGGGCAGGGCAAACGGCAGGTCGACCAGCGCATCCACCAGCCGCTTGCCGGGGAAGGGATAGCGCACCAGCACCCAGGCCACCAGAAAGCCGAACACCAGATTGATAAGCGCGGACAGACCGGCCGTGGCAAACGACAGCCGGATGGATGCCATTACCCGCGGGCTGCCTACCGCGGCAGCGAAACCGTCCCAGCCCATGCCGACGGTGGAATACACCAGCGCGGCAAACGGCAGCAGCACGATCAGCGCCAGCCAGAACAGGGTAATGCCAAAGCTGAGCCGGAAACCCGGCAGCACACTATGACGCAGATTCAGGATATTGCTCACGCTGGCTCCACTTAATGCTTGCTGTAGATCTGGTCAAACACACCGCCATCGGCAAAGTGCTTTTTATTGACCGCCGCCCAGGAACCGAACACGCTCTGCACGGTAAAGGTTTTCACATAGGGAAACTGGGCATCGAATTTCTGCGCCACCGCCTTGTCCTGCGGACGCAGATAATTTTGTGCGGCAATGGTCTGGCCTTCGTTACTCCACAAGAAGCGCAGATAGTCTTCCGCCTGTTTGCGGCTACCCTTCTTGTCCACCACCTTGTCAACAATGGCCACTGGGTTTTCTGCCAGCACCGACAGCGGCGGGTAGACAATTTCAAAGCTGCCACGGCCAAATTCGCGCGCAATCAGCTCGGCCTCGTTCTCGAAGGTCACCAGCACATCGCCAATCTGGCGCTGCATGAAGGTAGTGGTGGCGGCACGGCCACCGCCATCGAGCACCGGCACGTTCTTGAAGATGCCGGCCACCAGTGCACGGGCCTTGGCTTCGCTGCCACCCGGCTGTTTCAGCCCGGCACCCCAGGCGGCCAGATAGGTGTAACGGCCATTGCCCGAGGTTTTCGGATTGGGGATGATCACCTGCACGCCCGGTTTGGCCAGATCGTTCCAGTCACGCACCTTGTGCGGATTACCCTTGCGCACCAGGAACACTGTGGTGGAGGTAAACGGCACCGAGGCATTGGGCAGGCGGCTGGCCCAGTTGGCCGGAATCAGCCCACGGGTGGCCAGCAGGTCGATATCCGATGCCTGGTTCATGGTGATCACATCCGCCGCCAGGCCATTGGCCACCGACAGCGCCTGCTTGCTGGAACCGCCATGCGACTGCTGGATGGTGACGGTTTCGCCGGTCTTGGCTTTGTAGGCTTTCTGGAAGGCCGGGTTGTAGTCCTTGTAGAAATCGCGCATCACGTCGTAGGACACATTCAGCAAGCTGACATCAGCCAGTGCATGAGCGGACAGGACCACGGCGAGAAGGCCGGCAAGGGCGCGCAATTTCATGATGGACTCCGGAATGATTGGGAACGGCCTTCATGCTAACCCGGTCGTTTTATTCTAAATAATAATATTATTTACTACATTTATATCAAATTAATCTATAAAACCAATGCAGGGTGGCAAGCAACTTTCCACCCTGCCATCCTCTCCGCTAGAAAATCCAACCCCCTCCATGCAGCAAACACGCTGCTCATGGCCGCACAACCACAGCTGAATGGTGGTCAGCCAACAAGCACCACCCTGGCGCGGTAATTGCATGGTGTGATGAAGCGACGATCAGGTATGCTGTTGCGCTCAAGCGGTTTGAGTCCTGACGGGTCCGGCGGCCTCCTCAGCACTGAAACCGTTTATTTTTCAGGACCAGCCATGACCACACTCACTCCGCACCACCTGCGCCGTGAACTGAATGAAGAGGCCCATGCCCGGCCCTATGCCGCCATTCCCTCGCCGGCACGGCTAACCTCGCTCAGCCTGTATTACGACTTTGACGACGTCCCGCAGCGTGCTGCGCTGGCCAACCTGGCCGAGCGCATGGGCCTGCCCGCCCCCCTGCCCGGCCAGGCTTATTATTCAGCCAGTGCTGGCGACCTGATGGTGCGCTGGTCGCTGCATGCCGAGTTTGCCCGCTACACCTTCATTGTCAGTGGCGATTGCAACGACCCGTTCGACCGCACGCCGCTGGACCGCATCCCGCCAGCCTGGCTACGCGATCTGCCCGGCGTGGTGCTGGTGGCACTGCATGCCGTGCTGCTGCCGGCCGAGCGCGAAACCGAGCTGGCCGACATGTCCAGCCGCTGGTTTGGCGGTCGCGAGCTGATTGGTGCCGAAATCGGCGATGGCAACGGTGCCGCTTATACCGACCTGCGCCTGCATCCGGATGCCCGGCTGGCTGAAGGATTCTCCCGCTATGTGGTGGTGGACCGCGCCATGGGCCCCAACCAGTCCGGTCGCATGCTGCAGCGGCTGTTCGAGCTGGAAACCTACCGCATGCTCACCTTACTGGCACTGCCCATTGCCAAGAAGCAAATGCGTGATCTGGACAATCTGGGCATCGAGCTGCGCGCCATTACCGAACGCATGGCCGGCAGTGAGGGAAATGGTTCGGACGCGCAACTGCTGTCCGAGTTGACCGGCCTTGCCACCCGGGTGGAGCAGTTGATATCGGAAAGTCAGTATCGCTTTTCTGCTTCACAGGCCTACTACCGCCTGGTGGAAGCACGCATTGGCGAATTGCGCGAACAGCGCATCTCCGGCATGCAGCCCTTCCGTGAGTTCATGGAACGGCGGCTATCCCCGGCAATGAATACCTGCGACACCGTGTTGCGCCGCCAGGACCGCATCACCGCCCGCCTGCAACGCACCACCGCCCTGCTGCGTACCCGGGTGGAAGTGCTGCACGAAGAACAGAACCGCGCCTTGCTTGCCAGCATGGATCGCCGTGCCGCCTTGCAGCTGCGCTTGCAGGAAACGGTGGAAGGCTTGTCTGTTGGTGTGCTGACCTACTACATGGTGAGCCTGCTGCACCATCTGCTGGCTGCAGTCGAATCGGTAGGTGTACATCTGAATATCGAGCTGCTGACCGGCATTGCCATTCCGCTAGTGGCACTGGTGGTGTGGTTCAGCATGCACAAGCTGAAGGCCTCACTGGGAAGCGGGCACAAGGAACTGTAACAGGACAGCAGCACACAGAAACTTCAGGAGCCGGCCTATATTGCGTAGTCCGGCTCTTTTGCATTGCTACACCGGAGCGCTGGCAAGCAGGGCCGCAAGTAGCTCAGAATCATCTGGTTATTAACTATTCTTATTGTCAGTTGATAAACATTCTAGGAAAATTACCACTTTAATTTCAGGGTTTACCTTGTCTTGCTACAGTCAATTCGTATCCACTCCAGATACGTCACCCCGCCCATTACAGCAGCTTGCCACTGTCTGCACGGGCAATTGAATGAAATCAGCGACTTCGCTACAACAGCAGACTTCAGCCCCACCCACCGCGCGGTTACTCACCATGTCCCATCAAAACCAGAAGCTCAAACCCGTTCTCACCGGGTTCATTGCCATTGTCGTAGCCCTGTTACTTGCTCTTGGCAGCATCATGCTCTTCAGTCTGCAACGCATAGACCAGACTGCCCATTACGAATTGGACATCACCAATGCGCTGGTGCGGAACATGGCCGATGTGCGCTACCACGTGGTGCAGATCCAGCAATTTCTTACCGATGTCAGCGCCACCGGCGAGGCTGATGGCTACAAGGACGCCGAAGAGCACTATCAGGCCCTGTTGCAAAACCTGCCGAACATCAGCCGCCTTGACCCGCAGCTGAGCAGCCAGGTAAATGGCATGCAACAGTCGCTGGACCAGTTCTATGCGGTGGGAAAACGCATGGCCAAGGCCTATGTCGATGGCGGACGCGAAGCCGGTAACGTACTGATGAAGGAGAAGGGCAGCGGCTTTGATGACCGGGCTGAAACACTGACCAGACAAGTAGAAGCACTACACACGGAAATCCAGCAACGCGATAATTCAGCCTATGCAGCCATGAACCAGACTGCAGCGGATCTGCGCAATATGATGCTGGGTCTGACTGCCGTGCTGGTCATTGTGGTGTTGCTAGGCGGCGTTCTGCTGTACCGCCGTGTATTTGGCGTGCTGGGCGGCGAACCGGCCCTGGCCATGGAGGTGGCCAACCGCATTGCCAGCGGCGACCTGAGCCAGCACATCGAACTCTCAGCCGCCAGCCAGGGCAGCCTGCTGGATAGCCTGGCGGCCATGCAGCGCCAGCTGCGCGATATCACCAGTAATATCCGCAACCTGTCAGGCGAGCTGGACAGCAGCGCTGGCAGCATGAACGCGACAGCTCACAATCTGCAGCAAAGCAGCACGGTACAAAGCGAGTCCACCCGTCTGATGAGCGTATCGGTGGAAGAAGTATTGCAAAGCATCCAGCAGTTGGGCGACCAGAGCGACGAGGTGGGCCAGGAAGCGCGCACCGCCGGTGCCATGGTGAGTGATTGCGAACAGCTGATCCATGCCACGGCCAGCGACATCAACCATATTGCCGAGCGTATCGGCAGTGCCGCCAGCGCCATCGACAATCTGGACAAGCAGACCGACGCCATAGCCTCCATTACCCGCACCATTCATGACATTGCCGACCAGACCAATCTGCTGGCACTCAATGCCGCGATTGAGGCGGCACGCGCCGGGGAAATGGGCCGTGGCTTTGCCGTGGTAGCCGATGAAGTGCGCAAGCTGGCCGAGCGCACCGGTGTGGCCACGGTGGAAATTTCCGGTCAGATCGACACCATCCGCCAGGGCATGAGCAACGTGGTGGGCGTGATGCAAAGCAGTGTGGATGCGTCCAGTCACGGTGTAGAACAAACCCACAAGGCACGTGAAGCCATCAGTGGCATCCGCCAGAATACCGACCAGATCGCCCAGCACATCCAGGGCATCAGCCTGGCCTTGCATGAGCAACAAAGCGCCATGAGCGACATGGCCCAGCGCATCGAAGTAGTGGCCAGCATGACCGAGTCCAACCAGGCGACGGTAGAATCCTCTGCCGCAGCATCGGACCAGCTCAACAGCCATGCCAAGGCGCTGAATGCTGCCATTGGCGTGTTCCGCGCCTGACAGTCATAAAAAAACCGCATCCGGCAAAGGATGCGGCTGAATCCACAGCCGGTAACTGACCCGCACCGGCTGCTTCCACCCAATCTACCGTCCAGCTAGGACTGCACGGCCTCGCGCACTTGCTCCAGCCCGGTCGGATCGTCCAGTGTGGTCAGGTCGCCCGGGTCGCGCCCCTCGGCCAGCGCCTGTATCGAACGGCGCAGCACCTTGCCGGAACGGGTCTTGGGCAGCTGGTTGACGAAATACACCCGTGCCGGATTGGCAATGGCTCCCAGCTGGGATGCCACCTTGGCAATCACTTCTTTTTCCAGTGCAGCCTTCTTTTCCGGGTCCTTCAGCACCGACGGGTCGCGCAGCACGGCAAAAGCCTGCGGCACCTGCCCCTTCAGCGTGTCATGCACCCCCACCACTGCCACCTCGGCAATGGCGGAATGGCCGGACACGGCTTCTTCGATTTCCCGCGTACCCAGGCGGTGGCCGGCCACGTTGATCACGTCATCGGTACGGCCAAGAATGGTGAAATAGCCGTCGGCATCGCGAATACCCCAGTCAAACGAGGAGTACACCTTGCGGTCCTGGAACAGGCTGAAATAGGTATTCACAAAACGCTCGTCCTGCCCCCACACCGTGCTCATACAGCCCGGTGGCAGCGGCGGAATCACCGCAATCACGCCCTTCTCGCCCGGCGGCACTTCCTCTCCGCTGGCCTCGTCCAGCAACTTCACGTTATAGCCATATACCGGCAGACCAGGGCTGCCCAATTTGGTGGGCAAGGCTTCCACGCCGTTGCACACGGTCAGCATCGGCCAGCCGGTTTCGGTCTGCCAGTAGTTATCCAGTACCGGAATCTTCAGCTCGCCGGCAATCCAGCTGGCGGTGGGTTCGTCCAGCGGCTCGCCGGCCATGAACAGGGCGCGCAGACTGGACAAGTCATACTTGTGCAGCCATTCCGGGTCTTGCTTTTTCAGCACGCGGATGGCGGTGGGGGCGGAGAACATGATGGTGGCACGGTATTTTTCCACCAGCTGCCACCAGATGCCCGGATCGGGGCGAATCGGCAGGCCTTCGTACACCAGGGTGGCCATGCCACAGATCAGCGGTGCATACACGATGTAGGAGTGGCCTACCACCCAGCCGATGTCGGAGGTGGAAAAATAGGTTTCCCCCGCCTTGCCGCCATAGATGTATTCCATGCTGGAAGCCAGTGCCACCGCATAGCCGCCGGTATCGCGCTGCACGCCCTTGGGCTTGCCGGTGGTGCCCGAGGTATACAAGATGTAGCTGGGGTGGTTGGACTCCACCCACACCACCTCGGCGCGGTCGTCCAGATGCTGCTGACACAGGGTGGCGTAATCCAGATCCCGGCCCGGCTTCATCATCGGCGCCTCGGCCAAACCACGGTTGACCAGGATCACCGTGGCCGGTGCGGCACTGCCGGCCAGTTCCATCGCCTCGTCCACCAGCGGCTTGTAGGCAATCACCTTGCCGCCGCGCATGCCGGCATCGGCGGTCACCAGCAGCTTGGGCGCAGCGTCTTCGATACGGGTGGCCAGGCTGGCCGAGGCAAAACCGCCAAACACCACCGAGTGAATCGCCCCCAGCCGCACCGTGGCCAGCATGGCAAACACGGCTTCGGGAATCATTGGCATGTAAATCAATACCCGGTCACCCTTGCCTACACCCTGCGCCTGCATGATGGCGGCAAAGCGGCTGACTTCCTCGTACAGCTGGCGGTAGGTGTAGGTGATTTCAGCTCCGGTTTCGCTGGAAACATAGATCAGCGCAGCCTGGTCGGGTCGGCTTTCCAGGTGACGGTCTACCGCGTTGTAACAGAGATTGGTTTCGCCACCGGCAAACCATTGGCGAAACGGCGGATTGTCGTATTGCAGAACTTGCGAGTAGGGCTTGTGCCAGTGAATGCGCTGCGCCTCGGCACCCCAGAAGGCTTCTGGCTGCTCGATGGAACGGCGGTGAAATTCTTGATAGGCGCTCATGCAGTCTCCCGAGGATGTAGGCTAGTTCATTATTTTATTTATCAACCAAGCGGTTGCTAGATTAACAAAATAAGCCCTTTGCCGCACAGGGTCAAGTTTCATCGCCGGTAGATCTGCCTCCACTTCCTCGCGGTGGGGTCGGAAACAACAGCGTACGCATCAAAATACACTTAACTTCACTTATCAATAATACTTACCAATTTTGGCAATTTTTATTAGCGATAAACCAAATTTCATAGCTCGGTAACCGAATCATCATGCTGGGCCTCTAGACTGCGGCCAGTTACTTTTTGCCGAGAAACACCATGCCGCTAGATAGCACGCCCCAGGCCGCGCATACCGCCACGATGGCTGGTCATTTGTTGCAAACGCCGCCAACCGTGAGCCCTTCAGACAACAACTACCACGTACTGGAGCTGTTTTCGCAGGACGAATCGCTGGCCAATATCCCGGTGGTGGAACATCAGCGTGCGGTGGGCATCATCAACCGCAACACCTTCATGAGCACGCTGGCGCGGCCTTTTCACCGTGAAATCTTTGGCCGCAAGCCCTGCACCGCCTTCATGAATGCCAGCCCGCTGATCGTGGACTACCTCACCCCCATCACCGAGCTGTCCTTCATGGCGCTGGAAGCCGACCGCAAGGTGCTGTCGGACGGTTTTCTGATCAGTCTGGATAATGCTTACGCCGGCATGGGTCAGGGCGTATCGCTGATGCAGGCACTGGCCGACCAGCAGGCGGAGAAACACCGCCAGATGATGGAGAGCATCAACTACGCCAGCGTAATCCAGCAGTCCTTCCTGCAAAGCTCGCGCCGCGACATGGCAGCGGCGCTGGACGATTACTTCATGGTGTGGGCCCCGCGCGACATCGTCGGCGGTGACTACTACTACTTTGTCAAACGGCCGGATGGCTTCTTTGTGGCCGTCATCGACTGCACCGGCCATGGTGTGCCGGGTGCCTTCATGACGCTGATCATGGCCTCCACCCTCAAGCAGGTGTTGAGCAGCCACGACCTGCACAACCCCGCCGCCCTGCTGCGCGCCATCAACCAGCAGGTAAAGCAGTCGCTGGGCCAGCTTACCCCGGAAGAAGCCGGCCAGGCCGACCACCCGGAACTGAACTCGGACGATGGCATGGACGGTGCCTTCTGCTGGTTCGACAACACCAGTCGCACCCTCACCTACGCCTCGGCCAAGACGCCGCTGTTTGTACTGCAGCCGGGCAAAGAGGAGGTGGACACGCTGGACGGCAACAAGAAAGGTGTGGGCTATGTCGGCACGCCGCTGGACTATCACTGGGACAATCACCAGCTACAGTTGCCGCCGGGTAGCAGGCTGTATATCAGCACCGACGGCATCATCGACCAGATTGGCGGCCCCAAGCGCATCTGCTTTGGCAAAAAGCGGCTGAAGGAAAACATCCTCAAGCACGCTAGCAAACCCATGCAACAGCAGCAGAAGCTGCTGATCGATGCCTTCCTCAAATGGCAGGGCGAAAACAGCCGTCGCGATGACGTCAGCCTGTTTGGCGTCCACCTTGCCTGAAGCCCATTCGTACCAGGAAAACAAAGCATGAGCCTGACCGACTTTCACCGATTCAAGGAACTGGCCCGCCAGGAAAACGTGGTGTTCTACTACACCGGCTATTTTTCCCAGAGCATCGTCACCGCCATGGGCGACTCGCTGCGCCTGCGCCTGGCCAGCCTGGACGCCAGCCAGACTGCCCGCCGCAAGCTGTTTTCAGTCTTCGTGGAAATGGCGCAGAACGTGGTGCACTACTCCGCTGATCACCTGAGTGCCAGCGCAGCCGCCGACCACGAAATCCGCATGGGTTCGCTATGGGTAGGCGAGGCCGATGGCCAGTTCTACGTGGTGTGTGCCAACCCCATCTCTGCCGAAGGGGTAGAGCACATCCGCGCCAAGCTCGAACCGCTGCGCACCATGACCAACGATGAAATCAAGGCGCGCTACAAGGAAAAGCTGCGTGCCGAAGGCGAAGCCGGTAGCAAGGGAGCCGGGCTGGGCTTTCTCACCGTGGCACGTGACTCCAGCAATCCCATCGAATTCGATTTTGTTGAAGAAACCGACGGCAAGCCCTTCACCACTTTCTACCTCAAAGCCACCATTTAAAAGCAGCCATCATGCAAAACCTGTATATCGCGCCCACTTCGTCCACGCCGGAAGTGAATTTCCAGTTCGACCGCCACCAGTTAAGCCTGCGCGGCGAGAGCTATCCGGAAAATGCCCACGCCTTCTTCGGCCCCATCATGCAGGCCATCAATGCCTACCTGCCCACCCTGCAATCCACCCAGGTCACGCTGGATGTTCAGCTGGCCTATTTCAACAGCTCCAGCACCAAGGTGCTGCTGGAGCTGTTTGGTCTGTTCAACGATGCGGCAGTGGCCGGTAATTACGTCACGCTCAACTGGCACTACATTGAGGATGACGAAACCATTCTGGAGTTTGGCCAGGAAGTGGCCGACGACTTCACCGCGCTGGATTTCAACCCCTGCTCCCTGGTGGAGTAAACCACTGTCCGACAATATCCATCTGGCGGCTGACTGGATACGGCAGCAGGTTTTGGGGTAATCTGGCCGACTACCCTATCGTGATCTGTTTCAGGACATCCGCCATGAATGTGAAGGACTACATGCAGCGCGTCGGCCAGGCGGCGCGCAAAGCCAGCCGCGCCATTGCCAAGGCCGATACCCGCCAGAAAAACCAGGCGCTCAATGCCATGGCCGATGCCATCGTGCGTGATAGCGCCAAACTGCTGGCGGCCAACCAGCAAGATCTGGACGCCGCCCGCGCCGCCGGGCTGGATGCCGCCTTCATCGACCGTCTGGCGCTGACTGAAGCCACCGTGGCCAGCATGGCCGAAGGCCTGCGCCAGATCGCCACCCTGCCCGATCCGGTAGGTGAAATGGACGACTTCTGCTATCGCCCCTCCGGCATCCAGCTGGGCAAGATGCGCGTGCCGCTGGGTGTGGTGGGCATCATTTACGAAGCCCGCCCCAATGTCACCGCCGATGCCGCCGGCCTGTGCCTGAAGTCCGGCAATGCCACCATCTTGCGTGGCGGCTCGGAAGCCTTCCACAGCAACCAGGCCATTGCCGCCTGTGTCAGCGAAGGCCTGCGCGTGGCCGGCCTGCCCGCCGAAGTGGTGCAAGTGGTGGAAACCACCGACCGCGCCGCCGTGGGTGAGTTGATCACCATGCAGCAATATGTCGACGTGATTGTGCCGCGTGGCGGCAAGAGCCTGATCGCCCGCATCAGCGCCGAAGCCCGTGTGCCGGTGATCAAGCATCTGGATGGCAATTGCCATGTCTATATCGACGACACCGCCAATCCGGACAAGGCATTCAACATCGCCATGAATGCCAAGACCCAGCGCTATGCACCGTGCAACACCATGGAAACCCTGCTGGTGCATACCGCGTTTGCCGAATTCATCCTGCCGCGTCTGGCTGAAGCCTACTGGGAAAAAGGCGTGGAACTGCGTGGCTGCGAACGCACCCGCGCCATCCTGGGCGACAAGGTAGTGGCAGCGACAGAAGACGACTGGTTTACCGAATACTCCGCGCCGATTCTGGCCATCAAGGTGGTGAAGGATCTGGACGAAGCCATCGACCACATCAACCACTACGGCAGCCACCACACCGATGCCATCGTCAGCGAAGACTACGGCCGCGCCCGTCGCTTCCTGCGCGAGGTAGACTCTTCCAGCGTGATGGTGAATGCCAGCACCCGCTTTGCCGACGGCTTCGAATACGGCCTGGGTGCGGAAATCGGCATTTCCACCGACAAGATCCACGCCCGCGGCCCGGTAGGCCTGGAAGGGCTGACCAGCCAGAAATGGGTGGTACTGGGCGACGGCCAGGTACGCGGCTGAACCGCAGCAACTCCGTGATGAAACCGGCTACGGCCGGTTTTTTCATGCCTGCATGGCAGCGGCATGACAAATTCCCCACATTGCCACTTTCATGCCAGTGAAATACCAGCCACAACTTGCCAGCCACCGGCAGCTTCACTAGTGTAGGCAAACCAGATTGGCCGGGGGGCTCATCATGCTGCAATGGCTGTTCGCCACGCTACATTTGCTGGCCCTGGGCTGCGGTCTGGGGGCGATTGCCGCGCGCGGTCGCAATCTGGCATCTACACCCGATGCACCCGCGGTACAACGCAGTCTGCGCGCCGACAACTGGTGGTGCCTGTCCCTGCTGCTGTGGATAGTCAGTGGCAGCATGCTGGCAGCCAGCCATCTCTCCCTGCTGTGGTCGCAAGGCAGGCCGGTGCCGCTGGCCATGGCCAAGCTGCTGGGCATTGCCCTGCTGCTGCTGCAGGAATACCGTACCCGCCCTCTGATACGGCAATGTCGGCAACGACTGGAACGCGGGCGCTTGCCGACCGAGGAAATCGGCAGCATGCTGACACACCACAGCAGACGCCAGCTGCTTGTGCTGCTGGTGATCCTGGTGATTTCCACCGCGCTACAGTCCGGGCTGTTCAACACTCCTTAACATCTGCCTGGCCGGTCAGCAGGAACCACCAGCGCATGCCGGCTCTCCATCGGCTATTACCTGCCGGAGTCATCATCATGCCACCACAGCCAGCCTCCATCTTCCTGCGCGGCCTGCTCCTTGCCATTCTGCTTGGCACCAGCCTTGCCGCTCACGCCGACAGCACGCTGCAGCTGCCATCGGAAAAGTCCCCGGCCCTGGTTGCCGATTGCCTGCAGCAGGGCATTCGCCGCCTGAAGATTCCGGATGACTACGTCAAGCGTGACACCGCCGCAGACAAGGCAGAATCCATCCGCCTGCTCAACCCGGTCAGTAACAAAACCAGCCTGCAAGTGGATATCCGTCCGCAAGGGGAAGGCAGCCAACTACAGGCAGACCAGAACGGCATTCCGCTCACCCCACCCTGGCAACGACTGATCAAACGCTGTGCTGAATGAGCCTGTGGATAAATATAAAAAAGCACATTGACCTGTGGAAATCCGGGGTAAAAACTGAACAAGCTGTGCATAAGCCCGCTTGCCGGTCTGTAATATGTGACAAGGGCTTGCAGGGAGACCAAACCTCCCTGTGCACAACTTAACCTTTCCCACCCGCCATGGTGGATAGTGTGCATAGCCTGTGCATTATTCTGTGCATAAGTACACGGACAGTCTGCTGAGTGCCTCAGCATCATTGCCTGCTCGTCATCGCCGGTTCCGGCATGCCAATACACTGCAACTGCCCAAGCCGCCATCACATCATCAAATTTTCATGACCGAACGGTTACACTGGGGCTGAAGTCAATTTCTGGAACATCCACATGGCCACCATCGCCCATCCCCAGTATGAAGATCGCCTAGCTGCCGGCAGGGCTCGCCGAGAGCATTGCCCACGCACGCGTCAGGCCGAATGTGTGCTTAGCCCACAACGCGATGTGGTCGCCATGCTGCGCCAGACGTCTGCTGGCCGCGTCCCCGGGCTGGTGCCGCTACGCTATCAGCGCATGCAGGCCTCCCCGTTTGCCTTTTTCCGAGGTATGGCCATGATTCAGGCCGCTGATCTGGCAGCCGGCCCGCACAGCGGCATGCCGATGCAAGTATGTGGCGATGCGCATTTGATGAACTACGGATTCTTTGCCTCGCCCGAACGCCAGTTGATGTTTGACATCAACGACTTCGACGAAACCCATCACGGCCCGTGGGAATGGGATTTGAAACGCCTGGCCGTCAGCGTGGTGCTGGCCTCGCGTGAGCGCGGTTTTAGCGATGACGCCGCATCCCGTGCTGTTTGCCAGCTGGTCAGCACCTATCGCCGGCGCATGCAGGACTATGCCCGCATCAGCCAGTTGGAACTGTGGTACAGCAAGGTCGGTTTCGAACAACTGCTTGCGCGTGCGCCCAGCGACAGCATCCGCCAGCAACTGCTCAAGCTGGCAGACAAGGCCAGGGGCCAGACTCAGGAAAAACTGCTGCCGAAAATGACGGTTCTGGAGAACGGCAACCTGCGCCTGCGTGATGATCCGCCGGTTATCTTTCACATGCAGCAGCAAGATCAGGTATGGGGCAATGACGAACACTGGCTGGGTGACGAGCAGTACCAGGAACTGCTGCAGCCCATGCTGTCCCGGTACAGCAATACACTGAAGGAAGACCGCCGCGCTTTGCTGGACAGGTTCCGACTGGTGGATGCTGCTTTCAAGGTAGTCGGTGTGGGCAGTGTCGGCACCCGCTGTCTGGTGATGCTGCTACAAGACAGTTACGACCAGCCCTTGTTCCTGCAACTAAAGGAAGCACGCAGTTCGGTGCTGGAACCTTATACCCAGCGTTGCGTCCACGGCCATCAGGGCAAGCGGGTGGTGTTTGGCCAGCGTCTGATGCAGGCCGCCAGCGACCTGTTTCTGGGCTGGACTACCGGCCCAGGCGACCGGCACTTCTATGTGCGCCAACTGCGCGACATGAAGGCAGCACCGACCCTGGAATCCTTTGCCAGCAGTGAAAGCCTTACCGCCTTTGGCCAAGCCTGCGCCTGGGCGCTAGCACGCGCGCACGCCAAATCCGGTGGACAAGCTGCCGGACTGGCAGGCTACATCGGACAATCTGACAAATTCGACCTGGCCATCGCCAGCTATGCACTTGCCTATGCCGATCAGGTAAAACGTGATTTTGCTGTTTTTACTGCCGCCCTGGCCCAGCAGGAGCTATAAGTAGATAAATTGCCACAAGCATGTCGGGATGTTGGGGTTTTCAGCAGTATTTCCCCAGCACTACTACATTTAGTATTAATAATGCTTCGGTATATTTATACATACCACTTATAAAAATTTCTCCAGCTAACGGGAACCCTACCGTGCGAGTCAATACCCGCCTCATCATCATCATTGCCGCCAGCCTGATTGCCCTGATCACCCTGGCCGCCACGTCGCTGTATATCACCCGCAGCACGCTGCAGAGTGAAAAACGCGAGCAGATCACGCTGCTGCTGCGCATGGCGGAAAACACCCTCGACTACTATGCCAAGCAGGAGGCCAGCGGCAAGCTGACGCGCCCGCAGGCACAGGACATGGCGCGCAAATCGCTCAAGGCGCTGAAGGTGAACGATATTTACTTCTTCGCCCGTGACAAGGACAACCGCCTGGTGCTGCATCCCAAGGCCGAGCGCGAAGGCAAGGTGGATATGGGCAGCACGGTGCCGGATGGTCGCACCACCGTAGCGGTATATGACGAGGCGCTGCAAAAAGACCACTACGGCATCGTCACCATTCTGACCTCGCGCGGGGACAGCAAGGAGCAGTTGCCCAAGCTCAACGGCGTGGTGCGATTCGACCCCTGGGGCTGGACTATCGGCACAGGCTTTTTCATTGATGACATCGATGCGCTGTTCTGGAAGCAAGGCACGGTATTGCTGATTCTCAGCGCAGTTGCCGTGGTTGCACTGGTACTGCTGGGTGCCGCCATGTCGCGCAGCATCATCCGCTCGCTGGGTGGAGAGCCGGCCTATGCCGCCCAGGTGGTGCGCCAGATTGCCCAAGGCAACCTCACCGAAAACATCGATGTCAATGGCCCGCCACAAAGCCTGCTGGCTGCCATGCAGGAGATGCAGCACAAGCTGCGCGAGATGATCAGCCAGATTCGCCAGTCCACTGACGATATCGGCCATGCCGGCCAGCAGCTGTCCGAACAGATGCAAAAGGTGGACGAGGTGTCAGGCATTGCCAGCAACTCCACCGCCTCTGCAGCAGCGTCCATCGAACAGCTGTCGGTCAGCATTGACCACGTCAAGGACAATGCCGGTGGTTCGGAAGAAGGTGCGCGCCGCTCCAGCCAACTGGCCCGCGAAGGCGAAGAAGTCGCCAAGGAAGCCGCCAGCGGTATCGAATCCATTGCCTCTCAGGTAGGTGATGTCAGCGACCTGGTCGGCAGCCTGGCCGAGCGTACCCGCAATATCAGTGGCATCGCCGAAACCATTCGCGACATTGCCAACCAGACCAATCTGCTGGCGCTCAATGCTGCCATCGAAGCAGCCCGTGCCGGCGAGATGGGTCGCGGTTTTGCCGTGGTAGCCGATGAAGTACGCAAGCTGGCCGAGCGCACCGCCAGCGCCACCGACGAAATCACCCATATCGTACAGGCCGTGGTCAGTGAAACCGGCACCGTCGCCGGACGCATGGAAGAAATCCGCCCAGCCGTGCAACTGGGTGTCGGCAAGGCCAATCAGGCCGCACAAACGCTGGATACCATCAGCCGTCAGGCCCAGTCTGCGCTGGAAAGCCTGCACGCCGTGGTTAGCGCCATGACCGAGCAAAGCCAGGCCGGGGCCAATATTGCCGTCAGCGTGGAACAGGTAGCTGGCGTGGTGGAGGAAACCCAGTCCTCGGTACAACTGGCGGTAACCGCCATGCGCAATATCGACAGCCATGCCCGCCAGCTGAACGAATCGGTCTCGCGCTTCCGCCTCTGACACCATCCGGATAAGACAACATCCCCCGGCCCCGCCTGCGTGCGGGGCCGCTGCATGTGAGCCATCCACGGCCAGCAAGGCGACGCTGTGCTTGCCCTCCCTACTGCCAGTGGCATAATGCCCACAGGGCTTAGCCCACAAAATCAAAAAAATGATTCACCGACAGACAGGCAGATAGATGAAACAATCGAGAACGCTCCAGGGGAGACCTGCATGTCCCAGTATTCCATCACGGCTGCACAGGCCGAATGGCTGACCAAACATAACGTCCGCGACGTTGAACTTGCCTTTGCCGATGTCAGCGGATTTCCGCGTGGCAAAACCCTGCCCGCACAGGCCCTGATCAAGGGCCAGGAATTGCGCATTGCCCGCGCCGTGGCCATCCAGACCTGCGTGGGAGAATTTCCCGACTACCGCTTCTACGGTGAAAACGACCCGGATGTGGTGCTGCGCCCCGACTTTGCCACCCTCTACCCGGTGCCGTGGGCCAAAACCCCGCGCGCCTTGGTGGTGTGCGACAACATCGACCACGACGGCAGCCTGTCGCCGTTGGCTCCGCGCTCGGCACTGAAAAACATCCTGGCCCGCTATCAGGCCCGTGGCTGGACCCCGGTGGTGGCTCCGGAGCTGGAATTCTACATTTTTGCCGCCCATGGTGATGCCGATCAGCCCTACCAGGCCCCGGCCCTGCGCACCGGCCGGCGCGAAAGCGGCTTCGATGCCTTCAGCTTCTCCACGCTGAACGACCTGGAACCCTTCTTCGACGACCTGTACCGCGCCTGCGAGCAGCTGGGCATCGACACCGATACTTATGTCCACGAAATGGGCCCCAGCCAGTTCGAGATCAACCTCAAGCACGGCGATGCACTGGCGCTGGCCGACCAGACCTTCCTGTTCAAGTACGCGCTGAAGGAAATCGGCTACCAGCATGGCCTGAACGTGGTATGCATGGCCAAACCGCTGTCAGGCCAGCCCGGCAGCTCCATGCACCTGCACCAGAGCGTGGTGGATGGCCAGGGCAATAATGTGTTCAGCCTGGACGATGGCGAAGCCAGCCCGGACTTCTTCCACTATATCGGCGGCCTGCAGCAATACCTGCCGCACCTGATGCCCTTGTTCTGCCCCAGCCCCAACTCCTTCCGGCGCTTCGTCAAGGGACTGGCAGCCCCGGTCAATGTCAGCTGGGGTGTAGACAACCGCTCGGTCGGCATCCGCGTGCCGGTTTCCGGCCCGGCGGCACGTCGTGTGGAAAACCGCCTGCCCGGCTGCGATGCCAACCCCTATCTGTCGCTCGCCGCCAGCCTGGGTGCCGGCCTGCTGGGGGTGGAAGAAAAACGCAGCCCGAGCGAAGCGGCAGTCGGTAATGTCTTCAACAATGACAATGCTGCCACCTTGCCCAATACGCTGGATGCGGCCTGCGCACTGATGGCAGCGCACGACACTGCCAAGCGCCTGTTCGGTCAGGAATTCACCGATGCTTATCTGGCCGTGAAAGACATTGAACTGAGCCACTTCCACAACCAGATCACCGCATGGGAACGCCAGTACCTAACCACCCTGGCCTGATTTTCACCGTGCGTACAAAGCTGTCAGCCGCCCTCCTGCGACTGGCAGCTTTTTTCATGCCAACTACGCCGGATTGACCCTGCCACGCGCCTGGGCCACCATGCTGCTGTCCTGTCAGGACCAGACTGCCAATCCCGTCCCTCCCTGAGGAATGACATGCGTTTTACTGCCCTGCTCTTGTTGCTGCTGCCGCTGTGCACGCTGGCCGATACCGCGGCGCCGGAAGCGGCCAGCGGCTTTCAGACCCGTCCGGCGGTTTACAGCCGCCACAGCATGGTCAGCACTGCCAATCCCTACGCCAGTCAGGCTGCACGCGATACCCTGCGTCGCGGTGGCAGCGCCATTGATGCTGCCATCGCCACGCAACTGGTGCTGGGGCTGACCGAGCCACAATCCTCCGGCATTGGCGGCGGCGCTTTCATGCTGTATTTCGATGGCCGCAAGCTCACCAGCTTTGATGGCCGCGAAACAGCACCAGTCACGGCAGATAGCCGCTTATTCCTGCAGGCCGACGGCAAGGCCATGGATTTTTACCGCGCCGTGGTGGGCGGGCGTTCGGTTGGCGTACCCGGCGTGGTGGCCATGCTGAAGCTGGCACATCAGCGTGGTGGCAAGCTCCCCTGGGCCAGCCTGTTCCAGCCGGCCATCCAGCTGGCACGGACAGGTTTTGCCATCTCACCGCGCCTGCACACCTTGCTGGGTACGGAACGTTTCTTGCAACAAGACCCACAGGCGCGGGCTTATTTCTATCAGGCGGATGGCAGTCCGCTGCCGGTGGGCAGCATCCTGAAAAACCCGGACTATGCCTCCACGCTGGAACAGCTGGCGCAGCGTGGTCCGGCAGCGTTTTACCAGGGAGAAATCGGCCAGGCCATTGTCGATGCCATCAACCGGCACCAGGAGAACCCCGGCCACATGCGGGCTTCAGATCTGGCGGCCTATCAGGCCATTGAACGCAAGCCGCTGTGCGGCCCATATCGTCGCTGGCAGGTATGCGGCATGGATGCGCCCAGTTCCGGCGGTGTGGCCGTATTGCAGATGCTGGGACTGCTGCAGCGCTTCCCCCTGTCCACCATGTCGCCCACTGGCAGCAACACCATCCACCTGTTTGCCGAGGCGAACAAACTGGCTTTTGCCGACCGCAACCGCTATCTGGCCGATCCTGACTTTGTCGCCGTCCCCAGCCAGGCGCTGGTCAGCCGCGACTACCTGCAGCAACGCAGCCGGCTGATCACCCCGGACCGCAGCATGGGACGCGCCACGGCGGGAGAACCATCCGGCATCCGGCTCAGCCTCTATGGCCGGGACAGCGCACCGGAACTCCCCTCCACCTCGCATTTGAACATTGTGGATCGCGCCGGGAGAGTGGTCAGCATGACCAGCTCCATCGAAGACCAGTTTGGTAGCCGGCTGATGGTGAAGGGCTTTTTGCTCAACAACCAGCTCACCGATTTTTCCTTCCGCCCGGATGAGGATGGCACACCGGTTGCCAACCGGGTGGAAGCAGGCAAGCGCCCGCGCAGCAGCATGTCACCCACTCTGGTATTCAATGACCGTGGTCAGTTTGTGCTGGCTACCGGCTCGCCGGGCGGCAGCCAGATCATCGGCTATGTCAGCCAGACGCTACTGGGCTTGCTGGACTGGAAACTGGACCCGCAGCAAGCGGTCAGCCTGCCGCACTATGGCAACCGCAATGGCGATACCGAACTGGAAGAGAATCGTGGACTGGCGTCATCAATGGCAGCATTGCGCGCACTGGGCCATACGGTACAGGAAGTGGAGATGACCAGCGGCCTGTCCGCCATTGTCCGGACTGCACATGGCTATGCTGGCGGGGCAGACCCCCGCCGCGAAGGAGTAGTGCTGGGAGACTGAGCAGTCTTAACGGCGCGAAGCCTGTAGGCGACGTGCCAGTTGCTCAATGGCACCTTCACGGCTAAGCGGTTGACCATGCTGGTGCTGCTCGCTGGTAATCCATTTTTCCACCACCGAGCGATCACCCCGCGCAGCTTTCAACAGCAGGCCAAACGCGCGGCCTGTGCTATGTTCCAACGGTTCCAGCGGACGCGACTGGGTATGTGCGGCATAGATACGACTATCTGCCATTTGCTGGGTTTTTTTTCGCCTCCCGGACTGTATGCTCCAGGCAAGAACAAGCACAATAGCCAGCAAACACAGTAAAGCAAAGATCATCATGATGTGAAACCAGTCTCCCTGAATGGCTTGGTGCAAGACGATAGCATACGACAATTTGTCGTAATGGCATTAAATGGCGACGCTGTTTACTTGAATTTGTTATAGATCAAGCGGTTCACAAATAGTTCGGGAAGCCAGGCTGGCCTGACTAGTATGCTAAAAACTAAAGATAACATTCTGTCGCGCCCCTTCTGATGGCTACCATGCCAGGCGCCAGACAGCGCCAGCCTGTAACTGGCTGGCAGACATGATGGTTTTACGAGGAGTGTGCCATGTACCAACATATCGTGATTGCTGTTGATGGTAGCAAGACCGCAGAAAAAGCACTAGATGAGGCAATTAGGATAGCAAAAATTGCGGATTCAGGAATTTCCCTGGTACATGTCGCCAGTTTGCGTGATATGGCCATTGAAGGCGTGGGTGCGCTGGACACCCACCAGTTGCACGATCTGGCTTTTCGCCAGGCGCGCGACTTGCTGGACAAGGCGGAAAAGCGGGCCATCAATGAAGGTATCAGCCGGGTAGACTGTCATATTGCAGAAAGCTGGGAGGGCGGCAAGGATATGGCCGAATCGCTAATCCGCTTTGCCGACAGCCGCCATGCCGAACTCATCGTCATCGGCACTCATGGCCGTACGGGCCTCGCGCATCTGCTGCTGGGCAGCTTTGCCGAAAATGTCATGCGCAAGACACATTGCCCGCTGCTGGTAGTGCGTGGCAACGAGGACTGAGGCCAATATCGGTCATCCCATCGCAACGCCACAAGCAAGGTGGCGAGTGCTGTCCGCAGAGTGCAATGCCTCTGCGGATTTTCTTTGTCCACTCAAAACAGCGGCCGCGCCAATACAAAGAACTCGCGGTTGCCATCGGCCCCGGTAATCGGGCTTTCAATCCAGCGCTCCACCCGCCAGTCCAGATCGTCCAGACAATTGGCAATTTTGTCCTGCACCCCGGCGAACAGGCTTTCATCGCGCACGATGCCGCCATGACCCAGCGCACCGCGCCCCACCTCGAACTGCGGCTTGACCAGACCAAGCAGACAACCGTTGTCACCGAGCAAAGGCAGGGCTGAAGGCAGAATCAGGGTAAGCGAGATAAAGGACACATCGCACACCATCAGGTCGAAGGGCAAACCATCATTGGCCTGCAACAGGCGCTGCCTATCCAGCTCACGGGCATTCACGCCTTCAAGACAGCGAATGCGCGGATCATCCCACAACCGCGGGTGCAGCTGGTCATGCCCCACATCCACACCAACCACGTACTCGGCACCGGCTTGCAGCACGCAATCGGTGAAGCCGCCGGTGGACTGGCCCACATCCAGCACCCGCCAGCCATGAATATCCAGCCCGGCTTCCTGCAAGGCAGCATCCAGCTTCTGTCCACCACGCGAGACAAAGCGGTCGGATGGGTCCGGCCGGACTTCCAGCGGCGTACCGGCAGGAAACTTGCTGCTGGCCTTGCTGATAACCTGGCCATTGAGGCTGACCCGCCCGGTTTCCAGCAGGCTTTGTGCTGCCGTGCGCGAAGTGGCAAGTCCTTGTTCCACCAACAGAAGATCCACCCGCTTCATCGCCATTTCCTTGCTTGCATTTCAAAAGGCGACAGGGTGGCCAGTCCGCTGCAGCCTGTCAAGCACCACGCCATGTCACCGTCCGTGGCCACCAGCTGTCACGCCCCTGTTGACAAGGCTTGGTCGCCTGCCCTGCTTGGTGCGATGATGTGCACATTGCAACAAGGAGCCAACGATGGACACACACCAACTGGACGCAGCAGAAGTCCGTGTGCTGGGCGCACTGATCGAGAAACAGGCGCTGACGCCGGACGCCTATCCGCTGACGCTCAACAGCCTGTCCTCCGCCTGCAATCAGCTGACCAGCCGTGAGCCGGTCATGCAGCTGTCCGATGCCGACCTGAGCGCGGCGCTGGACAGTCTGCTGAGCAGAAAACTGATTGCCGAGCGCCTGCCAGCCGGCAGCAGGGTGGCCAAGTACGAGCACCGGCTGAACTATGAATGGAATATCGACGGAGCCCGTCTGGCCGCCCTGGCCCTACTGATGTTGCGCGGGCCGCAGACCAGTGCCGAAATCCGCACTCGCGCGGGCCGTATCTACAGCTTTGCCAGTGTAGAGGAAGTGGAAACAGCGCTGGAGGCACTGGCAGACAAATATCCGCCGCTGGTACAGAAGCTGCCGCGCCAGCCCGGAGAACGCGAGGCCCGCTGGTGCCATCTGCTCAGTGGCGAACCGGTTCTGAGCGAAACCGTTGCCGCGGCAGCAGTGATTGATGTTGGCCTGACCGGGCGCGTAGCCGCACTGGAAGCCGAGGTAGCCGCACTCAAGACCCGCTTGCAACAGCTGGAGCATAGCCTGGGCGAATAGCAGCCGGTTCTGCCAACAGCAAAAGCCCCGCCAGAGCGGGGCTTTTGCTGCAACATCCATCCGGGCCTATTTGGGCTCGAAGATGGCGTAAGTCTTGCGGGCGGGCTCCAGCACCTCCCATATACCCTCGAATCCGGCAGGGATGACGAAATGGTCGCCGGCATACAGCTCTACACTGTCGCCCTGCTTATCGGTCAGGCGCACATAGCCTTCCAGCAGGGTGCAGAATTCATGCTCGTGGTATTTCACGCGCCAGCTACCGCAGCCGCCGCTCCAGATACCGGCATGAAACTGACCGCTGGGATCGGAATAATGGTTCTCCACCGTCTGGGCGCATTCGCCTTCGATGCGGCGTTCGGCCGGTGCGGCAAACTGCTCCACCCGCACCGGGTTGCGTTGAAAAACGATGATGTCGCTAGCCTGGGTCATACCTACTTCTCCTGTTTTATTTGATCAAATTTCGCACAAAACAGGGCAAGCCGGCAAATTCTGCATGCACCAGACTGGTGAAGGCCTGACCAGGCCGGGGCATTCCTCAGGCATTTTCCACGGTAGCAGGTACACCCTCGTTCAGCCGCAACTCCCAATAACCTACATCCAGCCAGCGACCGGCCTTCCAGCCAACTTCGTGAAAAGTGGCCACCTGCTGGAACCCCAGGCTCTCATGTAAGGCAATGCTTGGTGGATTGGGCAAGGCAATACCAGCAATGGCCAGGTGCCCTCCCAGATCGCGCAATTGCTGCAACAAGGTGCGGTACAGCCGGCTGCCCAGGCCCTGGCCACGGGCGGCTGCGGCAAAATACACCGAAGTTTCCACCGCAAAGCGATAGGCATGGCGCACCCGCCAGCGTGTGGCATAAGCATAGCCCAGCAGCTCGCCGTGCAGTTCCACCACCAGCCAGGGCAGGCCTTGCTGCTGCACCTTGGCCACACGCTCAGCCATTTCTTCCGCACTGACTTCCTGTTCTTCAAAGCTGATGGTGGTGTCCCGCACGTAGGGATTGTAAATCGCCACAATGCTGGCGGCGTCGGCTGCCGTGGCCGGGCGGATGTGAATATCTTGGCTCATGCTCAGGGTCAGGGTCTGGATGATACCGCTCTACTCAGCAAGAAACGCGCCAGTCATGCTCAGGTCGTCCAGTCGGGAAAATATTGCCGACGCAGCCGCTCGACATAAGCCTGCAGATTCGGATGCTGCTGCACCGCCTGCTGGCTGGGGGTATCACCCAGTTTGGCCAGCAAGGCCGAGGCGAGAAAGGCAAACACGGTGGCGTCCAGCCAGCACGGGGCCACACCCAGCATATAGGGCTGGTCCGCCAGCAGCGCCGCCAGGCTAGCGATATCCAGTTGCAGCAGGCGCTGGCGTTCTTCCGGGCTGAACCGGCCCAGGCCCTGGCCGTGCAGATTGCCGCGCACCTTGCGCCGGATCATGCGGATGACCATGCCGCGCAGCAACAATGGCACACGCTGGAAAAACACCCCCGGTCCACGGGCGAATACCGCATCATCCATCCAGCGCTCATGCACCACGCACCAGTACAGGTGATCGCTGCACAGGCACTCCACGCTCCAGGCCAGTGCCCGGTTCGCATCGCTCAGTCCTTCATCCAGCGTGATGCCGTGGCGTTCGGCCAGGTGCAGGCGGATCAGCGTGGAATCCGGCACCGGTGTGCCATCGTCATCGATATAGGGCAGCTTGCCCTTGGGCGCAGTACGCATGCTGCCACGCTGCTTGCGGTAAGGCAGGCCGGACAGCTTGAGCAGCATCTCGGCCTTCAGCACAAAGGGGCTGGCATCGGGCAGGCCAAAGGCCGGGCCAAACACGTACAGGGTGATCACTGGCATCTCCTCGGCAGGAAACGCCCAGACTAGCACCACCCAGTCGCGATGACGATGGCTTCAATCCAACAGTTGCTGATACAGGTACACCAGCACCCGGGCCAGTTCTGCCGCGGTCTGCTCCTGACCGGCATTGCCGGTATGGCCACCGGCATCGGTTTCCAGCAGCAGCGCGGCATGGCCCAGCTCCAGCATGCGTGCCACCATCTTGCGGGCATGGCCGGGATGTACCCGGTCGTCCCGCGTGCTGGTGGTGAACAAGGGCAGCGGGTAGCGCACATCGGTTTGCAGCTGGTGATAGGGCGAATAGGCCAGCAAGGCAGCCGCCTGTTGCGGGTCGGCCGGGTCGCCGTATTCGTCTATCCAGCTGGCACCGGCCAGCAGTTCGGTGTAGCGCAGCATATCCAGCAGCGGTACCTCGCACACCACGGCCTTGAACAATTCTGGTCGACGTACCATGCAGGCGGCCACCAGCAGGCCGCCATTGCTGCCGCCTTCTATGCCCAGCTTGTCCGGGCTGGTCAGGCCGCTGCCGATCAGCGCCTCGGCCACGCTGCAGAAATCATCAAACGATACCGGGCGGTTAATACCCTGCGCCGCTTGATGCCAGCCGGGGCCAAACTCGCCGCCACCACGAATGCAGGCCAGTACGAAGGCACCGCCTTTTTCCAGCCAGTGCGCGCCGAAGTTTTCCACGTAGTAGGGCATCATCGGCACTTCAAAGCCACCGTAGCCGTATAACAGTGTTGGTGTACTGCCATCCGCAACCGTATCGCGGGGGCGCACCACGAAATAGGGAATGCCCACGCCATCGGACGCCGTGGCCCAGCACTGCTCGGCCACAAAACGGCTGGCATCAAATGCCGCAGGCTGCTGGCGCAGGCAGCTGTGCTCGCCGGTGGCTACATTCAGCCGGTACAGGCCGGTAGGGGTGAGGAAGTCGCTGAAGCTGTAGCACAGCACATCGCTGTTCCACGGCTGGTCGGCAAACTCGATGACGCCGCTATCAGGCACCGGCAGGCTGCGCGCGTGCCAGCTGCCATCCTGCCAGTCGAAAGCCAGCAGGCGACTGCGCACATTGTCGATCAGATTCACCACCACGCTGCTGCGGGTGGTTTCCACCGACTCCACCGCCAGTCTGACTGCCGGAGCCACCAGCAGCTGGATGCCGCCCTCATCGCCAAGCAGGCAGGTCAGCGGCACCGCCAGCAGGCTGCCGGCGGCATGGGTTTTGTCCTGCCAGCACCAGTCTTCCGCCAGTTTGACGATGAACTGGCCATGCAGATAAGCCTCGATATCCGCCTTGGCCGGTAACGGCAGCGGATGGGTCTGCAAATCAGCGTCGATCAGGTGGTAAGTCTTGCTGTAAAAGCCGTCAGCCGCTTCGATCAGGTCCAGCCAGCCATCCGGCCCGTCCAGATAACGCCAGGCGGCCACCATCATGGCCTCCGGGTCGGCGGCAAACAGCTGCTGCCATTGATGCTGGCCGTCGGCCCCGCGTTCCACCAGCCACACTTCGCGCGGGTAGCCGGAACGGCTCAGTGGTGCACCCTTCCAGCCGGGGCATACCAGCACGCTGTCCGGGTCGCGCCAGGCAATATGGTTTTTGCCGTGCGGAAAGCGAAAGCCCTGCTCCACCCAGCTGGCGGTTTCCAGATCGTATTCCCAGGCCAGGCTGGCATCGCCACCGCCCTCACTCAAATGCACCAGCACACGGGAGGGCTGCACCGTGCAGTGCGCCACCCCATCCAGATACCAATCCTTGCCGGCGGCGGCGGCAATGGCATCCACGTCCAGCACGGTATGCCATTGCTGACTGGCCGCCTGATAGTCCGCCAGCGTGGTGCGCCGGTAGATGCCGCGCGGGTGGTGTTCATCCTGATGAAAGTTGTACAGCCAGCCGGCGTGTTCGGAAAAGAAGGGAATCTGCCGGGTATCGCGCAGATGATCCAGGATTTCCTGGCGCAAGGGCGCATAGCGTTCATCTGCATCCAGTAACGCCTGGGTGCGCTTGTTCTGTGCGGCAACCCAGGTATCGACAGCGGGATCATCCAGGCTTTCCAGCCATAGGTGGGAATCGAGAAGATGGGACATGGGAGAACCAAAAATGCAAACAGGCGCACAGCTTAGCACTGCATCGGTATTGATCTAAAACAGCATCAATTTCGCTACACCTCCGTTACCTATTCTTTAGTACTGCAAGTTGCAGTCACGCAGCATTTTCCTGCAGCAAAACGTCGCTGCGTATTTTATATTTACTTCGAAATTAAACCTCATCCTTTCAAGTTGGATGATTATATTAAATCAAAAGATTTCATATACTGAATTGCTCACTTATTTAAAACCAATTGCTTAATAAAAATTAAGCCATAGCTAAGCAATCGCAGTTAAATAATTTCCTATAAATTAAAAAGAAATTTCCTAACAATGAAGTAATTATTCTTAGTAAAGGGGTGAAACATCATGAAACCAGCTCGTCTTGCACTGTTTTTTCTCATTGTGTTGGCCTGCCCATTTGCCAAAGCCAGTAGCGGAACCATCACCTTTCGCGGTGCCATCGTGAATTCTCCCTGCGTCATTCCTGCAGCAACCTGGCTACACTATGCGGAGCATCCAGCGGCTTACCATAGCGCCCGTCATGGCAAGCTCAATCCGAGTTGTGCTGACGTCTCGGCCACACAATCGGTCCGGGTATCGCGCGATTTTTCATCAGCATCCAAACAGATAGAGCAGGTTTCTGAGTCTGGAAGGAGATGGGTTACCGTGATTTACAATTGATCCGTACGGTGAAAACAGGCATGAAAAATGCAAAAAACGGACCTGCCAACATTTCTGTTGCAGGTCCGTTTTTGTGTCCGATACTGAGTGCGGACATCGGCAAACCTCACTCAGCAATCTTGCAGCACCCGGTCAGCGCCTGATGATGCAGCCCGTGCAGTGATCAGACAAACCTGCCCTCCCGCTGGGTACAGGCTTTGTTTGCCAGTCAATGCTGACGAATCCAGCGCGCCACCTTTTCCACCACCTCCGCCTCGATGCCGTTATAGCCATGCGCAGCCCAGGGCTGGCAAGGATCACCGGTATCCTTACCGCCATCAACCAGTATTAATTCGCGGGCTCTGGCCGCATGCAGGCCATCCATTACCGCCTGCACGTTACGGAAAAGCGTTTCCTTGCATTGATCATGCAGATGCTGCACCACCAGTACCGGCAATGTCAGTTGTGCCAGATTCATGGCCGCGACATTGCCCCGCTCGTGATTGATGGTTGAGGTTAGCACCACCCCGCCTACCTGCTCAGGCAAACGAATGGCAACAGCTGCCGCCGAAGTGGTACCACGGCTGGTTCCCACCAGCCATACCGGTACATCGGCCCGCTGATGCAGGGCGTCGATCACCACCGCCATATCCTGGGCATGTTCGGCACTGCTGCGAAAGTCGCCACGGCTGATACCGTCAGGGTGGTCGGACGGTGCATCCACCACCGCCACCTGAAAACCCTGTTCCACCCATAACTGGCGGGTACGCACCAGAAAGTTGCCCGCGCCGGCATGCGGCTGGCCATCGTCCCCCAGTTTGAGCACGCCATCACCGCCGGTAAACAGAATCAGACTGGCCACGGGCTTGCCTGCCGGTTCCAGCAGCAACATGCGCAGCGTGACTGATGGACGGGTTTGCAGCGTCAGCAACTGTTCCTGGGCCTGCACGGTTCCACAAATAAAGACCAGCAAGGCTATCAGCATGTGTTTCATGGTTCCTCCGGCAGGCAGGCACAAGGCTTCAGACAGTGCCTTTTAGTCGCTCAATACGCGCTGGAACACCTCCAGCACACGGTCGATGTCGCTGCGGCTGATCTGCCAATGCGTCACCAGCCGCATGCGGCCACCCTCGGGCGGATTGGCTTTGATACCGGCAGTTTCCAGTGCCGCCATCAGTTCGCTGACATCGATATCAGCCAGCAGACGGAACCACACCATATTGATGTGGACATCGGCCAGATCGACTTCGATACACGGCATGCCGTGCAGGCGCTCGGCCAGATAGCGGGCATTGGTATGGTCCTCGCCCAGCCGCTGTGTCATCTCGGTAAGTGCCAGCAAGCCCGGCGCGGCCAGCACCCCGGCCTGGCGCCAGCCACCGCCCAGCAGCTTGCGCTTGTAGCGGGCACGGGCAATGAAGTCGGCCGTGCCGGCCAGAATGGAGCCCACCGGTGCGGCCAGGCCCTTGGACAGACAGCACATCACGCTGTCGGCATGGCGGGTGATGTCCTGCACCTCACAGCCAAGATAGGTGGCGGCATTGAACACGCGCGCGCCATCCAGATGCACCGGCACGCCGTGGCGGCGGGCGATGTCGGCAGTGCGCTGCATGATGTCCAGCGGAATCACCCGGCCATTGCTATGGGCATTTTCCAGGCAGATCAGCCCGGTTTGCGGCCAGTGGACGTCGTGGCCCACCCGGATGCGCGCTTCGATTTCGTCCGGATCCATCACCCCCTTGTCACCGGCAATGGTGCGCAATTGCACCCCGGCAATCACCGCCGCACCGCCGGTTTCGTGCCACACGATATGGCAGTCGTCGCCCAGGATCACCTCGTTGCCGCGCTGGCAGTGGGTGAAGATGGCCAGCTGGTTGCCGAAGTTGCCGGTGGGCACAAACAAGGCGGCCTCCTTGCCCAGCAAGCGGGCGGCCAGCGCTTCCAGTTCGGCTACCGTCGGGTCGTCACCATAGACATCGTCCCCCACCACGGCATTGGCCATGGCCTGGCGCATGGCCGGGGTGGGGTGGGTGACGGTATCGCTGCGCATATCAATCCACTGCATGCTGTGCTCCTGCAAATGAAAGCGGCGGCCAGAGGGGCCGCCGTGAAGGGAAATGCCAGATCAGGCCTTGCCTGATTGTGCCAGCAAACTGCTTGCCGGGGGTGATACACAAATTGTCGGCGTCACTCCATCAGGCTATTCGATAGGCCTGCTTCAATTCGCTCACTCGGCGCTGGGCCGCCTGCATCGCAGTATGCGTCATTGAAATATCGCTGCCGCACTGGCAGCGCAGGCTGTGGTCGGGGGAAAGGGATTTCAGATGATGACGGTTTTCGTGACCGCATGCCACGCAGGCAATCACCACGGTGGCGTTGTAATGCTTGTCCAGATCGATATCGAAACTCGGGTGCTTCATGGGGAACTCCCTTGAGATCACTCAGGCCGGCCCGGATCAGAGGAATGCCGACATGCATTCGTGACGGACCTATGCAGAAGGATAGGCAAGCTGGCGGAAAGTTCCAGTAAATCAGCTGCTTGCTTTTTTCCGGGCAAACACTGGTCAGCCTCGGCGCTCTTGGTTATGCTTGGCCGTTTTTGGGTTCCGGATATACAGCAGATGTCGCACGACGCAGATCTTGACCGCCGCTTTGGCGGTATTGGCCGCCTGTATGGCCCCGATGCACTCAGCCGCTTTCAGACAGCCCATGTCTGTGTGGTGGGGGTGGGTGGCGTGGGTTCCTGGGCGGTGGAGGCGCTGGCCCGTAGCGCAATCGACCGCCTGACGCTGATTGATCTGGATAATATTGCCGAATCCAACACCAACCGCCAGCTGCCGGCGCTGGACCCGCACTACGGCATGGCCAAGGTGACAGCGCTGGCCGAGCGCGTGCGCGCCATCAACCCGGCCTGCGTGGTGCAGGAAATCGAGGACTTCGTCACCGAAGACAATCTGGAGGCCATGCTGGGACAGGGCTTCGACTTCATCATCGACTGCATCGACAATCTGCGGGTCAAAACTGCCATGGCGGCCTGGTGCGTGCGCCGTCGCCAGCCGTTTATCGTGTCCGGCGGTGCCGGTGGCCAGATGGACCCCACCCTGATCAAGCTGGCTGATCTGGGTGAAGTGACTTACGACCCGCTGTTGTCCAAGCTGCGTTACAACCTGCGCCGTTATCACGGCTTTCCGCGCGATGCCGGCAAGAAGCTGCATGTTCCCTGCGTGTTCTCCACAGAACAACTGGTCTATCCCGACACGCAAAGCTGCGATGCCGACAGCAGCCGTGGCCCGCAGGGCCTGTCCTGCGCCGGCTTTGGTGCCGGCATGGTGGTGACGGCCAGCTTCGGGCTGGTGGCGGTGTCCCATGTGCTGAAGCAACTGGCCAAGCCGCCAAAGAAACGCTGAACCGCGCTGTCCCGGCATGAAAAAGGCCTCCATCCGGAGGCCTTTTTCGTGTCAGTATCCTGATCAGTTGGCGATCAGCTTTTCCACCTTGGCAGCGCGTTCGCCTGGGGCCGGGTGGCTAGCCAGCATGCTGCTGTCGTTGCCGTACAGCTCGGCCAGCTTGCGCAGGGCCGACGGTGCACCTTGCACATTGTAGTTGTGGCGCTTGAGGAAGCCCACGCCGTAGGCATCGGCATCGCTTTCCTGCGATTGCGAGAACTGGGCGTTGACGATGGCTTCGGCAAAATTGCCCAGATCGGACTCGCTCAGGGCTGCAGCCGTGCTGTTGCCGCTGCTGCCAGCAGCCTTGCGCGCACCGGAAGCTGCGTAAGCCAGCTGCATGGCCTTCTTGCTGTGACCCAGCTTGACGTGGCCGATTTCATGGCCAATCACGAAGCGCACCTGGTCGTCATCCATCTTGTCCAGCAGGCCGCTGTAAACACGCACGGTGCCATCGGCCATGGCGAAGGCGTTCACTTCCTTGGTCTGGTAAACCTTGAAGTTGAGCTTGGTGCCGTCTTCACTGTCCAGACCCTTGACGATCTTGGCCAGACGTTTGCCATAAACGCTGGAAGCTGCGGCAACCTTGTTCTTCTTGTCCATGACGGCGCTGGATTCCGCAGCCAGGTTCTTCACGTCAGCGTCGCTGAGCGTGGCGGCCTTGAGCAGGTCGCTGCCGGAACTGAGCATGCCATTAAGGTCGAAAGCCTGGGCGGTGCCAGACAGGGACAATGCAAAAACGAGAGCAAGGGACAATTTTTTCATATCAAAATTCCTTTTTAAAATGCGCCATGATGCTAACGTAATTTTTCAGTATTTAACAGCCATACCGGCATAAGCAGCCTGCAGAAATGAAAAAGGCCCCGCATGGTCAATGCGGAGCCGAGTAGCCAACAGGAGCTGAATCAGGCCAGCAGGCAGGAACTCTGGCTTGCTTCACTGATACGGCGCAGCTGGATGGTTTCCTTGCTGCAACGCGCCTCGGCCTGCGGGCAGCGGGTGCGGAACACGCAGCCGGACGGCGGATTGATCGGGCTGGGCAGATCGCCTTGCAGGATCTGGATCACCTTGTTTTTCTCCAGCTTCGGGTCCGGAATGGGAATGGCCGACAGCAAGGCGCGGGTGTAAGGATGGGCAGGCGCATCGTACAAGGCATGCTTTTGCGCCAGCTCCATCTCACGGCCCAGATACATCACCAGGATGCGGTCGGAAATATGCTTCACCACCGCCAGGTCGTGGGCGATGAAGATCAGCGCCAGGCCCATCTCGCGCTGCAGTTCCTTCAGCAGGTTGATGATCTGCGCCTGGATCGACACGTCCAGCGCCGATACCGGTTCGTCGCAGATGATCAGCTTGGGCTCCAGAATCAGCGCGCGGGCAATGCCGATACGCTGGCACTGGCCGCCGGAAAATTCGTGCGGATAGCGGTTGATCATCTGCTCGCGCAGGCCCACCTTGCGCATCATGCTGCGCACGCGCTGCATGATGTCGTCGGCGGACAGCTCCGGCTTATGCACGCGCAGCGGTTCGCCAATGATCTGGGCGACGGTCATGCGCGGGTTGAGCGAGGCCAGCGGATCCTGGAAGATCATCTGGATATCCTTGCGCACTGCATGCCAGTCCTGCGCGCTGCCACGGGTGAGGTCCTTGCCCATCCACACGATTTCACCAGCGGTGGCAGGAATCAGGTTGAGGATGGCGCGCGACAGCGTGGACTTGCCACAGCCGGACTCGCCCACCACGCCCAGGGTTTCACCGGCGTACAGGTCGAAGCTGACACCATCCACCGCCTTGAGCGTGCGCCTGGCGCTCCACGGCCAGCGGCCGTCGCCCTTCACCTGAAAATGCACTTTGACATCACGTACCGACAGAATCGGCTGCTTGGCTTGTTCAGACATGTGCCACCTCCTGTGCGGCCAGCTGCAATTCGGCTACCGGCTTGTGACAGGCGCGCAGCACCTGCGGATTGCTGGTGCTGGCAGACAGTGCCGGCAGTTCGTCGGCGCAGCGGCTGCTGGCGTGGGTGCAACGCTCGGAGAACGGGCAGCCCTTGGGCATGTGCGCCATATTGGGCGGATTACCCGGAATGCTCACCAGCTCGCTGCCGTCGTGGTCCAGCCGCGGCAAGGCACCCAGCAGGCCGATGGTGTAGGGGTGGCTGGGCTGATAGAAGATGTTGTCAGCAGTGCCGTATTCCATGACGCGGCCGCCATACATCACCATCACTTTTTCGCACAGGCCGGCCACCACGCCCAGGTCGTGGGTAATCATCACGATGGCGGTGCCGAAATCACGCTGCAGCTCTTTGAGCAGGGTGAGTATCTGTGCCTGCACCGTCACGTCCAGCGCGGTGGTGGGTTCGTCGGCGATCAGCACTTCCGGTTCGCACAACAAGGCCATGGCAATCATCACCCGCTGGCGCATGCCGCCGGAGAATTCATGCGGATACATATTGATGCGGCGGGCGGCTTCCGGAATGCGCACTGCGTCCAGCAGCTCGATGGCACGCTTTTTCGCATCGCGGCGGCTGATGCCCTTGTGCAGCTCCAGTACCTCGGTCATCTGGCGCTCTACCGTCAGATACGGGTTGAGCGAGGTCATCGGGTCCTGGAAGATCATTGCCAGCCGGTCGCCGCGGATGCGGTTGAGTTCGGTCGGGCTCATGGCCAGCAGGTTCTGGCCCTGGTACCGCGCCTCGCCGGTGGTTTTGCCGTTACGCGCCAGCAGGCCCATCATGGCCAGCACGGTCTGGCTCTTACCGGAACCGGATTCGCCGACGATGCCCAGGGTCTGGCCCTTTTCCAGCTCGAAGCTGACGCCGTTGACGGCGCTGACCACGCCGTCGTTGGTCTGGAACTGTACGCCCAGATTACTTACTTTCAATAGACTCATCTGTTGCTACCTCAACGATCTTTCGGATCGAGCGCATCGCGCAGGCCGTCGCCGATATAGTTGGCGCAATACAGGGTGACCGACAGCATGCCGGCCGGGAACAGCAGAATCCACGGGCTGGCATCCATCACCCCGGCCCCGTCCTGGATCAGCACGCCCCAACTGGTCATCGGCTCCTGCACCCCCAGGCCCAGGAAGGACAGCACCGATTCGGTCAGGATCACGCCCGGCACGGTGACGGTGGTGTAGATCACCACGATGCCCAACAGATTGGGCACGATGTGGCGGAAGATGATCTTGGGCGTGGACACGCCGATGGCATGGGCCGCCTCGACATATTCCTTGGACTTGATCGCCAGTGTCTGGCCGCGCACCACCCGCGCCATGTCCATCCAGGAGAACACGGTAATGGTCAGCACCACCAGGTAGAAGTCGCGGCCCAGCAGGGTCACCATCAGGATGGCGATCAGCAGGTAGGGCACGGCATACATCATGTCGACGATACGCATCATCAGCGCATCCACCTTGCCGCCCATGAAACCGGCCGTCGCACCCCAGACAATGCCCAGCGCCACCGAGGCAATGGTGGCCAGTGCGCCCACCATCAGCGAAATGCGCCCGCCGATCAGGCAGCGCACCAGCAGGTCACGCCCCAGCGCATCGGTACCGAACCAGTGGGTATTGGCCAGCGTCGGCGCGATGCCCATTGCATCCCAGTCGGTGTCTTCATAAGTGTGCGGCAGCACCATAGGCCCGAACACACAGGCCAGGGTGATGAAGGCCAGCACGATCAGGCTGAGCACGGCGGCCTTGTTGCGGAAAAAGCGCAGCCGCGCGTCACGCCACAGGCTGCGGCCTTCTACGGCGGCATCGGTGAGGCCATTGTCCAGCGCAGCCGTCATGGCTTTCTGTTTGCTTTGCATCATGATTTTGCTCCCGCTCAGTAGCGAATCTTCGGGTCCAGCAACGCATAGGCCAGATCCACGAGCAGGTTGAGAACAACGGTAATCACCGTCACCAGCACCACCAGACCCAGTACCAGGGTGTAGTCGCGGTTGGCGGCACCATTGACGATGAGCTTGCCAAGGCCGGGCAGGCCGAACACGGTTTCGGTCACTACCGCAGCGGTAATCGAGGAAATGGCCAGCGGGCCGATCACCGACACCACCGGCATCAAGGCCGGTTTGAGCGCATGGCGCAGCACGATGGTGCGCATGGGCAGGCCCTTGGCGCGGGCGGTACGGATGAAGTTGCTGCTCAGTACCTCGATCATGCTGCCGCGCATCACGCGGCCGATGGTGGAGATGTTGATGAACACCAGCAGGGCAATCGGCAGCACCATGTAGCGCAGCGAGAAATCATCCCAGCCGCCGGCCGGCAACCATTCCAGGCCGATGGCAAACACCATCACCAGCACCGGGCCCAGCACGAAGGACGGAAAGGCGCCGCCGATATTGCCCAGCAGCATCACCAGATAGTCGATGATGCTGTTCTGGCGCAGTGCGGCCACAATGCCCAGCGCCACGCCGATGAACAGGGAAATCACGATGGCACCGCCACCGATGGCGGCAGACACCGGCAGGGCCTTGCCCACCAGATCGTTCACGCTCCAGTCGGCATAGCGGAAGGAAGCACCCAGATCACCCTGCAACAGGCTCTTGATGTAATACAGGTATTGCTGCCACAAGGGCAGGTCGAGATGGTATTTGGCCTGCAGATTGGCCAGCACGGCAGCAGACACCTTGCGTTCCCCGTCAAACGGGCCGCCCGGGGTCAGGTGCAGCAGCAGATAGCAAACGGTAATGACGGCCAGCAGTGTGGGAATGGTCGCCAGCACGCGTCGGAAAGTATAGGACCACATGGGGATACTCCAGCCAGGCTCGTCCGCCTGCGCAGCACACGTCTTGTGAACATGGCTGCACGGCAAGGCGCGCCGGCATGATGCGCTACATCACAAGCCGGATGTCCGTCTGGCGGACATCCGGCCTCTGTTCAACCGGGGACCGCAGCCCCCTCCTCTTGCATCACTCAGTCAAGCGCAAGGCTTAGTGCTGGATGATGTAGAGGTCCTTGCCGCGGTAGCGGTCCATCGGGTTCTTGCCGTAGCCACCCACATAGGACTTCACCAGACGCGGTGCGGTGTATTGCAGCAGCGGGATCATCGGATAGTCATCCATGATCATCTTCACCGCCTGGGTGAACAGTTGCTTGCGCTTGGCCTGATCGGTGCTATCGCTACCCTGCTTGATCAGCGCTTCGGCCTTGGCATTGCAGTTCTTGTTGTCGTTCTGGTCGTTGTCACACTGCACCAGCGCGAGGAAGGTGGTGGCGTCGTTGTAGTCGGCCACCCAGCCGTTACGGGCGATCTGGTAATCGGCATCGTGACGCTTCTTCAGCAGCACCTTGAACTCCAGGCTTTCCAGCTCGGTGTTCAGGCCCAGCTTGGATTTCCATTCGGAAGCGGCAAAGATGGCCATCTTCTTGTGGTAGTCACTGGTGTTGTAGGCAAACTTCAGCTTGCTGCCCGGCTTCACACCAGCCTCAGCCAGCAGCTTCTTGGCCTCTTCCACCCGCTTGGCCATCGGCCATTTTGCCCAGTCGTAGCTGGTGACATCGGCACCGGCAGTACCGGCCACGATAGCGCTGTAGGCCGGAGCCTGGCCATCGGCGGTGACTTTCTTGGCCAGAATGTCACGGTCGATCACCATGGACAGCGCCTTGCGCACGCGCACGTCCTTGAGCAGCGGGTCCTTGTTGTTCAGCGAGTAGTAACGCAGGCCCAGGAAGGGCGCATTGCGGATTTCCTTCGGATACTGTGCCTTGTACTTGTCGTAAGTGCCGGACGGCAGTTCCAGCACCCAGTCGTTTTCGCCGGATTCATACAGCTTCACGTCGGCGTTGTGGTCTTCGATCGGCAGGTAGGTAATCTTGCCCAGCTGCACGTTCTTCACGTCCCAGTACTGGGCGTTCTTTTCCACGACCACCTTGCTGTTTACCTGCCAGTCCTTCAGCGCAAAAGCGCCGTTGGATACCATCTTGCCCGGCTTGGTCCAGTCCTTGCCGAACTTGTCGATGGTGGCCTTGGGCAGCGGTGCCAGCTGGGTATTGGCCACCAGCGACGGCATGAACGGCACCGGGTACGGGGTTTGTACTTCCAGCGTGTACTTGTCCACGGCCTTCACGCCCAGCGAAGAAGCGGGCTTCTTGCCTTCGGTGATTTCCTTGCCGTTCAGGATGAAGATGCCATAGGTGGAGGCATAGGGAGAGGCGGTCTTGGGCTCGACAAAACGCTGCCAGCCATACACGAAATCGCTTGCGGTCACGGTGGAACCATCCGACCACTTGGCATTCTTGCGCAGCTTGAATACCCAGGTGGTGGGGCTGGTCTGTTTCCACGACTCGGCCACGCCCGGCATCACCTTGCCAAAGCTGTCGGTGGCGGTGAGGCCTTCGAACAGATCCATGGTGATGGTATTGGCTGGTACCGATTCGGCCAGCACCGGATCGAGCGATTCCGGCTCGGAACCGGTGTTGCGGATCAGCTCCTGCTTGGCAGCCAGCTTGACGCCTGCCGGCACCTGGGCGGCCATGGCGAAACCGGTCGTACCGGCCAGTGCCAGGGCTACAGCTGCCGTGGCCACGCGCAGCGATTTATTGTGTGACATTCGCCTATTCTCCTGTTCTGTAGAGCCCCGCTTATTGCGGGTGCATAAATTCTTTTATCCGAATTATGTTCGGAACTTTCCGTTTAACTGTCCGAAACGGGCCGAGCCATTATGCGCTGGCGTTTTTGAAATCCTCAAGCCTGATTCAGAACAATATGACAAGCGTTTTGCAAAAGCCGTGTCATTTCAACGACGATAGCCAATTTACCGCCATTTATTCACAGGAAAATCCGTAGCCCGGCAACATTTTTGCTCTCAATCATGAGTATTTATATTGGCAGCCATTAATATCTTGCATGCGTGCCGTATTTAAATTGCCGGCACTACGTCATTTGTGCCGCTGACTGCACGTTTCACCCTATTCGCATGTTTCTGGATATGGATTTGCATTTAATCCATTTCCACCGGTGATGGTTTATTTGCAGCAGGCCCTGCAATAAAGGCGTAAAGGCACATCAGGCATGGCGGTGGCTTGCCATGGCATATCGACCGATTGCCAGACAAGCGGGCAGCAGACGTAAAAAAAGCTCCCGCGCGGGGAGCTTTTTGTAGCAGCAGTACAAACCGGACTGTCAGCGGCTCTTAGTCCTGCATGCGCCAGTGCATGGCTTCGCCGGCACGCAGCGGCACCAGCACATCGTCGCCATATGCCAGTTCGGCGGGTACGGTCCAGCTTTCCTTCACCAGAGTGATGGTGTCGGCATTGGGGGCCAGGCCATAGAAGGCCGGGCCGTTCAGGCTGGCAAAGGCTTCCAGCTTGTCCAGCGCGCCGGCCGCCTCGAAGGCTTCGGCATACAGCTCGATGGCGGCATTGGCGGTGTACATGCCGGCACAGCCGCAGGCGGCTTCCTTGGCGTGGCGTGCATGCGGTGCGCTGTCGGTGCCGAGGAAGAACTTGGCCGAACCGGAGGTGGCAGCCTGCACCAGCGCCTGACGGTGCAGCTCGCGCTTGAGCACCGGCAGACAGTAGTGATGCGGGCGGATGCCGCCAACGAAGATAGCATTGCGGTTCATCAGCAGGTGATGCGCGGTGATGGTGGCGGCGATGTTGTCCGGCGCGCTGGCCACGTATTCGGCGGCATCCTTGGTGGTGATGTGCTCGAACACCACGCGCAAGGACGGCAGGCGCGCCAGGAGCGGCTGGAATACCTGTTCGATGAACACGGCTTCGCGGTCGAAGATGTCGATGGCGGAATCAGTCACCTCGCCATGCACCAGCAGCGGCATGCCGCAGTCGGCCATTGCTTCCAGCGCCGGCATGGCTTTATCAATGCTGCTGACGCCAAAGTCGGAATTGGTGGTGGCTCCGGCCGGATACAGCTTGATACCGTGCACGAAACCGCAATCCCTCGCCTTGCGCACTTCTGCGGCACTGGTGTTGTCGGTGAGGTAAAGCGTCATCAGCGGTTCGAAACGGCTGCCGGTCGGCAGTGCGGCCAGAATCCGCTCGCGATAGGCGGCGGCGGCTTCCACCGTGGTCACCGGCGGTTTCAGATTGGGCATGATGATGGCACGGCCCATCTGGCGTGCGGTGTCGGGCAGTACGGCAGCCAGCGCTGCGCCATCGCGCAGGTGCAGGTGCCAGTCGTCGGGGCGGATCAGGGTCAGTGTCGTCATGCGCTTGGGCTCTTTGTCGGGGCTAGCAGTATCGGGGCAGGCCGGGATCATCCCGTCCGGGCGGCAGGCTTACTTGCGACGCAGCACCATGCGGAACTTGCCTTCCGCCGTGGTGGTGGATTCCAGCAGTGCATTGCCGGTCTGGCGGCAAAAGGCTTCAAAATCCTTGGGTGCGCCGGCATCGGTGGCAATCACCTCCAGCACGCTGCCGCTCTCCATATCGGCCAGCGCCTTCTTGGCGCGCAGAATGGGCAAGGGGCAGTTGAGGCCGGACAGGTCAATCAGGCGGTTGGGAGTCATGGGGCGTGTCGCTCAGTCTTTACGTTACAATGCCAGGTGAAGGCGGTATTCTACCGGCTATCCGTCCGACTAGTGTACGCCACCCGTCAAGCCCCTCCCAAATCGGAATCCCCGCCATGTGCGTGATCGCTTTTGCCTACAAGATGCCCGGCCTGGGCCAGCTGGTTTTGCTGGCCAATCGCGATGAATATTATGCCCGTCCAGCCGCTGCGCTGGATTGGTGGGATGAGTACACCGACACCCTGGGCGGGCGTGATCTGCAGGCCGGCGGCAGCTGGCTGATGGTGGATGGCCGTGGCCGCTTTGCCGCGCTCACCAATTTCCGTGAAGGCTATGGCAAGAGCGGTGAGCGCTCGCGCGGCGAACTGGTGCAGCGCTTTGTCACCGGCGATGAAGACCCGTTTACCTTTGCCGACTGGCTGCGCGACAACCATCAGCACTATGCCCCGTTCAACCTGCTGTACGGCAAGGTGGACGACCTGTTCCACTTTCACAGCCGTGGTGCCCGCATTGCGCGGGTGACGCCCGGCATCCATACCCTGTCCAATGCCACAATGGATACGCCGTGGTTCAAGAGCGAACGGCTGGCCGAACACCTGCGTGGCCTGCACCGCCCACCCGGCGAAGACGAAGCCTTCGGCTGGCTGGCTGATGCCACCGCAGCCGGCCCCGGCCAGTTGCCCAATACCGGCGTGGGACTGGCACTGGAAAAAACGCTGTCGCCGGTGTTCATCCAGGGGCGCGACTATGGCACCCGTGCGTCGATGCTGCTCAACGTATCGGCACGGGGTGATGTAAGCTTGTCCGAACTTTCCTGGGGGCTGGCCGGCCGTGAAGCCGGCCGCCGCCGTTACACCATCAGGCCGGGGCAGATTCAGCACCCGGCCAAGCCTTGAGCAGGAGATGTGCGTGAAACTGTCCCGATTTGGTCTGGCCCTGGCCGGGCTGCTGCTGGCACTGGCTGCCCAGGCCAGCGAATACAACAAGGGCTTCAACAACACCAATTACGCCATGGAAGATGTCAAACCATGGGAAGAAGGCAAATACACCCTGCCTGATTTTCCGGCGACACCAGACTGGATCGGCTTTTATGTCGGCCCGGAAGTAGCCAACAAGTACTTTGCCGACAGCAAGAGCCTGACCGTGGGTGAGGACGGCGTGGTACGGCTGGTCTTGCGCGTGCAAAGTCCGGCCGGTGCCGAGAACCTCAGTGTGGAAGGCATCCAGTGCAGTGCCAATACCTACCGCAGCTATGCTTTTGGCGACAGCATCAACAAGCGCTGGATTGAGTCCATGCGCGAGGAATGGCGCAAGATTGAATACGATGACAAGGCACGCCGTGCACTGCGCGAGGACCTGTGCGTAGACAAGACAGCCCCGAAATCCGCCGAACAGGCCGTCAAGCTGCTGCGTGCCGCGCCCTGGCGCTGACAAACCTGGCACCGCCGCCATGTGGCAGCCCCGTGCGGCGCAAGCACCACAACGGTTTTTAGTTGGCAGCCCCTGACACGGGCGATGCCGGGCTGACTTGGCCTGACATCGCCCGAGCTTGCACCAGCCCGGTGCATTCGCCATGACAAGCAAGTGAAATTGCGGTATCAATAAGGCTTTCCCCCATCTGGCCGTATTGTGTCTTCACCTGCCCCCTCCCCGCGCAGCGCCCTGGCGCTGGCACAGTTCAAGATCCTGCTTTCCGCCATCGGCTTTGGCAGCATGGCCATCCTGGCGCGCTTTGCCTATGCCGACGGCGTGTCCACGCCCAGCCTGCTGTTTCTGCGCTTTTTCCTGGCCGGCGTATTGTTGCTGCCCTGGGTGCTGTGGAAAAAGCTGCCGTGGCCACGCGGGCGCGCGCTGCTAGTGCTGATGGGCATGGGCAGCCTGGGCTATGCCGGCATGGCCGCCTGCTATTTTTCCGGCCTGCACTATGCCAGCGCCGGCACCATCGCCCTGCTGCTCTACCTGTTTCCCGCCATCGTGCTGGTGCTGTCCACCCTGCTGCTGGGAGAGCGTTTCAGCACCCGGCGCATGCTGGCACTGGCGCTGGCCATTGGCGGTTTGGCCATCACCATCGGGCTGGAGCTAAGCGCGCAGCCACTAGGCCTGCTGCTGGGGCTGGGATCGGCCATCATCTATTCGCTGTACATCCTGGCCGGTAGCCGTTATGCAGCGGATTGCAATCCGCTGACCTCAGCCTGTGTGGTGGTGTTTTCCGCCGCCAGCTGCTACGGGGTGTATCTGGCCAGCACCGGTTTTCACGGCCCGGCCAGCCTGCATGGCTGGTTATCGGTATTGGGCATTGCCTGTCTTGGCACGGTGGCCGCACTGGCGCTGTTCCTGTCCGGGCTGGCCAAAACCGGGGCCACCCAGGCCTCGTTGATTTCCACGGCCGAACCAGTGGTCACCATCCTACTGGCCTGGCTGCTACTGGGTGAACCGCTGGGCTGGAGCCAGGCGCTGGGCGGTGCACTGATATTGTCCGCCGTGGTGTTGATCAGCCGCGAAGCACGGCCAGAGCAGGTGCAACTGACCGAGCTGCATGACTAGAACCGGGCGACACGGGAGGGAGCATCAATGAAATACGGTCTGAGCGTCCTGCTGATGGCAGGACTGTGCAGCAACATGGCGCTGGCTGCCAGCGACAGCTGCCAGAATGCCATGACGCAGACGGACATGAATGTCTGCGCGGCCAAGGCGCATGATCTGGCGGATAAGCAGCTGAACAGCCTCTACAAACAGTACCGCCAGCGCCTGGCTGCCGACGACCAGCAACGGCTGACTGTTGCCCAGCGTGCCTGGATAGGCTACCGGGATGCCGCTTGCCGCTTTGACACCGCTCAGGTCAGCGGCGGCAGCATTTTCCCCACCATCTGGTTACAGTGCCTGACCGGCAAGACGGAGACACGCATCAAGGAGCTGCAAAAACTGATGCAATGCAAGGAGGGTGATCTGGACTGCCCTTCACTGCAATAAAGCGGCAGGAGGCAAGCTGCTCTGTCTGAACATAGGGGATGCTTTGCATGAGCAGCTGGCTGCAATTGGCTGCCCACCCTGACCGGCGACTCAGGCCCCGGCTTTCCAGTGCCCGCTCTTGCCGCCTTCTTTTTCCTGCAACTGCACGGCAGATATCACCATGCCACGGTCCACCGCCTTGCACATATCATAAATAGTCAGCAGGCCGACGCTGGCGGCGGTGAGCGCTTCCATTTCCACCCCGGTCTGGCCACTGCATTCGGCGGTTACGGTAATGCTGACGCTGCTGGCTGCTTCATCCAGCACAAATTCAACGGCAACGCGGGTGAGCGCGATGGGGTGACATAAAGGGATGATGTCGGCGGTACGCTTGGAGGCCATGATGGCGGCGATGCGGGCAATGCCCAGCACGTCGCCCTTTTTATGATTGCCATCGCGGATTAGGGCCAGGGTGGCGGGCAGCATGCGGATACTGCCCTGCGCCACCGCACGGCGACGGGTGATCTGCTTGTCGCCAACATCCACCATATGGGCCTGGCCGCTGGCATCGAAATGGGTTAATCCGGACATGAAAACCTCCCGCAAGCAGCAACCGTGGGCTGCCGTCAGATAAAGATGGCTGGCAGTGTGCCGCTAGCGCAGCAACCTGGCAATCAGCCAGAAGAGGGAGAGCAGCAAGCCCAAACCGCCGGTCCATTTGCATAGCCGCAGACTGAGCGCCAGGTAGCGCGGGTTGCGGGTGAGTGCATAACTGATGGCTGACCAGCCAAACGCCAGGATGATGACAATCGCCCACCGCCGCCACCACAGCAGCATGGCTACACCACCTCGGGCAGGCGATGGAAGCTGGACGGCGCATCCAGCGGGTCGACAAAGCTGGCGTATTCCCAGGCATCCGGGGTTTCCAGCAGTTTGCGCAGCAGCTTGTTGTTCATCGCATGGCCGGATTTGTGGCCGGAGAAGGCCGCAATCAGCGGATGGCCGACAATGTACAGGTCGCCGATGGCGTCCAGAATCTTGTGGCGTACGAATTCGTCGGGGAAGCGCAGGCCTTCCGGATTGAGCACGTACTCGTCATCAATCACGATGGCGTTATCCAGGCTACCACCCAGTCCCAGACCATGCTGACGCATGTATTCCACTTCGTGCATGAAACCAAAGGTGCGGGCGCGGCTGATTTCATCCAGATAGGAGCTGTTGGCAAAGTCGATTTCGACTTTTTGCGGTGCCAGATTGAAAGCCGGGTGATTGAATTCGATGGACAGGGTGATCTTGAAACCGTCCATCGGGTCCAGCCGGACCCATTTGTCGCCTTCAACAATTTCCACCGGCTGTTTCACCCGGATGAAACGTTTGGGCACGGACTGCTCGACCACTCCAGCGCTTTGCAGCAGGTAAATGAAGGGGGCGGCGGAGCCATCCATGATGGGGATTTCCGCCGCCGTCACCTCGACCACAAGGTTGTCGATGCCAAAGCCGGCAAAGGCTGACATCAAATGCTCGATCGTGCCGACACGCACGCCGGTGTCTGTCACCAGCGTGGAGGAGAGGCGCGTGTCGTTGACGAGCGCAGGCTCGACTTTCACATCCACCGGCTCGGGCAAGTCGGTTCGGCGAAAGACGATGCCGGTGTCGGGCGCTGCCGGCAGCAGGGTGAGTTTCACCCGCTCGCCAGAATGCAAGCCGACACCTGTGGCGCTGATCGCTTGTTTTAGCGTGCGCTGGAATATCATGTGAAGCTCTCAGGCAATCGGGAAAACCCGATTCTAGCACAGGCCGTGGCCATGCTTTATTGATTGCTTGTCACAGATAAATAGTTTTTAACTATTTTACCAAGCGTGTCCTTTTCAATCGGCCTGCTTGCGCAGGAAGGCCGGAATATCATAGCTGTCGCTGACTTCCGGGTTGGAGAAGTCGGTGGATGGCGCAGCGCGGCGACGGCCCTGACGCATGATGGCCGGGGTATCGAAATCGTCGTAGTTGATGACTTCAACCGCACGGTCGTCGGTGCCGGTCTTGACGATCTTGATGTATTCCGGACGCTCTTCGCGTACCGGCTTTTGCTGGCCCAGGCCGGTGGCAATCAGGGTGACACGGATGGTGTCTTCCGGCATTTCTTCCACTTCGGCGGTACCGAACTTGATCTGTGCATCTTCGTCGGCGTACTGACGGATGATGCCCATGATTTCGCGGTATTCGCTCATCTTCAGGCAACCCGGTGCGGTGGAGATGTTCACCAGCACGCCACGTGCGCCTTCCAGGGTGATGTTGTCCAGCAGCGGGCTGGCCACGGCTTGCTCGGCGGCCACGCGGGCACGGTCGATACCGGAGGCGTAGGCGGAACCCATCATCGCCAGGCCCATTTCACCCATCACGGTGCGTACGTCGGCAAAGTCGACGTTGATCAGGCCGGGGCAGGTAATCACTTCGGCGATCCCGGCTACCGCACCCTTAAGCACGTCGTCGGCAGCACGGAAGGCTTCACGCATGGTGACATCGTCGCCCAGCACTTCCATCAGCTTTTCATTGGGGATGACGATCAGCGAATCGACATGCTTTTTCAGGTCTTCAATACCGCTCTGTGCCACTTTCAGGCGCTTGCCTTCGTGGTCGAACGGACGGGTGACCACACCCACGGTGAGGATGCCCAGTTCCTTGGCCACTTCGGCCACCACCGGGGCGGCACCGGTACCGGTACCACCACCCATACCGGCAGTCACGAATACCATATTGGCGCCGCGCAGGGCATCGGCGATGCGTTCGCGGTCTTCCAGTGCGGCGCTGCGGCCTACTTCCGGGTTGGCACCGGCACCCAGACCACGGGTCAGGTTGTTGCCCAGTTGCAGCTTCTGCGGCGACTTGTTGCGCTGCAGGGATTGCGCATCGGTATTGGCGCAGATGAATTCAACACCATGGACATGGCTGCTGATCATGTTGTCGATGGCATTGCAACCGCCGCCACCTACACCAATTACTTTGATCACAGCCGCGTTGGCGGTCTCTTGCATTACTTCAAAAACCATTCCGCTCATTTGCCTCTCCTCAAGTTTAAGATGAGCTTGCATTCCACTATTTACTGCTGCCCGAAAAACAAAAATCACAGCAGCGGCCACCCGGCCGCCGTTGCTTAGAAATTACCGGCGAACCAGGCCTTCATGCGGCCAAACAGCTGGCCCACACCCGCGCTTTCCACTTTGGGTCCGCTATGGGTCTGGATCTGGTCCTTGCCGTACAACAACAGGCCGACACCGGTCGAGAAACGTGGCGTCTTCACCACCTCGGCCAGGCCACCTACATACTTGGGTACGCCCACGCGCACCGGCATGTGGAACACTTCTTCTGCCAGTTCCACCATGCCCGGCATCAGGCTGGCACCACCGGTCAGCACGATGCCGGAGGACAGCAGGTCCTCGAAGCCACTACGACGCAGTTCCTGCTGTACCAGCTGGAACAGTTCTTCCACCCGCGGCTCCACCACTTCTGCCAGGGTGGCGCGCGACATCTGGCGCGGCCCGCGTTCGCCCACGCCCGGTACTTCGATCATCTGGCCCGGATCGGCCATGGTGACCAGCGCCACTGCGTGCTGGATCTTGATGTCTTCCGCTTCCTTGGTGGGGGTACGCAGGGCCATGGCGATGTCGTTGGTGATCTGGTCACCGGCAATCGGAATCACCGCGGTATGGCGGATGGCACCGTTGGCATACACCGCGATGTCGGTAGTACCGCCACCGATGTCGATCAGGCACACGCCCAGGTCTTTTTCGTCTTCCGACAGCACGGCAATGGCCGAGGCCATCGGTTGCAGCACCAGGTCGGACACTTCCAGCCCGCAACGACGCACGCATTTGGTGACGTTTTGCGCAGCAGACACCGCGCCGCTGACGATGTGTACCTTGGCTTCCAGTCGTACGCCGCTCATGCCCAGCGGTTCGCGCACGCCTTCCTGGCCGTCGATGCTGTATTCCTGGGTGAGGATGTGCAGCACCTGATGGTCCGGCGGGATAGTGACGGCGCGCGCGGTTTCAATCACGCGGTCGATATCCATCTGGGTGACTTCGCGGTCCTTGATGGCCACCATGCCGTGCGAGTTGATGCTCTTGATGTGCGAACCGGCAATGCCGGCGAACACTTCGTGAATCTTGCAGTCGGCCATCAGCTCGGCTTCTTCCAGCGCGCGCTGGATGGCCTGCACGGTGGATTCGATATTCACCACCATGCCGCGCTTCAGACCACGTGACGGGGTCTGACCCATGCCGATGATGTTGAGCTGGCCGTCATCCAGGACCTCCGCGACAATCGCCACGATCTTGGACGTTCCGATGTCCAGGCCGACCAGCATGTTCTTGCTTTCCTTAGGTTTGCTCACCTGTCGCTCCAGCTAGGTATTACTTTTTCACTTGTGCCGGCGGGGCCTTGTAATCAGGCATCCGCACAGCAAATCCATTGGGGTAGCGCATGTCCACGTAATCAATGTGGTAAGGCAGCGCTGCCAGCTTGTCTTTCCAGTACAGGGCGAATCGTTCCACCCGCAATTCCACGTCGCCACGACCCAGATCCAGCTTGATGTCGTTGTCCAGCCCTACCTGCCAGGCCCGACGTGGCGACAGCCAGATGTCCTTGGGGGCCAGCCCCGTCGGCTTCAGGCCCTGACGCAAACGCGCCAGCATGGCTGTCATGTCTTTTTCTGCCCCTGCCGGGCCGTAAAACACCGGCAGCTGCTGGTCGCTGGCGGCATCGAAGCGGTCACCGTGGCTGTCCACCAGCCCGTTTTCGCCCCAGCGCGCCAGCGCCACGTGTTCTTCCACTGCAATTTCCAGTGCATCCGGCCAGCGCCGCCGCACCTGGGCGTCCCGCACCCATGGCAGCTTGCCGAATGCTGCCCGCGTCTTGTCGATGTCCAGCGTGAAGAAGGTTCCGGTCAGTTCGTGCTCGGCAATGAAGCGCAACTGTTCCGGCGTCACTCTTTTCATCTGTCCCTGGATCTGGATTTTCTTCACCGGAAACACCGGTGCATGCGTCACCCAGAATCCACCTGCGTACAGCAACATCAGCAGCGAGGCACCCAGCAGGAAATTGGCCAGGCCTTTCAGCAGCTGATGGTTATCCCACATGCACCATATCCAGCACGTTCAGGCAGAGGTCCTCATAGCTGATGCCCTGGGCGCGTGCGGCCATCGGCACCAGGCTGTGACTGGTCATGCCCGGATTGGTGTTCACCTCCAGCAGGTAAATCCCGCCAGCTTCATCCATCAGGAAATCCACCCGGCCCCAACCCTGGCCACCCAGTACCTGGAAGGCTTGCAGGCACAGTGCGCGGGCGCGTTGCTCTACTTCTGCACTCAGGCCGGACGGGCAGCGGTATACGGTGTCGTCACGGAAATACTTGGCCTGATAGTCGTAATACTCGGTGGCCGGTTCGATCTTGATGGTGGGATAGGCCTGGCCATCAATCACGGCACAGGTGTATTCGCCACCACCGACAAAGCGCTCGGCCAGCACCAGCGGGTCGTACTTACGGGCTTCTTCAAATGCGGCTTGCAGTTCACCCGGCTGCTTTACCTTGGTGACGCCGATACTGGAGCCTTCGGTCGCCGGCTTCACGAACAGCGGCAGGCCCAGACGGGCTTCCACGGCGGCAAAGTCGCTGTTTTCGTCCAGCAGTTCGAAGTCGGGAATCGGCAAGCCGGCACCACGCCACAGCAGCTTGGTGCGCCATTTGTCCATGCAGATGGCCGATGCCATCACGCCACAGCCGGTATACGGAATGCCCAGCGTTTCCAGAGCGCCCTGCAGGGTGCCGTCTTCGCCAAACGGGCCGTGCAGGATGATGAACACGCGCTCGAAGCCTTCTTCCTTCAGCGCAGCCAGCGGCTTTTCCGCCGGGTCGAAGGCATGGGCGTCCACACCGCGCGAACGCAAGGCATTCAACACGCCGTTGCCGCTCATCAGCGAGATTTCACGCTCGGCGGAGCTGCCACCCATCATCACTGCCACTTTGCCGTACTGCTTCATTTCTCTTCCTTACTGGGAGGGTCTGTCCCCTCCCGCCAAAATTCGCCTGTCGCTTACAGCTTGCCGGCCACCAGCTTGCCCGGCACCGCGCCGATGGAGCCGGCACCCATGGTGATGACCACATCGCCATCGCGGGCGATATCCATGATGGTGCGCGGCATGTCGGCAATCAGCTCAACGAACAGCGGTTCCACCTTGCCCGACACGCGCACCGCGCGCGCCAGTGCCCGGCCATCGGCGGCCACGATGGGGGCTTCGCCGGCGGCATACACTTCGGATAGCAGCAGCGCGTCCACCCCGTTCAATACCTTGACGAAGTCTTCAAACAAATCACGGGTGCGGCTGTAGCGGTGCGGCTGGAAAGCCAGCACCAGCCGCTTGTCCGGGAAGGCACCACGTACCGCGGACAGCGTGGCGGCCATCTCCACCGGGTGGTGGCCGTAATCGTCCACCAGGGTGAAGCTGCCACCATCCGGCAAGGCCACCTCGCCATAACGCTGGAAGCGACGGCCCACACCGGCAAACTCGGCCAGACCGCGCTGGATGGATGGAATATCGGCACCGCATTCCAGACCAATGGCGATGGCCGACAAGGCATTCAGCACGTTGTGACGGCCCGGCAGGTTGAGCAGCACCGGGAAACGCTGCTGGCTGCCGTTGTTGATCACCACGTCAAACTGCATCTGGCCACCGGCGGCAACCACGTTGTCGGCATAGATGTCAGCGGAGTCATCCAGACCGTAAGTGGTAACCGGCTTGGTGATGCGGCTGCGGATTTCACGCACGTTCGGGTCGTCCACGCACAGCACCGCACGGCCATAGAACGGCAGCCGGTGCAGGAAGTCGACAAAAGCCTGTTTGAGCTTGTCGAAGCTGTGGTCGTAGGTATCCATGTGGTCGGCGTCGATATTGGTGACCACGGCCATCACCGGGGTGAGGTGCAGGAAGGACGCGTCGGATTCGTCGGCTTCGGCCACCAGGAACTCACCGGAACCCAGCTTGGCATTGGTGCCAGCCGCGGTCAGCTTGCCGCCGATCACGAAAGTCGGGTCCAGCCCGGCAGCCGCCAGCACCGATGCCGTCAGGCTGGTGGTGGTGGTTTTGCCGTGGGTGCCTGCAATGGCAATGCCCTGCTTGAAGCGCATCAGCTCGGCCAGCATCATGGCGCGCGGAATCACCGGAATGCGACGCTCACGGGCGCGCAGAACTTCCGGGTTGTCCGCCTTCACTGCGGTGGAGGTCACCACCACATCGGCACCTTCCATATAGGTTGCATCATGGCCAAAGAACACGCGTGCACCCTGGCTTGCCAGGCGCTGGGTGGCGGCACCATCGGCCATGTCCGAACCGGACACGGTGTAGCCCAGGTTCAGCAGAACCTCGGCGATGCCGCACATGCCGACACCACCGATGCCGACGAAGTGAATGTGTTTGACCCTGTGTTTCATGTTCTTTCTCGTTGCTTCTGGCCGCTTGTGGCTGCCGTATTACTGTTCGTCTGCCAGTGCTTCACACACATCGGCCACCCGGGCGGCTGCCCCCGGTCTGGCCAATGCGCGTGCCTGACTGGCAAGTTCCAGCAGACCTTCCCGATTCAGTCCGGACAAAACGTCTGCCAGCTTTTGTGCTGTCATTTCCTGCTGCGGCAAGTGAATTGCCGCACCTGCTGCTGCCATCCACTTGGCGTTGTCGCGCTGGTGCGCGGTGGTGGACACCACCAGCGGCACCAGAATGCTGGCCACGCCTGCCGCGCACAGCTCGCTTACCGTAATGGCACCGGCGCGGCAGATGATCAGGTCGCAGTCGGCCAGGCGGCTGGGCATGTCATCGATAAACGGCAACAGCGTCACATCCTGTTCCAGCCCGGCGGCACGATAAGCTGCCTGCACCTCGGCAAAGTTGGCCTCACCGGTCTGGTGGGTCAGCTGCGGGCGTTTTTCCTGCGGCAGCAGTGCCAGCGCCTGCGGCAGGGTCTGGTTCAGCACCCGCGCGCCCAGGCTGCCACCCACCACCAGCACGCGCAGCGGGCCGCTACGACCGGCCATGCGCTGTGCCGGTGCCGGCAGGGCTTCGATTTCCTGGCGTACCGGGTTACCGGTCACCAGCGCCTTGGCCCCGCTCTGGGCGGCGCTGCCGTCAAAACCGCACACCAGCTTGCGGGCAAACGGCAGCAAGGCCTTGTTGCTCAACAGCAGGCTGGCATCGGCATTCACCAGCACCAGCGGTTTCCACAGCAGGCCGCTCATCACACCACCCGGCAGGCAGACATAGCCACCCATGCCCAATACCACATCCGGTCGATGACGCAGCAGCAGCTGTGCCGAGCGTACAAAAGCGCCGCACAGCTGCAACACGCCCTTGAGCGAGCCCAGCAAGCCCTTGCCGCGCACGCCATGAAACGCCAGCCGCTCCAGCGGAATGCCGGTGGGTGGTACCAACTTGTTTTCCATGCCGCGCTCGGTACCCAGCCACACCACTTTCCAGCCGCGCGCCTGCAGCGCTTTGGCCACGGCAAGGCCGGGGACGATGTGTCCACCCGTACCAGCTGCCATTACCATGACCGTTCTGTTCGTCATCTTCATCAAACCTTGTAACCGCGCATGATGCGCTGTTTTAGCTTCGTCCTGCGGCCTCGCAGAAACCGCCACAACCGGGCTTGCGCCCTTACGCGCCTGTCGGCGCTTGTCCTGCGCGGCTACACTTTGTAGCCGCGCATGATGCGGCGGTTTTCATAGTCAACCCGCAGCAGCACGGCCATGGCGATGAGGTTCATCAACATGGCCGAACCACCAAACGACATCAGCGGCAGGGTCAGGCCCTTGGTGGGCAACAGGCCCATGTTCACGCCGATGTTGAAAAACACCTGAATACCCAGCCAGATGCCCAGCCCCTGCGCTACCAATGCCTGGAAAAAGCGCTCCAGTTTTTTCGACTCCACGCCGATGTGAAACGCACGCCGCACAATCCAGGCATACAGGCCGATCACCACACAGATGCCGACAAAGCCGAATTCTTCCGAAATCACCGCCATGATGAAGTCGGTATGGGCCTCGGGCAGGTAGAACAGCTTTTCGATGCTGGAGCCCAGTCCCACGCCATACCACTCGCCACGGCCAATGGCGATCAGCGAATGCGACAGCTGGTAGCCCTTGCCATAGGGGTCGTCCCACGGGTCCATGAAGCCCAGCACCCGCTTGAGCCGGTATGGCGAGGAGATGATCAGCAGCACGATGGCCACGGCAGCCATCACCGCCAGACCGGAGAAAATGCGCATATTGATGCCGCCGAGGAACAGCACGCCCATGGCAATCGACATCACCACCATCAGCGCGCCGAAGTCCGGCTCGCGCAGTAACAGGAAGGCCACCATCACCATGGCGGCAAACATCGGGGCAAAGCCTTCTTTCAGGCTGTGCAGCTTGTGGGTTTTGCGCACGGTGTAGTCGGCGGCATAAATCACCGTGGCAAACTTCATGATTTCCGACGGCTGCAGGTTGAGCACAAACAGGTTGATCCAGCGGCGCGAGCCGTTCACCACCCGGCCGATACCGGGAATCAGCACCAGCACCAGCAGCACGATGCCCAGCAGGAACAACTTGCCGGCGTACTTCTGCCAGATGCGGGTAGGCACCTGGAACATCACGTAGGACGCGGAAAGGCCGATCACCATGAAAATGATGTGGCGGATCAGGTAGAAATAGCGGTTTTGCGTGGCCACATCGGCCTCGGCATAGGCAATCGACGCCGAGTACACCATCACCAGGCTGATGGACAGCAGCAGGGCCAGGGCCCAGGCCAATGCCTCGTCAAACGGTTTGATGGCGGTGTAGCGACGCGCCGAGTGCACGATCATGGCTGCCCCTTTCCGGTCGCGGCCTTGATCTGCGCCACGGTGTCGATGAACACCTGGGCGCGATGGGCATAATTGCGGAACATGTCCAGGCTGGCGCAGGCCGGCGACAGCAGTACCACATCACCCGGCTGGGCCAGCGTAGCGGCGGCGCGGGTAGCCTCTTCCAGCGTGGCGAAGTCTTGCATTGCAACGCCGCTGTCTGCCAGTGCGGCACGGATGCGGCCGGCGTCACGGCCAATCAGCAACACGGCGCGGGCAATGCGCTGGCAAGCCGGGGCCAGCGGGCTGAAATCCTGACCCTTGCCATCGCCACCGGCAATCAGCACCACCTTGCGGGTCATGCCGTTGAGGGCGGCCTCGGTAGCGCCGACATTGGTGCCCTTGGAATCGTCAATCCAGGCGATGCCGTCAAATTCGTCCACCAGCTCCACGCGGTGCGCCAAACCCTGGAAGCTTTGCAGGCCTTGCAGCAGAGCGGCACGCTCCAGCCCGATGCTGTCGCACAAGGCCAGCGCGGCCAGTGCGTTGGCGGCATTGTGCAGGCCTTGCAATTGCAGCTTGCCCTGCGACAGCACGGTCTCGCCCTGTGCGCTGAGCCAGTATTGGCCATCCTGCTGGGTGAGGCTGTATTCCACCGGCTGCTTGAGCGAGAACCATTTGACCACATGGCCGGGGCGCACCATGGCCGGAGCCAGGATGTCGTCGCGGTTCAGCACCTGCACACCCTGGCCGTTGAACACAGCCGTCTTGGCGTGGGCGTAGTCCAGCAGGTCGTTGTAGCGGTCCAGATGGTCTTCGGAAATATTCAGCACGGTGGCGGCATCGGCCTGCAGGCTGTAGGTGGTTTCCAGCTGGAAGCTGGACAACTCCAGCACCCACACGTCCGGCTGCTTGCCGGACTGTTCGCGTTCCAGCAGGGCTTCCAGTACCGCCAGGCCGATATTGCCGGCCACGATGGTATCCATCCCGGCCTGCTGGCACAGATGGCCAACCAGGCTGGTGACGGTGGTCTTGCCATTGGAACCGGTAATGGCAATCACCTTGCTGCCATTACCCTTGATGGCGCGTGCCAGCAGTTCCACATCGCCCACCACTTCGCCACCGGCGCGACGGAAAGCATCTACAGCCGGGTTCTTCAGCGGTACGCCAGGGCTGAGCACCAGCATGTCGACACCGGCAAAGGTGGCGGCATCGAAAGCGCCGACACGCAGTTCGGCAGCCGGCACATGGCGCTGCAGTTCGGCCACGCGCTCTGGCGCGGGCTTGCTGTCGGCCACCACCACGCGTGCGCCGTGGGCAGCCAGATAGCGCGCGGCAGCCAGCCCCGAGCCTCCCAGCCCCACTACCGCGATGTGTCGATCAGCAAAGTTCATGAGCCCTTGTCCTTAACGCAATTTCAGTGAAGCCAGGCCAGCGAGCACCAGCATCATGGTGACAATCCAGAAGCGCACCACCACCTGGGTTTCCTTCCAGCCCTTCAATTCGTAGTGGTGATGCAGCGGAGCCATGCGGAACACGCGCTTGCCGGTGAGCTTGAACGAAGCCACCTGGATCATCACCGACAGCGCTTCCATCACGAACAGGCCGCCCATGATGAACAGCACGATTTCCTGACGCACGATCACCGCCACGGTGCCCAGTGCCGCGCCCAGCGCCAGTGCGCCGACATCGCCCATGAATACCTGCGCCGGATAGGCGTTGAACCACAAGAAGCCCAGGCAGGCCCCGCAGATGGCGGCACAGAACACCACGACTTCATGCGCACCGGGAATGAAGGGCAGGCCCAGATATTTGGAAAACACCACGTGGCCGGCCACGTAAGCGAAGATGGACAGGCCGGAAGCCACCATCACCACCGGCAGCGCCGCCAGACCATCCAGACCGTCGGTCAGGTTGACCGCATTGGAGGTGCCGACAATCACCAGATAGGTGAGCACGCAGAAGCCGACCACGCCCAGCGGATAGGCCACGGTCTTGAAGAAGGGCACGATGAACTCGGTGGAAGCCGGCAGCTTGGCGGTGGCAATCAGGAAGATGCCCGCAGCAATGGCGATGGTGGATTGCCATACCATCTTGAATTTGGCCGACACGCCTTTCGGGTCCTTGTACACCACCTTGCGCCAGTCGTCGTAAAAGCCCAGCGCGCCGGTTCCCAGCATCACCGCCAGCAGCAGCCAGACGTATTTGTTGGACAGATCCGCCCACAGCAGGGTGGTGATGGTGATGGACAGCATGATCAGCGAACCACCCATGGTCGGGGTACCGGCCTTGACCAGATGGCTTTGCGGACCGTCGTTGCGCACGGCCTGGCCGACTTTCAGTTCGGTCAGTTTGCGGATGACCCACGGCCCCATCAGCAGCGAGATGGTCAGCGAAGTAAGCGCAGCCATCACCGCACGCAGGGTAACGTAGTAGACAACGTTGAAAGTCCGGATATGAGAACCCAGCAGATCGGCTAGCCAGAGCAGCACCTTACACTCCCTCTTCTTGTTGTTTTGCGGTCGTCAGGTGTTCCACCACCCGTTCCATACGCATGAAGCGCGAGCCTTTCACCAGCACGGAAGCTCCCGCTTGCAAATTGGCGTCCAGCCAGTTGGCCAGCGCCGCGAAATCATCAAAACTGTGTGCGCCGTCACCAAAGGCGGCGGCAGCGTGACGGCTGAGTTCGCCCAGCGTCACCAACTGCGCAATGCCGCGCTGGCGGGCATGCTCGCCCACCTCGGCATGCAGTTGCGCTGCTGTGTCGCCCAGCTCGCCGATATCACCCATCACAAAGCAATGCGGTGCCGGCAAGCCGGCCAGCACGTCGATACCGGCTTTCATCGAATCCGGATTGGCGTTGTAGCTGTCGTCAATCACCACACCGCCGTGACGACCAGTTTTCTGTTGCAGACGGCCCTTGGCATTGCCGAACACCGCTAGACCGGCAGCGATGGCGGCCAGCGGCACATCCAGCGCCAGCGCCATGGCCGCAGCGGCCAGCGCATTGCGCACATTGTGTTCGCCCGGTGCCGGCAGGCTGATGGCCTGCTCGCCTTGCGGGCTGCACAAGGTAAAGCGGCTGCCCAGCGCCTGCAGGCTGATGTCACGCGCGCTGATGTCTGCCTGCTGCTGCAGGCCGAAGCTGCAGATGCGGTGCGCACCGGCGGCAGTACGGAACAGCGCGATATTGGCGTCATCGGCATTGACGATGGCCACACCATCCGCCTGCAGGCCGGAGAAGATTTCCGCCTTGGCACGGGCGATGTCGGCGGTATCGGCAAAATAGCCCAGGTGGGCACGCATGGCGTTGTTGACCAGTGCCACTTGCGGCCGTGCCATATTGCTCAGATAAGTCAGCTCGCCGTGGTGGTTCATGCCCATTTCCAGCACCGCATAGCGGTGGGCGGCAGTCAGCCCCAGCAAGGTCAGCGGCAGGCCGATGTCGTTGTTGAAGTTACCGGCGGTGGCATGTACCGCCTGCTCTCCGGCATGGGCCTTGAGAATGGCGCTGAGCATTTCCTTGACCGTGGTCTTGCCGTTGGAGCCGGTAATGCCCACGCGCAGCGCGGGCAGTGCGCCAGCCCAGCCAGCAGCCAGACGGCCCAGCGCCAGCCGGGTATCGTCCACCCTAATCAGGCTGGCGTTGTCCAGCGCAAAATCCTCGGCCACCAGCGCAGCGGCGGCACCGCGCGCCAGCACATCGGCCACAAAGTCGTGCGCGTCAAAGCGCTCGCCCTTGAGCGCGACAAACAAATCGCCCGGCTGCACGGCACGGCTGTCGGTCACCACCCGGGTCAGACGGACTTGCCCGTCTGCGCCCGACAGGGTGCCAACTGCCCATTGCGCGGCCTGCTGCAGGGTCATCATGCTTCGTCTCCCCAGGCCGTCAGTGCCTCTTCGGCAATGCGGAAGTCGGAGAACGGGTGCTTGACCCCGGCGATGTCCTGATATTCCTCATGCCCCTTGCCGGCAATCAGCACAATATCGCCAGCCTGCGCCTGGGCGACTGCCCAGTGAATGGCGGCAGCACGGTCGGCCTCGACATGGCCCGGATGGCTCATGCCAGCCAGAATGTGTTCAATGATAGTTTGCGGGTTTTCAGTGCGCGGATTGTCGCTGGTCACCACCGCTACATCGGCGATGCGCTCGGCGATTTCGCCCATCATCGGGCGCTTGCCCGGATCGCGGTCGCCACCGCAACCAAAGACGCAATACAGCTTGCTACCGCTCGGGCGAATGTCGGCCAGCGTGGCCAGTGCCTTTTCCAGCGCATCCGGGGTATGGGCGTAGTCAATCACCACCAGCGGTTCGTGGCTGCCGCCAATGCTTTGCATACGGCCACGCGCCGGCTGGATGCGCGCCATCACGGCGGCAGCATCAGTCAGGCTGATGCCGTTGACGCACAAGGTGGCCAGACAGGCCAAAAGATTGCTGGCATTGAAACGGCCCACCAGACCGGTGCGCACTTCCACCTCGCCCCACGGCGTGGCAACCCGCAATTGCAGGCCATCCAGATTTGCCGTCAGGCTGAGCGGGCGCACATCGCCCTGCGTCAGCCCGTAGCTCACTACCTTGGTCTGGCTGGCATCAATGTCCTGCACCAGCTGACGGCCAAACGGGTCATCCACATTGATGACCGCGTGCTTGAGACCTTCCCAGTGGAACAGCTTGGCCTTGGCCGCGCCGTAGGCTTCCATGCTGCCGTGATAGTCCAGATGATCGCGGGTCAGGTTGGTGAATACCGCGGTGGCAAAGCTCACGCCATTAACCCGCGCCTGGTCCAGACCGTGGCTGGATACTTCCATGGTGACCACATGCGCACCCTGGCGGCGGTATTCGGCCAGCTTTTGCTGCACGGTGACCGGGTCAGGCGTGGTGTGGGTGGTTTGGGTCAGTTCGCCATAAAAACCGTTGCCCACGGTGCCGATCAGCGCGGCTTTCTGGCCCAGCAACGAAAACGCCTGCGCCAGCCAGTGCGAGATGGAAGTCTTGCCATTGGTGCCGGTTATGCCGATTACCGTCATCGCCTGACTGGGCTGGCCATAAACATGTGCTGCCACCATGCCGGCACGCTCGCGCAGCGCCGGGACAGGCAGGTTGGGCAGCTGCCAGTCGGGATTCCAGCAAAAACCGTCGGCGGCATCCCACAAGACGGCGGCGGCTCCCTTTTCCAGCGCGGCAGGGATAAAGTCGCGGCCATCGGCATATTCACCATGGCAGGCCAGGAAGACATCGCCGGGCAATACACGGCGGCTGTCCGCTTCCACCCGTTTGATGGGGAAGCCCAGCTGGTTCAGTTGTGCCGGATCCCAGTCCGGCAAGCTTGTCAGGCGACTTTTCATATTCTGTTTCTTCAAAAATCCGCAGGGACCGGCGTGGAATCCGGCAGCAAGCTGTTGTTAGACGGCTCGTCCGGCTGCACATTCAGCACGCGCAGCGCGCCGCCAGCCACCTGGGAAAACACCGGTGCGGAAATGGCACCGCCGTAGTATTTGCCAGCCGTGGGTTCGTCAATCATCACGGCCACAATCAGTTTCGGGTTCTTGCCCGGGGCAAAGCCCATGAACAGGGCGCGGTGCTTGTTGGCCACATAGGTGCGGCCTTCCAGCTTGCGCGCCGTACCGCTCTTGCCACCAATGCTGTAACCGATGATGCGGCCACCAACTGCGCCACCGCCCGGTTCGCTATTGGCCACCAGCAAGTCGTGCATTTCATGCGCGGTTTTTTCGCTCAGCACCCGCTTGCCTGGCATCGGATTGCTGGTTTTGTACAGAGAGATGGGCAGCATCACGCCATCATTGGTAAAAATGGTGTAAGCCCGCGCCATCTGGAGCAGGCTGACCGATACGCCATAGCCAAAGGACATGGTGGCCTGCTCGATAGGCCGCCAGTTTTTCCAGTCACGCAGGCGTCCGGCGGCCTCGCCGGGGAAGCCGGTATTGGGGGCGCGGCCAAAACCCAGCGCATCATAGTAGGTCCAGAAATCCTGCGGGCTGCTCAACAGCGCCAGCTTGCTGGTACCAACGTTGGACGACTTCTGAATGATGCCCAGAATGTTCAGGCTGGGCTGCGGTGACACGTCGCGGATGGTGGCCGGGCCAATCATGTAGGTGTGGGTATCCAGCACAGAGTTGACCGTGGTCTTGCCATGTTCCAGTGCCAGCGAAATCGACAGCGGCTTCATGGTGGAACCCGGCTCGAACAGGTCGATCACCGCGCGGTTGCGCAGCATTTCCGGTGTGGTGCCTACCCGGTTATTGGGGTTGAACGAGGGGAAGTTGGCCAGTGCCAGCAGTTCGCCGCTCTTGGCATCCAGCACCACCACACTGCCGGCCTTGGCCTTGTTTTCTTCCACGGCCGCCTTGATTTCGCGGTAAGCCAGATACTGGATGCGGTGATCCACCGCCAGGGCCAGGGTCTGTCCGTCCTTGGGCGGTTCAATGGCGGCCACATCTTCGATGATGTGACCACGACGATCCTTGATCACCACGCGACGGCCATCCTTGCCGGCCAGCATTTTTTCGCGCGCCAGCTCCACCCCTTCCTGGCCTTTGCCATCCACCCCGGTGAAGCCGATGATGTGGGAGATGATTTCGCCAGCCGGATAAAAGCGGCGGTATTCCTGCTGCTTGGCAATGCCGGGAATGCCCAGTGCCATCACCTTGTCAGCCAGCTCCGGGCTGATCTGGCGCTTGATGTAGACAAATTCTTTCTTGCGGTCGGACAGCTTGGCGGCCAGTTCTTCCGGGCCGAGATCCAGCAACTGGCCCAGCTCGCGCAACTTGGCCGGCGGCACCGGCTCCATGTCGGCCGGGCTGGCCCAGATGGTTTGCACCGGCGAGCTGATGGCCAGCGGTTCGCCGTTACGATCGGTAATCACACCGCGGTTGGCTTCCAGCGTCATGGCGCGGCGGAAACGCGCCTCGCCCTGGCCTTGCAGGAAGTCCTGCTGCACCACTTGCAGATAAATGGCCCGACCAATCAAAGCCAGAAACAGCAGGCCCAGCATCAACAGCACAAAACGCACACGCCCTGCCGTCATTTTCAGGGCAGGGCTGGCGTCGGCGATACGTTCACGCTGGTGGGCTGAATAGCTGGTGCGCATCAGGCACCTCCTCGCGGTGAAATCACCTGGATCTGGCGCGGGTCCGGCGTGTGCATACCCAAACGGCTGCCGGCGGCCTTTTCAATCACCGCATGCGCCCCCCAGGTACTTTGCTCAAGTTGCAGCTGGCCGTACTCGACTTCCAGCTGCTGGGCGGACTTCTGCTCTTTCTGCAGGTCGCTGTAAAGCCTGCGCGATACGTGCTGCGAGGTGACCACCGACCAGGCGGACACCACGACGAGCACCAGAAGGATCGCGCACAGGCGGTTCATGCATCCCCCTCCCGCCACGGTGCGGCGGTACGTTCGGCGATACGCATGATGGCGCTGCGCGAACGAGCGTTTTCACGCACCTCTTCCTCGCTGGCGCGCACCGGCTTGCCCACGGTCTCCAGCGGTGGCCTGGCCATGTCTTCGGCACGCACCATCACCCAGGCAGGCAGCTTTTCCACACTGCTGGCATCGCGCAGGTACTGTTTGACGATACGGTCTTCCAGCGAGTGAAAGCTGATGATGGCCAGCCGGCCACCCTCCGCCAGATGTCGGGCCGCTTGCGGCAATACCGCTTTCAGCTCGTCCAGCTCGCGATTCACAAAGATCCGGATCGCTTGGAAGGTACGCGTGGCTGGGTCCTGACCCGGTTCCCGAGTACGGACGTTTTTCCCAACGAGCAAGGCGAGCTCACGCGTGGTCTGGATGGGAGCGAGCTCCCGTTGCGCAACAATGGCTGCTGCGATCTTGCGAGCAAACCGCTCTTCACCATAAGTCTTGATGACCTCTTTGATTTCGTCTTCTTCCGCACTGGCCAGCCACTGGGCGGCAGTAATGCCGCGCGTGGTGTCCATGCGCATGTCCAGCGGCGCGTCGAAGCGGAAACTGAAACCGCGACGGCCATCGTCGATCTGGGGTGAGGACACGCCCAGATCCATCAGTACACCATTCACCGTGGCCACACCCAGGCGGGCCAGTTCCTGACTCAGGGTCTCGAAACCGTTGTGGACAATGGTGAAGCGTGCATCTTCCGCCGCCAGCCTGTCGGCCTCGGCAATGGCTTCCGGATCCTTGTCAAAAGCAATCAGACGACCTTGCGGCCCCAGTTGCGACAGGATCAACCGGCTATGGCCACCTCGACCGAAGGTGCAGTCGACATACACGCCATCGGGCTTGATGGCGAGCGCGGCAACAGCCTCGGCAAGCAGAACCGTGCGGTGCACGTACGGGGTGGGACTCACAGCGTAAAATCTCCAAGATGTTGTGCCAGATCGGCTTGGTCGATAGCCAGTGCTTCCGTGGTCTGGCTGTCCCATTCCTCGGCATTCCACAGCTCGAAGCGGTTGCCCATGCCCACCAGGGACACGTCCTTGTCGAGACCGACCAGTTCGCGCAGGCGGGAAGGCAGCAGGATGCGTCCGGCACTGTCCATTTCCAGCGTTTCTGCGTGGCCAAGCACGAGGCGCTGGTAGCGTTTCAGCGTGGGATTGCCGGTGGGAAGGGCGAGAAGGCGGGCTTCGACCGGACGCCAGTTGGGTTCGGGATAAATCAGCAGATGGTCGGGGGATTCGAGGGTGACAACCAGCTTGTGGCCAAACGCGGACAGCAGTGTCTCACGGTGCTTGGCCGGAATGGCCAAACGACCCTTGCTATCAAGAGAGACAATGCTGACTCCACCAATCATGACCTGGACACCACCGCTGAAAGTTGAGGGGCCGTCGCCCCACTTTTACCCACTTCACCCCACTTTCCGCCACTATAAGAAAGAACTTCAACATGGTCAACATCACTCGGCGCTAATTCACCTTTTGCGACAATGACTTAGCGGCAGGGTGAAAATGTGCTTTCCGTGTCAAATCAGTGGGTTAATAACGGCTATCAAAGTGAGCTATGAACTGTAATGGTGCAGGAAGGCAACACAATGATTTTTAATGACATGCACATTGAAGATCAGTCACTACACAGCGCCGTGGCGGCAATGCAAGCCTGAGCATGCAAAAACAGAACGGCATGCCGCAGCATGCCGTTCGTGCAAACACTGTCCGGGACAGCGCTTCAGCGGGCCATCAAGCCAGTTTCTGCTTCAGGATGTCCTGCACCTGAGCCGGATTGGCCTTGCCCTTGGAGGCTTTCATCACCTGACCGGCCAAGGCGTTCAGCGCCTTTTCCTTGCCGGCGCGGAATTCCTCCACCGCCTTGGGGTTGGCGGCAATGGCTTCTTCCACCATCTTTTCGATGGCACCCACGTCGGACACCTGCTTCAGGCCATCGCGCTCGATGATGGCGTCAGCGGACAGATCGCTATCCCACAAGGCATCAAACACCTGTTTGGCCAGCTTGCTGGACAGGGTGTTGTCGGCAATGCGCAGGATCAGGCCGGTCAGCCGTTCGGCGGAAATCGGGCAGTCGGCAATATCCTTGCCTTCGCGGTTCAGGCGGGCAGCGATTTCACCATTCACCCAGTTGGCCGCCAGCTTACCCTGACCGGAGGCCTGAGCAACTGCTTCGAAATATTCCGCCGTAGCGCGGCTGCCGGTCAGCAGGGCCGCATCGTAGGCCGACACGCTGAAGGCTTCGACAAAACGCGCCTTCATGGCGCTGGGCAGTTCCGGCATTTCGCCGCAGATGCGGGCAATCTGCTCGTCGCTGATACGTACCGGCAGCAGGTCCGGATCGGGGAAGTAGCGGTAGTCGTGCGCGTCTTCCTTGCTGCGCATCATGCGGGTTTCGCCGCTGTCCGGGTCGAACAGCACGGTTGCCTGCTCCACGCGGCCGCCGTCTTCCAGGGTGTCGATCTGCCACTGGATTTCGTACTTCATCGCCTGCTCGAGGAAGCGGAAGGAGTTGAGGTTCTTGATTTCGCGGCGAGTACCGAATTCCTGCTGACCGAACGGGCGCACCGAAACGTTGGCGTCAACGCGGAAGCTGCCTTCCTGCATGTTGCCGTCGCAAATGCCCAGCCACATCACCAGGCTGTGCAGGGCGCGGGCATAGGCCACCGCCTCTTCCGGCGAGCGCATGTCCGGCTCGGAGACTACTTCCAGCAGCGGGGTGCCGGCGCGGTTGAGGTCGATGCCGGTCATGCCGCTGAAGTCTTCATGCAGCGATTTGCCAGCATCTTCTTCCATGTGGGCACGGGTCAGCTTGACCAACTTTTCTTCCTCGCCCACCAGAATCGGCAGCACACCGCCTTCGACGATAGGCAGCTCCATCTGGCTGATCTGGTAGCCCTTGGGCAGGTCGGGGTAGAAGTAGTTTTTTCGCGCAAATACGTTCTTCTGGTTGATTTTCGAGCCCAGTGCCAGGCCCAGGCGGATGGCTTTTTCCACCACGGCCTTGTTCAGCACCGGCAGTACACCGGGAAAGGCCAGTTCCACGGCCGAGGCCTGGGTGTTGGGCTCGGCACCAAAGGCGGTACTGGTGCCGGAAAAAATCTTGGTAGCGGTGTTGAGCTGCACATGCACCTCAAGACCGATGACGACTTCCCATTTCATCGCGGAGAAATCCTTTTGCTTATGTCGTCAGGGGGGCGCAGCGCACGCCCCTGCACGATCTTGATTACAGGGCGGGAGCGCGGGTGTGCCAGTCGGTAGCCAACTGGAACTGGTGCGCCACATTCAGCATTTTTGCTTCGCCAAAATAATTGCCGATGATCTGCAGGCCCACCGGGCGGCCACGGCGATCGAAACCGGCCGGCACGCTCATGCCAGGCAAGCCGGCCAGGTTGACCGACAGGGTGTAGATATCGGACAGATACATCTGCACCGGATCACCGGATTTCTCGCCGATATTGAAGGCGGCAGTCGGTGCCACCGGCCCCAGGATAACGTCGCACTGCTCGAATGCGGCCTTGAAATCGTTGGCGATCAGGCGGCGGATCTTTTGTGCCTTCAGGTAGTAGGCATCGTAATAGCCGTGCGACAGCACATAGCTACCCACCAGAATGCGGCGCTTGACCTCGGCACCGAAACCTTCGGCGCGGGTCTTTTCATACATGTCCACCAGGTCCTTGTACTCTGCCGCACGGTGGCCGTAACGCACGCCATCGTAACGCGACAGGTTGGTGGAGGCCTCGGCCGGGGCAATCACGTAGTAGGCCGGGATCGACAGCTCGGTGTTGGGCAGGCTGATGTCCACCACTTGTGCGCCCTGCTTTTTCAGCTCGGCCACCGCGTCTTCAATCACCTTGGCCACGTCGGCATCCAGACCATCGGCAAAATACTCGCGCGGCAGGCCCACGCGCAAACCGGCCAGCGGCTGGTTCAGCTCGCGGGTGTAGTCTTCCCGCGCACGTTCCAGACTGGTGGAGTCGCGCTCGTCAAAACCGGCCATCACGTTCAGCATCAGCGCGCAGTCTTCGGCGGTCTGGGCAATCGGGCCGCCCTGATCCAGCGAAGAGGCATAAGCCACCATGCCATAACGCGATACCACGCCATAAGTGGGCTTGATGCCGGTGACGCCGCAGTGGCTGGCCGGCTGGCGGATGGAGCCGCCGGTATCGGTGGCGGTAGCCACCGGGGTGAGGCGCGCAGCGACAGCAGCAGCGGAACCACCGGACGAGCCGCCGGGAATGGCGTTCAGGTCCCACGGGTTTTTCACGGCACCGTAGTAGCTGTTTTCATTGGACGAGCCCATGGCGAATTCGTCCATATTGGCGCGTCCCAGCGTGATCAGGCCGGCGGCATTGCACTGCTCCACCACATGGGCGCTGTAGGGTGAAATGAAGTTGTCCAGCATCTTCGAGCCGCAGCTGGTTTTCCAGCCCTGCTGACAGAAGATGTCCTTGTGCACCATGGGCACACCAGTGAGCAGCCCGGCCTGGCCGGCGGCACGGGCGGCATCGGCAGCTGCGGCATCCGCCAGGGTGCGGGCGCGGTCTACGGTGATGAAGGCGTTCAGCTGCGGGTTCAGCGCCTCGATGCGGTCGAGGTAGTGCGTGGCCAATTCCACGCTCGACACCGCGCCCGCCGCCAGTTGTTGCGACAGTTGCTTGAGGGTGGCGTTCGTCATTTTGTCTTGATATCCGGTTAAGCTGGGATCGATGAGCGGGTGCGCCTGTCACGGCAGGCCGGCAGCACAGGCCCGGAAAAAAGCCATTCCCAAGCGGGAACCATCCGAAACCATGCTGCTCTGAGACTCACTCGATCACCTTGGGAACGAGGAACAGACCCTTTTCCACCTGCGGGGCAAGCGCTTGAAATGCCTCGCGCTGGTTGGTCTGGGTCACGATGTCTTCACGCAGGCGCAGGCTTACATCCTGCGGATGCGCCATCGGTTCGATGCCATCGGTGTTGACGGCCTGCATCTTCTCGATCAGGCCAAAAATATTGTTAAGCTGGTTGCCGACTGCCGCGATTTCTTCATCGCTTACGTTGATGCGGGCAAGCTTGGCAATCCGCGCGACATCCTGGTGCGTCAGAGACATGGCGTCCTCGTTAAAACCTTTAATATTTCAAGCTTTATAGGGTATCATAAGGGGTTTGATTCTCCCAAGATCGACATCACACATCGCAACAGGAAAGACGCATGCGGCAACAGGGTTATCTACCTGTTATAACGCTGTTTATTTCTTCGCTGCAATGCAACAATGATGTCCCCCCGGGGAGCCGCCGTCCGCAGCGCCAGCTTAGTCTGGAAAGCTGCGCCACGTCGGAAACCGGGAAGCCAAGCCCATGCTAAGATTTTGCCGGACGCGCATCGCGCCCGACTGACGGAAACTGAACCAGGACCGCCCAATGTTTCGTTCGCTCACCGGATACTTCTCCAACGACCTTGCCATCGACCTTGGCACGGCCAACACCCTCATCTACATGCGTGGCAAGGGCATCGTGCTTGACGAGCCGTCGGTAGTCGCCATTCATAGCGACGCCCCCACCAATAAGAAATCCATCCTGGCCGTCGGCCTGGAAGCCAAGAAGATGCTGGGCCGCACGCCGGGTTCGATCCAGGCCATCCGCCCGATGAAGGATGGCGTGATTGCCGACTTCACTGTCACCGAGCAGATGCTCAAGCAGTTCATCAAGAAGGTGAACCCCAACCGCTTTTTTGCCGCCAGCCCGCGCATCGTGATTTGCGTACCCTGCGGCTCCACCCAGGTGGAACGCAAGGCGATCCGCGACTCGGCCCTGGCTGCCGGCGCGCGCCGCGTCGAGCTGATCGAAGAACCGATGGCCGCTGCCATCGGTGCCGGCCTGCCGGTAGAGGAACCGACCGGCTCCATGGTAGTGGACATCGGTGGCGGTACCACCGAAGTTGGCGTGATTTCGCTGGGTGGCGTGGTGTATTCCAACTCGGTACGGGTTGGCGGTGACAAGTTTGACGAAGCCATCATCAATTACATTCGCCGCAACTACGGCATGCTGATTGGCGAAACCACTGCCGAAGAAATCAAGAAGACCATCGGCTCGGCCTTCCCCGGTGCCGAAGTACGTGAAATGGAAGTCAAGGGCCGCAATCTGGCCGAAGGCATTCCGCGTGCCTTCACCGTGTCTTCCAATGAAATTCTGGAAGCACTGACCGAACCGCTGAACCAGATCGTCTCCGCGGTGAAGATTGCCCTGGAACAGACCCCGCCGGAACTGGGTGCCGACATTGCCGACAAGGGCATGGTGCTGACCGGTGGTGGCGCGCTGCTGAAGGATATCGACCGCCTGCTGGCCGAAGAAACCGGCCTGCCGGTATTCGTGGCCGAAGAGCCGTTGACCTGCGTGGTACGCGGTTCGGGCAAGGCGCTGGAAAAAATGGACAAGATCGGCACCATTTTCACCAACGTACCCTGATTGTTGCCTAAACGGAGTTGCTGCCGCCCCGTCAAGGGGCGGCATACCGCCTGATGGACTTCGCCAACACCCCCAGTTTTTTCCGTTCCGGGCCCAAGCCCGGCACACGCCTGTTCCTGTGCGTGCTGGCCTCTATCGCGCTTTTGGTAGGCGATAGCCGCTACGGACTGATGGAACAGGCCCGCGATGGCATGTCGCTGGTGCTCTATCCCCTGCAGCGTGTGGTCAACATGCCACTGGGCATGGTGCGCCATTTCGGTGACTACTTCACCGTGCAGGCCGACCTCAAAAGCGAAAACGACCAGTTGCGCACCCGCCAGCTGGAAATGTCCGCCCGGCTGGCCAGGCTGGAAACCGTAGAGCGCGAACTGACCGAACTACGCGGCCTGAACGCCATCAAGGCCGGCCGCAGCGATGCGGCCCAGCTGGCAGAAATCCTGTACACCGGTCGCGACCCCTTCTCCTACAAGATCATCATCGACAAGGGTGCCGATGCCAATCTGCAGCCGGGCCAGCCGGTGGTGGATGCACGCGGCCTGCTGGGGCAGATTACCCGGGTACAGCCGCTGACTGCCGAAGTTTCGCTGATCATCGACAAGAACCAGATGGTACCGGTAATGATTGCCCGTACCGGCGAGCGTGCCATTCTGTACGGCTATGGCGGCGGAGTGGAAATCCGCTATCTGCCGCTGCATGCCGATGTGCGTGAAGGTGACAGCATTGTCACCTCCGGGATTGACGGCCTGTATCAGGAAGGTACGCCGGTAGCGCGGGTAAGCAAGGTGGAACGCAATGCCGGCGCGGCATTCAGCCGTATCACCACCGAGCCGCTGGCCGGGGTGCAACAAACCCGCTATGTACTGGTATTGCAGCAAAAAGGCCAGACACCGCCGCGTCCGGCCGAGCCGGTTGTGCCCGTGAAAAAGACCAAGGGCAAGAAGCCCGCCGATTCGGAGTAAGCATGTCGTTCGACCGCCCCAAGGAATTGCTCAAGCCGGTCAAGCGCCGCTTCATTTTCATGACCCTGCTGCTGGCGGTGCTGGTGGAAATGATTCCGCTTCCGCATGGCTCCACCCGCTGGCTGCCAGACTTCATCAGCCTGGTACTGCTGTACTGGGTGATCAACCAGCCGCGCCGGGTGAATGTGGGTATTGCCTTCCTGATGGGACTGGTGGCCGATATCGCCACCGCCGGCATGCTGGGGCAGCACGCGCTGGCCTACTCGGCCACATCTTATCTGGCGCTGAGCCGCCAGCGTCAGCTGATCATGTTCAATCTGGGTCAGCAGGCACTGAGCGTGCTGGGGTTGATGCTGTGCAACCAGAGCATCATGGTAGTGGCGCGCATGCTCACCGGCTCGGCCTTTGTCGGCTGGAGCTATTTCCTGCCGCCCCTGATCGGTGCCTTGCTGTGGCCGCTGCTGACCAAGCTGCTGCTACTGCCTTACCGTCATCACTCGGTGTAAGTCGTGCGTCCTACCCGTTTCAAGAATCCGCAGGCTGAAGACGGCCAATTCCAGCTCCGGCTGATCGTGGCTTATGTGTTCATGCTGCTGATGTTCTGCGTGCTGATTGCCCGCTTTATCTGGCTGCAGGTGTACCAGTACGAACACTTTTCCACGCTGGCGCAAAACAACCGCATTTCTCTGTTGCCCATCCTGCCCAATCGCGGGCTGATCATGGACCGTAACGGCGTGATTCTGGCGCAGAACTATTCTGCCTATACGCTGGAACTGGTGCCCAGCAAGATGCCGGACATGAACGCCACCGTTGCCGAGCTGAAAAAGCTGGTCAACATCACCCCGCGTGACGAAAAACTGTTCAAGAAGCTGCAGGGCGAATCCAAGGATTTCGAATCCATCCCGCTCAAGGTCAAGCTGACCGAGGAGGAGGCTGCCCGGGTGGCTGCCAATGCCTGGCGCTTCCCCGGCGTACAGGTAAAGGCCCGGCTGTTCCGCGACTACCCCTACAAGGAACTCACCAGCCACGTACTGGGCTATATAGGCCGCATCAACCAGAAAGACCAGGAGCAGCTGGACGACGAGGACAAGACCACCAATTACAAGGGGACCAACTACATCGGCAAGACCGGCCTGGAAGCGGTGTACGAGGACGATCTGCACGGTCAGGTGGGCTTCGAGGAAGTGGAAACCGACTCCGGTGGTCGCGCCATCCGCAGCCTGCGCCGCACGCCGCCGGTCAATGGTAACAATCTGAAACTGGCGCTGGATATCCGCCTGCAGGAAGTCGCCGACAAGCTGTTCGGCAATCGCCGTGGCGCGCTGGTGGCCATCGACCCGCAAACCGGCGGCGTGCTGGCCTTCCTGTCCAAGCCGGGTTTCGACCCCAATCTGTTTATCGACGGCATCGACAGCCAAAGCTGGGCCGCGCTCAACAGCGACTGGCAAAAGCCGATGATCAACCGCGCACTGCGCGGCACCTACCCGCCCGGCTCCACCTTCAAGCCCTTTGTCTCGATGGCGGCGCTGGAAACCCACTCCATCGGCATGCATGACGTGCGCCCGGCACCGGCCTTCTTCACCCTGCCCGGCTCCAGCCATCAGTTCCGCGACAGCAACAAGAACGGCAACGGCTCGGCCAATCTGGCCAAGGCCATCCAGGTATCCAGTGACACCTTCTTCTACAAGCTGGCCTGGGACATGGGCATAGACAAGATTGCCCCCACCGTCGGCCAGTTTGGCCTGGGCCGTCCCACCGGCATCGATCTGGACGGTGAAGCCAGTGGCGTGCTGCCCACCAAGGAGTGGAAGGCCAAGCGTTTTGCCCGTTATAAAGAAGAATTCCGCCGCTGGTATCCGGCGGACGTAGTGAGCATTGGCATCGGTCAGGGCTTCAACTCCTACACCCCGCTGCAGATGGCCAATGGCGTGGCCATCCTGGCCAATGAGGGCGTGGCGTACAAGCCGCACCTGGTGCAGGAGGTGGTGGATGCAAAAACCGGCAAGAGCCGCCTGGTCGAAGCCAAGCCTGATCGCACACTGCCATTCAAGAAGGAAAACTTCGAGTATGTGAAGGCGGCCATGCAGTCGGTACTGAAACCGGGTGGCACCGCCTGGCGGCTGGGCGTGGGCCTGCCCTACACCATGGCCGGCAAAACTGGTACCGCACAAGTGGTGGCCATCAAGCAGGGGGCCAAGTACAACGCCTCAGCCCTGGCCGAGCAGTACCGCGACCACTCCTGGTTCGTGGCCTTTGCCCCGGTGGACAAACCGCGCATTGCCGTGGCTGTCATCGTGGAAAACGCCGGTTTCGGTGCTGCTGCGGCTGCGCCGATCGCGCGTGGCCTGTTCGACTATTACATCACCGGCAAGGTCCCCGGCTCCATCAGCGGAGACATGAAGACCGTGCCAATGGATACTGCCGATGACGCTGCAGCCACATCTGATTAAACGCCTGTGGCTGACCATCAAGGCTCCGCTTGATGGCCCGCTGATGCTGTTTCTGGGCCTGATTTTCGCGCTGAGCCTGGTGGTGCTGTATTCCGCCAATAACCAGGGCCTGGACAAGATCGACAACAAGCTGGTCTATACCCTGCTGTCGCTCAGCATCATGTGGCTGCTGGCGCGCAGCCGGCCGCAAAGCATCATGAACTTTGCCCCGCCGATTTACGGCATCGGGGTGGTGCTATTGTTGGCTGTGCATTTCAAGGGCGTGACGGTTAACGGCTCCACCCGCTGGCTGGAGCTGGGCATCACCCGTATCCAGCCGTCGGAGATCATGAAAATCGCTCTGCCGATGATGCTGGCCTGGTTCTTCCAGAAATACGAACTGTCGATGCGCTGGTGGCACTACCTGGTAGCCGCGGTGATGATTGCCATCCCTTGCGCGCTGGTGCTCAAACAGCCCGATCTTGGCACCACCATGCTGATTGCCGCCTCCGGCTTCTTTGTACTGTTCTTCGTCGGCCTGCCGTGGAAGGTGATTCTGGGCGGGATGATTGCCGCCGGGGCCTGCATGCCGGTGGTGTGGAACATGCTGCACGACTACCAGCGCCGCCGGGTGATGACCATGATAGACCCGATGGAAGACCCGCTGGGCGCGGGCTATCACATCATCCAGTCGATGATCGCCATCGGATCGGGCGGCCCCTGGGGCAAGGGTTGGCTCAATGGCACCCAGACCCATCTGGACTATATCCCGGAACGCACCACCGACTTCATCTTTGCCGTGTATTCGGAAGAGTTCGGTCTGGTGGGCAATGTGCTGCTGGTGATTCTCTATACTCTGGTGCTCAGCCGCGCCATGATGATTACCGCTGGTGCGCAAACCCTGTACGGTCGCGCCATGGCCGGTGCCATCACCCTGTCCTTCTTTGTCTACGCCTTCGTCAACATGGGCATGGTGGCAGGTATCCTGCCGGTGGTGGGCGTGCCGCTGCCCTTCGTATCCTATGGCGGCACGGCAACCGTAACACTGTTTGTCGGCATGGGCATGCTGATGAGCATAGGCAATGCCCGGCGTTAAGCTATCGCCAGACCGTCCACACCGGTCTGGCCATCACGCGCGGGACAAAGCCGCGTAGAGAATCCGTGCCTAGGCGTGCCGACGCAGTAGCGGGGGTTTGTTAGCGGGTCTTACAGCCCCAGCCCCCAGCGCCACACCCCGTACACCACAAAGCTGATCACAATCGCCAGCAGGGTCTTGCCGCTTTTCCACGCCACCAGCGCGGCCACGATGATGCAGGGCAGATAGGCATTATGCAGGCTGATGTCGATATTGCCAGCTGGTGCCAGCGCCATCGGCACCACCAGCGCCGACAGTACTGCCGGCGGCACGTAATGCAGCGCGCGGTTCAGCCAGTCCGGAAAAGCCAGCCGCTGGCCGAATACCAGAAAACTGGCGCGAATCAGTACCGTCAGCACCATCATGCCGACAATGGCAAGCCAATGGTTCATGCAGCCTGCTCCTTACGTTTGTTCCACTGTTCCAGCAGCAGCCCGCTAGCCACCCCCACCACCGCAGCCAGCATCAGATCCAGCTTGTACGGCAGGCCGCGTCCCAGCATGGCCACCACGCTGGCGGCCAGTGCGGCACCCAGTGCGGGGCGGCGCTTGAGCTGCGGAGCCACGATGGCTGCAAAAGTGGCCCCCATGGCAAAGTCCAGCCCCAGCGTGGCCAGACCCGGCAAGGACTGCCCCAGGCTCACCCCCACCATCGTCCAGAACAACCAGTTGCCATACATGGCCAGTGACGACGCCAGCCAGTACCACTGGCCACCATCCGTACCCTTGGTGCGGAAGCGATGCTCCACCACGGCAAAGGTTTCATCGGTCAGCCAGAAAGCCAGCGGCCAGCGCCAGCGCAAGGGCCAGTCACGGGCATAGGGCAGCAAGGTGGCGCTGTACAGCGCATGGCGCAGGTTTACTACAAAGGTGGTGAGCCACAACACCGGCAAGGCAGTGCCGGCACCGATCAGGCTGACGCCGATGAACTGGGAAGAACCGGCAAACACCAGCACCGACATGCCAAGTGCAGTGGCCGGGGACAAGCCGGCCGCAATGGCCAGCGTGCCGAAAATCACCCCGAACGGGGCCGCCCCCACCAGCATGGGCACGGTATCGCGTGCACCTTCCAGCAGCAGTGCACGGCGGTTGAGGGCATGCGTCATGATGCCTCCCGCGGGCCGGGCCATACCTCGCGCAGGCTGTCGCCATGCAGGCTCATGTTGGCCCCTTCTGTGGCACGCACCGGCAACTGCCGATAGTCGTAATCGTCCAGACAGTGAATGTTGACGCCATAGTGATCCGGCATCGCGCGCTTGCGGTGAAAGGTGTAGATGCCGCAATGCTGGCAGAAGAAATGGCGGGCAATGCCGGTATTCCAGCGGTACTCGCTCAGCGCCTCGGCACCGGACAGGATCTCCAGCTGGCTTTCATGCACCCGCGTCATCAGTGCGTTTTTATTCACGCACAGTGAACAATCACAGGTAGTGAGTTCTTCAGGTTCGGCATGCAGACGAAAGCGTACTGCGCCGCAATGACAGGAGCCGGTATAAGACATGGGCAGGGAATCATGATTGGGAACAGTCCTACCCTACCATGCCAATTGCTTGCCAGCTTGAACGATCTTGCGCTCAGCGCCGGAGGCTGCGCTGGTAGGCCGCCGGCGTAATGCCCAGCGCCTGGCGAAACACGCGGGTGAGGTGTGGCTGGTCGGAAAAACCCAGCGCTTGTGCCGCCATGGCCGGGCTGTGGCCGCCAGCCAGCAGCTGACGCGCCCGCACCACCCGCAACTGATTGCGCCAGGCCACCGGTGGCAGGCCAAGGTGACGGGAAAACTGCCGGTTAAGCTGCCATGGCGACAAGCCAACAGCCTCTGCCAGCGTAGCCAGCGACAGATTATCTGCCACGCAGTCGGCCAGCATCTGGCGGGCACGCTCCACCGCCTGCGGCCACGGTCGCTGCCGCCGCTCGGTAATCAGCATGTGCCGCTGCACCACCTGACTGAACACGGCATAGAGGGCCGATTCGCGCTGCAAGGCATCCCGGCTGTCGCGCAGCAGCTGGTGCAGCTGGTTAAGCTGTGCCGCCAGCGGCGGATCAAAGACCACGGTTTCGCGGAAATACGGGGTGACGCCGGGCTGGCCGCTAATGTCGGCCGCCAGCTGGCAGATCAGCGCGGCGGAAGGATAAAAACCGCGATAGGCCCAGCCCTGCTGGTGGGCGCACTCTCCGGTATGCACCTCGCCGGGGTTCATCAACACCAGCGCGCCCACCCCGGCAATATGATTGCCCCCGCGATGACGATAAGCCTGCGCCCCGGCCAGCAGGGCATTCACCACATATTCTTCGTGAAAATGCGGCGCAAATACCTGTTCCCGGTAAAAGGCATCCAGGCATTCCAGCGGCGCGATATCGTCGGCGCGGAAGAAACGGGAGTATTCAGATTCAGACATGACAGGAGACCGGGACAGACAGCGTCCCGCTTATTCTGGCACAGCCTCAGGCTGAAAACTTGAACGATCTTGCCGTCTCAGGAGCCGGCCATGAAGGTGCGAATGCCGGAGCCGACAAATTGCACACCCACGCAAATCAGTAAAAAGCCCATCAGCCTGGTCGTCACCTCACGCCCGCCTCGGCCCAAGCGGGCGGAAATCATGGCTGAGGAGCGCAGCACCAGCCACATGCCCAGGCTGGTGGCGGCAATGGCAGCAAAGGTCATGCCAAAGGCCAGCGCTTTGGCCGGCCAGCCAGCCAGTTCGGCAATTTCGGTGGAAATGCCGATCACCACCGCGATAGTGCCAGGCCCACTGATGCCGGGCATGGCCAGCGGAAAAAAAGCATAGTCCTCGCGTTCCCCGGTTTTGGGCGCCATACCCGGGTCCTGCGACAGAAACAGCATGCGATAGCCCAGCACCGCCACCACCAACCCGCCGGCAATGCGCAGCGCGCCATAGGAAATACCGAAGGCGGTCATGATGAGATTACCGGCCAGCAGGCTGACCAGCATGATGGCCGCGGCAAACAGGCAGGCACGACGCGCCTGGTTGGCTCGCCCGGCTTCGCTCATGTCCTGAGTCAGCGAGATGAACAGCGGAATCTTGGACAGTGGATTGGTAATCGTGATCAGGCTGAGCAGACCACCAAACAGGAACTTCAGCGACAGGGTTTCCAGCATGATGACAAAACCATTAAATATAAGCTAACGATTATAATTATCTGTCGGGTAAATGATAGCCCGGCGTCGTGCCTGTCCCTGTGCGATGTCGCATCCCGGCAATCTGCTGTCTGCGGCACTTTGTCGCAGGCAACTGGGTCTGAACTATGCTAATTTGCCCGCAACCCAACACCGGAGATGTCCATGTCCCTGCCCCGTCTGTTTACCCTGCTGTCCGGCCTGCTGCTGGCGGCAACCGTGTCTGCCCACAGCTTCACGCTAGGCACACTGGAACTGGGCCATCCCTGGAGCCGGGCCATGCCAGAAGCCAGCCCCACCGGCGCGGCCTATCTGAGCATCAAGAACAAGGGCAAGGAAGCCGACACCCTGCTGTCTGTCAGCACACCGCGCGCCGACAAGGCCGAATTGCATGTCCACCTCAACGACAACGGCGTGATGCGCATGCGTGAAGTCAGCGGCGGCGTTGCCGTGGCTGCGGGGAGTGAAGTGAAATTTGCACCGGGCGGCTATCACATCATGCTGATGGGCCTGAAACAGCCGCTCAAGGCTGGCGACCATTTCCCGCTGACCTTGAAGTTTGCCAGGTCCGGCAGTATTACCGTGGATGTCCAGGTGGAAAAAGATGCTCCGGCCGCAATGGAACACAGTGGCCACTAAAGGCTGCAGCCAGTGAAATTCACTGCCAGAGTAGTGAATTTTCTGGCCAAATCATCCGCATGCCCGCAAAAGCGGGCATTTTTCTGCCTGGCGTTGCGCCAATGTGACATCGTGCAATGCAGCATATGGCCCTTGTTAGAGTATTCGCTTTACCGCTGCACCAAGCTTGGGCAAACTGGCGTCCGGAAATTGAGTTGAACAACGCTCTGTACTGCTCAGTCCGCCGGTTACCCTAACAGTAGTAAGCGCCAAGTCTGCACCAAAAGAGTCAACACGATGGAGGAGCGGACCTTGCACAGCAAGGCCCGTCAAATAAATAGATCGACTCAGGGAACCGGCGGATTTTTCCTCATTCTGCGTTATGCTATCCGGCATACTTCATTTGCCAGCCAGCCATGACCCACACCACGCGCTCCTCTTCAGTACTCCCCCGTATCAGCATCGAATATTGCACCGGTTGCCGCTGGATGTTGCGTGCTGCCTGGATGGCGCAGGAACTGCTCACCACCTTTGAAAAAGAACTGGCCGAAGTGGCCCTGCGCCCCGGCAACGGCGGCGTGTTCCGTGTCTGTGTGGATGGCGAGCAAATCTGGGACCGCAAGCAAGATGGCGGCTTCCCCGACATCAAGCAGCTCAAGCAGCTGGTGCGCGACCGGGTGGCACCGGACAAGTCATTGGGTCACAGCGAGCGCGCTGCCGACTGATAGCCGCAGCATGACCGGCCAACGCAAGATCATCCATGTCGATTGCGACTGCTTTTATGCCGCCATTGAAATGCGCGACAACCCGGCGCTGCGAGATATCCCGCTAGCCGTGGGCGGGCAGCCGGACAGCCGCGGCGTGATTGCCACTTGCAACTACATCGCCCGCCGCTTTGGCGTGCACAGCGCCATGTCATCGGCACGGGCGCTGCGTCTGTGTCCACAGCTACTCATCCTCCCCCCTGACATGGCCCGCTATCGCACGGCCAGCCAGCAGATCATGGCCATCTATGAGCGCTACACCCCGCTGATCGAGCCGCTATCGCTGGATGAGGCCTATCTGGATGTCAGCACCCAGCCGCACGAGCAAGGCAGCGCCACTCTGATGGCCACGGCCATTCGCCGCCAGATTCAGGCCGAAGTCGGCATAACCGCCTCGGCGGGTATTGCGCCCAACAAGTTTCTGGCCAAGATTGCCAGTGACTGGAACAAACCCGACGGGCAGTTCGTGATCCGCCCGCAAGATGTCGACCATTTTGTGCTGAGCCTGCCCGTGGAAAAGATTCATGGTGTGGGAAAGGTGACCGCAGCCCATTTGAAAAAGCTGGGCATCCATCGCTGCAGTGAGCTGCGCCAATGGGAGGTGGTGGACCTGATGCGGCATTTCGGCCGCTTTGGCGAACGCCTGTACGCACTGGCCCGGGGCCAGGATGACCGACCGGTCAGCACTGACCGCAGCCGCAAATCCATTAGCGTGGAAGAAACCTATGTACAGGATCTGCCAGACCTGAGCGCCTGCCTGGACAAGCTGCCAGAGCTGATGGCCAAGCTGCAGGGCCGCATTGCACGAGCGGAGAACCCGCCATTCAAGGGACTGAGCGTGAAACTGAAGTTTGCCGACTTCAGCCAGACCACCGCAGAGCAGACTGGCCGACAATTGACAGCCGCAGACTATACCGAGCTGCTGGGCATCGCCTTCGAGCGCGGCCAGCGACCGGTACGGCTGGTGGGGGTGGGGGTAAGGCTGGCCGACGAAGCCGACCAGCCACAGCAATTACCGCTGTTTGAGTCGCTGTAGACAGGCTTACTGCTGGCGGGCTTCCATAAAAGCAGCACGGGCAGCGGCGCTGTCCTGCCACATGCGGGCCACGCTGGCACGCTTGCCCAGCAAGGCCAGGTAGTCTGCAATACCCGGAATGATGGTAGTCAGATCTTCACCATAGATTTGCTGCGTGGACGAGGCCACCAGCGGCAGCACACAGGCGGCGGAAATGTCGGCAAAGCTGAAATACTCGCCGGCCAGCCACGGGCCGTACTGCACCAGGCGCGACAGCGCCAGCAGGCTGCGTTCGATCGCCGCACGCGCACTGTCCTTGGCGGCATCATCCAGCGCGGCACCAAACAGCAGGTGACGGTATAACGGGCCCACTGCCGGCATCAGGTACAGATCCATAATGCTCATCAGCTCGCGCGCGCTGGCACGGCCATTCGGGGTGGGCGGCAGCAAGGCGGCGGTGGGGTAGGCATCTTCCAGCCATTCCAGAATCACCGTGGATTCGGACAGGGCATGGCCGTTGATATCAACATAGGGAATCTTGCCCATCGGGCTTTGTTCCAGCATGGCCGGTTCCTGCGAAGGGCGCATCGGTACTTCCTGGAAGTTGACACCCTTCTCCAGCAAGGCAATCTTCACCTTGTTGTAGTAGGCAGACAGCGGCACGCCGTAGAGCTTGATCATGCGGATTTCCTTGCGGGCTCTGCCCTGAAGTGAATATGGATGCTTTGCACTGCACCGCACGCGGCACATGGCAAAACAGGCGTTGTCAGGCCGCCTTGACCCACAACGCCTGCATTATGCCATCTTTCATGGCGGCGGCCAGCCGGGTAGCGCTTAGTGCGCCAGTGCCAGCGCCTTTTGCTGCAAGCGACTGCGCAGCAGTGGCATCAGCTGCTGCGCAGCCTTTTCGCCCTCCAGAATGGCCTGGTGGCGGGCTTCAAAGTCAGCCGAGCCGATATTCAGCACATTCGGGCGAATCACCAGGTCGGCCTGTTTCAGCTCGGCCGCCAGCGTGGGGCCGCTCATGATGTTGAAACTCTGGTCCAGCATGGAGAACAGACCGGTAGCCTTGCCGGCCTTGGGCTTGGCCGAAATATCCACCGCAATGACAAAATCGGCCCCCATCTCGCGTGCTGCCGATACTGGCACCGGACTGACCAGCCCGCCATCGACATAACGCTTGCCACCTATCACCACCGGCAGGAAGACATTGGGAATGCTGGCTGAAGCCCGCACCGCCTGGCCGGTATTGCCGGTGCGGAACACCACTTTCTGACCGGAATCCAGCTCGGTGGAGACGATGCCCAAGCGGCGTGGCAGCTTCTCGATGGGGCGGTTACCCAGCTGGGTATTAATGTAGTTCTCCAGCTTCTCACCCTTGAGAAAGCCCTTGGTGGATAAGGTCCAGTCGGTCAGTTCGGATTCGTCCAGCTGCATGGCCTTGGCCTGTAGCTGCATGCCGTTCAGGCCGGAGGCATACAGGCTGCCCACCACGCTGCCTGCGCTGGTGCCGGTGATGATGTCAGGCACAATGCCGTTGGCTTCCAGCACCTTGATGACACCGATGTGGGCAAAGCCTTTGGCCGCCCCACCACCCAGTGCCAGCGCAACGCGCGGCTTGACCGGGACTTTCGGAGCAGTGATTTCAGTTTTGGGTTGGGTAATGGTACAGGCGGCCAGCAGGACCAGCAGGCTGGCCGGCATCAGGCGGCGTAGGAGCATCATGATAGCGGGTACGGGTAGTGACGGGGTTGAATGCGTAATGGGATCATTCGATTACTGCGGTGCAGCATGGTTCCCGGCAGCGCTCAGGAAATCATGCCTGCGGACAGCACCAGACCCCGGGCGGATCCGGCGGAGGCTGTCGCGCAGGCCGTTCGGCATCAAAGACCTCAGACCTTGCCCGGCCAGCTGCCCGGTTTGACGAATTCGATCACCTGACGGCCATCCGGCAGGGTATTGCCCTTTTTCTTCAGCGTGCTTTTCCAGGCATGGCCATACACCACTTCGTAAGTGGCCGGCAGCTTGCCGTCGCGGCGGCGGGCTTCATAGTGGACCTCCACCCGCTGCCAGGCCTGCTTGCCCATCAGGCCACGACTGCGGTCGCGGGTGGCGTTGTGTGCGCCGATGGCCTTGAGGTCGTGCATCACGTCGCGCACCTTGTCGTAGGTGAGCACGATCTTGTCCATGTCCATCACCGGCTCGGCAAAGCCCACCCGCATCAGCGCATCGCCCAGGTCGTGCATGTCGATGAACTGGTTGACGTGGGTGGCATGGTCCACACCGCCAAAGGCCTCGCGCAGCTCAAACAGGGTGTCGGGGCCCAGGGTGGAAAACATCAGCATGCCGTCCGGCTTGAGCACGCGCTCGAATTCGCTGAACACGCTGTCCGGAATGTTCACCCATTGAATGGTGAGGTTGGACCAGATCATGTCCACGCTGTTATCGGCCAGCGGCAGTCTTTCCACGTCGGCACACACCTGCCAGGGCTGGCTGCGCTTGAACAGTTTTTTCAGCAGGCCGTCACCGGCGCGCTGACGCTCGCGCGAGGCGCACAGCATGGCGTGGGCCAGGTCCAGCTCGACAATCTGGGCATCGGGGTATTGGGTGCGCAGCTGGGCGGCACCATAGCCGGTGCCGGTGCCGGCATCCAGAATCACTTGTGGCTGGTGCTTGATGTAAGACAGGCGTTCGGCCATGCGGTCGGACACCTCGCGCTGCAATACGGCGGCAGCATCATAACTGGCGGCCGCGCGTTCGAATGAGGCACGGATACGGTCTTTGTCGGTGTAAAACGCTTCGCTCATGCAGAGGCTTCCAGATGCTGGGCCAGCTTGGCGACAAACTCGTCCTGATGGGACAAAAATGGCGCATGCGAAGCCTGGGTGAATTCATGCAGGGTGGCGTCGGCCAGTTCGGCTTGCAGCCAGCGGCCAGCGCCAATGGGGGTAATGGCGTCGCGCACCCCGAAAAACAGTGCCACCGGGCAATGGATCTGCCCGGCCAGCGCGCGTGCGTCGGCTTCCAGCAGCAGCTCCAGTGCCGGCAGCAAACCTTGTGGCCGGCCATGGGCAAACAATTGTTCGCGCACAGCCTTGACCGTGTCGCGTGCCGCCGGGGCACCCATCATCTGCAAGGCCAGAAAGCGCTCCAGCGTCTGTTCGAAGGCGCTATCCAGGCTGGCCCCCACGGCTTCGATGGCGGCACGCTGCTGGGCATGCGGCCAGGAATCGTCGCGCACAAAACGCGGGCTGGTGGCCACCAGTGCCAGACTTTTGACCTTGTCCGGATGACGGGCCGCCCAGTGCTGGGCAATCAGCCCGCCCAGCGACCAGCCGACAACTTGTACCGGAAAGGGGAATTGGGCATCGACCAGGTCGGCCACTTCGTCGGCGTCAAAGCGCGCCAGGGGGGCGGATGCACCATGGCCGGGCAGGTCGACCAGATGGACGCAGTAATGGTCGGCCAGCTGGCTGGCAACGCGGTCGAACACCCCGCCATGCAGACCCCAGCCATGCAACATGACCACATCCGGGCCACGGCCACGGCTTTCAACAAACAGATTCATGGGCAGTTAAATGGGGGGGCGTGGCAATTTTCGCAAGTAGCGGCATGAAAAGAAAACCGCCCGCACCTGCCCGAGCAGCACGGCGGGCTGCCGCTGATTCAGGCAGCACGGCGGAATTCCTGCACGAAACGCGCCAGTCGCTCCCAGTCGATGGCTTCGGCCGGGGTGGGGGTGGCAAAGTAATAGCCCTGCAATTTGGCGCAACCCATTTCCTGCAACCGGGCCAGTTGCTCTGCCGTTTCCACACCTTCGGCCACCACATCCAGCCCCAATGCCTGTGCCAGTGCCAGAATGGCGCGCACAATGGCGGCCGACTCTTCCTTGCGGTCCACATCGAACACAAAGCTCTGGTCGATCTTCAGCACGTCGAAGCGGTAGCGGTGCAGATAGGACAGCGCCGAGTAGCCGGTACCAAAGTCGTCCAGCGCCAGCTTGACGCCCAGATCATGCAGCGCGTGCATCACGGTGGCAGCAATTTCCGGCACGTCGATCAGCGCGCTTTCGGTGATTTCCAGATGCAGGATCGCCGCCGGCAACTGATAGCTTTCAATAATGCCACGCATCCAGCTGACCAGTTCCGGATCGTGGAAATTGGCCGACGACAGGTTGATGTGCAGGGCGATGTCACGCGATACCCGGTTTTCATCCAACCACTGGCGTAGTTGACGGCAAGCGGCATTAATCATGTAGCGGTCTACCCGCGTGATCAGGCCGCTTTCTTCGGCCACCGGCAGAAACAGCGCCGGTGAGATCAGGCCGCGCACCGGGTGCAGCCAGCGTACCAGTGACTCGAAGCCCACCAGCTCGCCACTGCGGGCATCGATAAAGGGCTGGAAATAGGGCTGCAGCTGGTCGTCCACCTCCAGTGCGCGGCGCAGTTCGCTCTCCAGTGCCAGTTGGTCGGCCTGATTGATGCGCAGCTGGTGGTTGAACACAGTATAACCTTGCCGCCCCTGCTGTTTGGTGCAGTACATGGCATGGTCGGCATCGCGCAGCAGCTCTTCTGCCTTGTGATAGTGGTCGCGGTCAGCCAGTACCACGCCGACACTGGCTGTGGAAAACACCTCGCGCCCAGCCAGGATGACAGGGCGTTCAAACTCGCTGACAATGCGCCGCGCAATCATTTCGCAGCCTTCCAGTGTCTCGGTGCCAAACAGCAGGATGGCAAATTCATCTCCCCCCAGCCGGGCCAGAAAGTCATAGTGACGCAGGCAGGAGCGGATACGGGCACCGGCTTCGAACAGCAGATGATCTCCCGCCAGATGGCCCAAGGTATCGTTTACCAGCTTGAAGCGGTCCAGGTCGATGAAGATGACGCTGAAGCGGGCACCGGTGCCCGCCAGATAGCCATCCCAGGCACGGCGCAGGGTTTTGGCAAAGTAGTTGCGGTTGGGCAGCTTGGTTAGCGGGTCGTGCAAGCTGTCGAACTCCAGCTGAGCATTGACCGCATCCAGCTCGCTGGTGCGTTCGCGCACCCGCTCTTCCAGCTCGGCATAGGCGTTCTGCAATTCCTGCATCGCCCGCACCCGTGCCAGCGCGGTGCCGATATTGTTGGCGACAAACTCCATCACCTCCTGGTCGCGGTAGCTGTACACCACATCGTCCTGGTAGCTGTGCACCGACAGCACGCCCAGTAATTCGTGTCCGCAATACAGTGGCACACCCAGCCAGCTGCGCATGGCCGGTACATTCGTCTCGTCTGGCACGGACGGGACAAGGGGAACACGATCCAGCAACAATGGCCGGCCGCTGTGCAGTACCTGTTCCAGCTGTCCTTTGCCTGGGCGGCGCGACTTGCTGACCTGCAGGTAATCATCCGAGCAATAGGGAAAGCTGAGCAGATCACTGTCCATGTTGTACAGGGCTACCTGGCAATTGCGGGCGGCCACCAGTTCCATCAGCAAGCGGTGCACGCCGGCCAGAAAGGCCTCCAGCGACAGGCTGGTATTGGACAGGTCGGCAATGCGATACAGCACATCCTGAAAACGTTCGGCGCGCTGCCGCTCCGATATTTCCGAACGCAGCCTTGCATTCACCCCTTCCAGCTCGCAGGTGCGCAGCCATACCTGCCGCTCCAGCTGGCTGCGGTACAGCATGCGGTCGAGTGCATAGCCGATATGGCGGGTGACAAACAGGAACAAGGCCTGCTCGGCCGAGGTGCAGGGTTCCTGCTTGGCATAAAACTGCAGCACGGCGGCACCGATAACGCTGTTGTTGGCATTGCTCAGCGGCACGCCCATCCACAGTTCCGGCACCGGACCATGCAGTAGCAGCTGTTCCTGGCTGCAGATTTCCTGCAAGCGCTCGCGCGTCAGCACCAGCGGCTTGCCCATGCGCATCAGCCAGGCGGTAAGTGAACGCTCGTTCTGTTCGCCGGAAAACAACTCTTCCGATGATGGCGGGGCCGGATCGAGCTGATCGGCATAAAAGGGGTAGTGCAGGCTGCTGGCCTGCTCATCGTAGAGAGCAATGTAGAAATTGCTGGCATCCATCAGCCGCATCAGCAGCCGGTGCAACTTGGGCAGCATGTCGTCCAGCGCAGCACATTCGCCGGGCAGCTGGCTGATTTCCAGCAGGGTTTCGTTCATCACTCGTGCGCGTGACTGTGCGGAATGCAGACGGGCGCTTTGCAGGTGGCCGGTGAGCAGGCCCGCCACGGCGGCCACGTTGTCGGCAACCTTGCCACGCCACACCAGCCAGCCCACGGTTTCACCATGCAGCATCAGCGGTAGCGCGCCACCATCCGGGCCGGGCAACCGCCCGGCAGCCAATGCCGCGGCCGGGGTCAGGTTGTCTGCCGCACCCAGAGTGGCCAGGCATTGCCAGCTTGTTCCCACCAGCGCCCAGACTGCAGCAGCAACAGGCTCGTCCGGACGCTGGATCAGCGCCAGCGCGGTATTGGCAGCCTCTTGCTGGGTAGACAGGTAATCAGCCGTACTCTTCATGTCGTTATCGTAGTATGAGTTAGCCGGAAAATCCGGTCATGCTACGAACAGACGCAGCCATCCCCTATGGCTGTGTTGCCGCCACCACGCTATCCAGCAAGCCCTCCAGCTGGTCTTGCGTATGGGCTGCCGTCAAAGTGAGACGCAGACGGGCCGTCCCCTCGGGCACGGTGGGCGGCCGTATTGCAGGCACCCAGTATCCACACTCCTTCAATCGTGCAGCCAGCAACATTGCCTGCTCGTTCCTGCCTATGATAATCGGCTGTATCGGCGTTCGCGATGGCATCAGCTGAAAATTTACATCAGCAAGCCTTTCCCGCAGGCAGCGCACATGCTGTTGCAGGCGCTGTCTGCGCCAGGGCTCGCCGGCAATCAGCTGCAGGCTGGCCAGTACGGCGGCGGCCAGCGCAGGCGGCTGGGCAGTGGTAAAGATATAGGTTCTTGCCTTGTTTACCAGCCACTGCACCAGTTGCTGGCTGGCGGCAACAAAAGCACCGGCAACCCCGGCTGCCTTCCCCAGCGTGGCCATATAGATCAGCCGCTCGCCGTGCAGGCCGTTTTCCACTGCCGAACCACATCCCTCACCAAGTACGCCGAACCCGTGCGCATCATCGATATAAAGCCAGGCATCGTATTTATCGGCCAGCTGCTGCAGTTTCTTTAGCGGTGCTTCATCGCCGTCCATGCTGTACACCGCATCCACGGCAATCAGCCGCGTCCTGGCCGGCGTGGTAGCCAGCAGGTGCTCCAGCTGTGTCAGATCATTGTGGCGAAAGCGACGAAAGCTGGCGCGCGACAGTTGGCAGGCATCATTCAGCGAAGCATGATTCAGCTTGTCGGCAAATACGGCATCACCACGTCCCACCAGGCTGGTGATTACCGCCTGGTTAGCCGCATAGCCAGAACTAAACAACAGGGCAGCCTCACTACCGCAAAACGCAGCCAAGGCGTGTTCTGCCTCCTCGTGCACGGCAAAGTGCCCGGCCACCAGATGTGATGCGCCGCCCCCTACCCCCCAACGACCCAGTGCCTGCTGTGTAGCTTCAATGAGCGCCGGGTGATTGGCCAGTCCCAGATAGTCGTTACTGGCAAATGCCACATAGCTTTTACCCTCGATTACCACTTGGCAGGACTGTGGTGTTTCCAGAATGTAACGCTGCCGGAACTGGTGCTGCTGTTGCAAATCCAGCAGTGCGCCGGGGATATCTTGGGCTCGCATGGGGCTTTCCGGAAAATTGGGCTAAAACAGGCCGGATTAGGGCAAAAGTATTCCTTATATATACATTGCAAAAATCCGACCGGATTGACACGGTAAAACCAGAAGATTTACAGCGGCGACAAGTCCAGTTTTTCCATCAGCACACGATCGGCATCGACATCCGGATTACCCGTCGTCAGCAGCTTGTCACCATAGAAAATCGAGTTGGCACCGGCAAGAAAGCACAGTGCCTGCATCGCTTCGGGCATCTCGCGACGACCTGCCGACAAACGCACATAACTTTTCGGCATGGTAATGCGGGTAACGGCAATGGTACGCACGAATTCGGTCCAGTCCAGCGGATCGGCCCCTTCCAGCGGCGTGCCGCCTACCTTCACCAGATTGTTGATCGGCACCGACTCCGGCTGCGGCTCCAGATTGGCCAGTTGGGCAATCAGGCCGGCACGATCCTGACGGGTTTCATTCATGCCCACGATACCGCCACAGCATACCGACAAACCGGCACCACGCACCTTGCCCAGCGTGTCCAGACGGTCTTCATACTCGCGGGTATGAATGATGTCACCATACTTTTCCGGTGCGGTATCCAGATTATGATTGTAATAATCCAGACCAGCCTGTTTCAGCTTTTCCGCCTGGCCATCCTTCAGCAGGCCGAAAGTGGCACAGGTTTCCAGGCCCAATGATTTCACTTCGCTGACCATGCGCAGCGTCTGCTCCAGGTCGGCATCCTTCGGGCCGCGCCAGGCAGCGCCCATGCAGAAGCGACCGGCACCATTGGCCTTGGCGGTACGTGCAGCATCAATCACCTCATCCACCGTCATCATCGGCTGGTTTTCCACCGGGGTATCGTGATGAACCGACTGCGGGCAGTAGCCGCAGTCTTCCGGACAGCCACCGGTCTTGATGGAAATCAGCGTAGACAGCTGAACCTTGGTCGGATCAAAAAACTGGCGGTGAATCTCGGCCGCCCGAAAAACCACCTCCATAAAGGGCAGGTCCAGCAGGGCTTCAATTTCTGCTACCGACCAGACATTGCTCTCCGGGTGGGGTGTGGCCGGACGGGAAAACTGGATGGATTGCGTGGTCATAATGCGCTTTCTTTGCAACAAAAATGCCAATTGTATTTATTACAAAATTACAACTGAACAAATGGATAATTTAAGAAAAAAACAGCATGCCTGAGAGTGTCTGGCCGCAGTCTTGCAGAGGGGTTCACATGCTGTCAAATATCAAAAGAAAATTTATTGACAATTGCTCAATATTTAATCAGAACTGTTTGTTGTGTAATTACCCAAACTGTCCCATCGGGCTGTGCAGCGGCTGCAAAGCCAGCTTGCCGTCCTTACCACCCATCCATTGCCCCATTTGCGCAGAACCAGCACTGACGCGGGATATCTGCGGCTTTTGCCTGCGCCGGCCCCCCGCTTTCGACGCCATACACACTCCATACCTGTTTGGCTACCCCCTGAATGCAATTATTTATGCAGTGAAGTACGGAAAACGGCTGGAAATGACCGGAACACTAGCCTGGTTAATGGCAGAATTTGCTGGAAAAACCCCGGTCTATAGCGACCTGGTCATCCCCGTTCCCTTGTCAAAAGAAAGACTTGCAGAACGCGGCTTTAATCAGAGCATTCCACTGGCCCAAGCAATCGCTGCTACAATGCAAAGCCGTTTTTCCGCTACACTGTGTTGGCGAAAACGCAACACTGTGCCGCAAGCCTCTCTCGGACGTGCCGAAAGAAGCCGAAACGTCCGCAATGCATTTGGCGTAAAACAACGTATTGACGGGCTTTCCGTCACCATTGTGGATGATGTGGCAACCAGTGGAGCGACCCTCTCCGCCCTAGCTGAAAAGCTCAAAAAACAGGGGGCAAAACGGGTCGATGCGTGGGTGCTCTGCAGGGCATCTTTCCCAAAAACTTGACCAAGATTTTGATTCTTTGGAACAATCCAGCCAGCCAACGATGTTCACCGTTGTTCTTTTTCAGCCGGAAATCCCGCCCAATACGGGCAATGTGATTCGTTTATGTGCCAACACCGGCTGTGAACTGCATCTGGTCAAACCCATGGGTTTTCCCATGGAGGATGCCAAGTTGCGACGTGCGGGCCTCGACTACCACGAATATGCCCGTGTCGTTGTCCATGAAAACTGGGCTGCCTGCCAGCAGGCCCTGCAAGGACGGCGGATTTTCGCTGCAACAACCAAGGGCGCTACGCGCCACGACCAGATCAATTTCCAATCTGGGGACGTATTGCTGTTCGGTCCCGAATCCCGCGGCTTGCCGCCAGAAGTGCTGGAGGATTTTCCTTCCACACAGAGGATTCGTTTGCCCATGCGTCCCGAATCGAGAAGCCTGAACCTTTCCAACGCCGTCGCGATCACGGTGTTCGAAGCGTGGCGGCAGCTGGATTTTGCAGGAGGAAGCTGACAGTTCACAGGCCGGCCAACACTAACGGGCCAGCAAGAAATGTTGATGCCTGAAGTGAAGCGGACCGCATGCCGGGCCTGAGCCAGTCATGGCACAGGCAGCAAGCAGTCCATGTACACGAAGGCAGGAGGTAGCGCCCGCAAGGGCAGTACCCGCTGACGTTTGTTGATGTGCCCAACAGCATAAGGGAGGTCTATGCAACCAGTACTCCGATGGCTGTGGCTTGTTTTTGTCAGTCTCGTACTCGTGGCCTGCTCCACCGTGAAGACGGCGAGCGCCACCAGCCAGTCGGCCAAGCCGACCAATAAGCCCACCGTAGCCAACAACAAGGGCGGTGCCTATTTTCAGAAAGACGGCCCTGCCGACCATATCCCGGTCAACCTGAATCTGGTACCGGATGCAGTACCCCAGACAGAACCGCTGATCAAGTCAGCCAACCTGCCGTACTCGGCAATGGGCATGAATTTCCGCCCGGACACCAGCGATAAGCCGTTCAAGGCCACTGGCGTGGCCTCCTGGTATGGCAAACAGTTTCAAGGCCGGAAAACCACTTCTGGTGAACGTTACGACATGTTCGCCATGACAGCGGCCCATCCGACCCTGCCGATTCCCAGCTATGTACGGGTGACCAATGCGTCCAATGGCAAGTCGGTCATCGTTCGCATCAATGACCGTGGTCCTTTCCACAGGAATCGTGCAATGGACCTGTCCTATGCTGCAGCCTACAAGCTTGGCTTCGTCAAGCAAGGCAGCGCCCGCGTCAGCATCGAACGCGTTTGGCCGGTAGCCGGTGGTGAAGCTATTGCCAGCAATAGCCCGGAAGTCCGTCAGGAAGACAATCCACGCTATCTGCAGTTGGGCTCCTTCAACAAGCTGGCCAATGCCGAAGCACTGTTGAAGAAAATGCTGGACGAGATGGACGACCATTACGATGCCAAGCTGGGCATCGTGAACCAGCAGGGCAACTACAAGGTCCGCCTGGGGCCCTTTCCGACCGATGCTGCCGTACGCAGCGCGGCGGAAAGCCTGAAAGTGGGAAATGTAGTGATGAAGGACTGATGTACCCTCCCCGCCATCCCTGCGGGATGGGGCAGGATCGCAAGCGAGAGCGCCATGCTCTCGCTTTTTTTATTTCTGGCTGACGCGTGTAGCAGGCAATAAAAAACCCGGCGCACAAAGCGCCGGGGTAAAGGCCTTAATTGTCAGCGTAAGGCTCCCGCTCAGGGAGGCAAGCGGGAGGTGCCGGAGCACCTGCACGGTTAGTAGGGTCCGCGCCGGCAAAGTTCCATCATTCGCTGTCCGGCAGCGAATCCTGTTCTTTCAGTACAGCATCAAACCAGCCTTCGACTACCTGTTCCACTTGTTCGCCCCCAGTTTTCTTGAGGCTGGAAAACAACTGCACCGATACCGCAGGGTAATCTGCCAGCTCACGCCTGACCATGGTCAAGGTCTGCTGCTGGTCGCTACGCGATAATTTGTCGGATTTGGATAGCAGGATGTGCACCGGACGACCCGTATCGCGGAAGAAGTTGAGCATCTGCCGGTCCAGCTCCAGCAGCGGGCGGCGCGAATCCATGATCAGGATCAGCCCGACCAGGCTGTCGCGGGTTTGCAGGTAGCGCCCCAGCAATTGTACCCAGTGCGCCCGCACGGCTTCCGGAACCTCGGCATAGCCGTAACCGGGCAAGTCCACCATGAAGCGTTCGTGGCCCAGGTCGAAAAAGTTAATATGCTGGGTACGACCCGGAGTCTTGGAGACATACGCCAGCCGGGTCCGGTTGGCCAGGGTATTGATGGCGCTGGACTTGCCGGCATTGGACCGTCCCACGAAGGCAACCTCGGCCCGGGTGGGCGGCAGGTCCTTCAAATGGTTGACGGTGGTATAAAAAGTGGCGTTTTTAAAAATCGACATAGTAGTAAGGTTGATTTCAGTTGGTATAGAATAACAGGTTTGAAATTGCCACTTTTACAGATATTTAAGAATTCCTCACAAGGAGCGATCATGAAACGGATGATGCTGTTGGCTGTAGCTGCGGCAACCCTGGCTGGAAGTGCATGGGCAGAAGGCATTGCCAAGGGAGACCCGGTAAAGGGCAAGCAGATCGTTGACACGGTATGTGCCGCCTGTCACGGTGCTGATGGCAACAGCGTAGCGTCGGCAAACCCGACCTTGGCCGGCCAGCATGAGGTATATATCTACAACCAGCTGCAAGCCTTCAAGAAGGGTGATCGCAAGAATCCGATCATGCTGGGCATGGCCTCGGCACTGTCTGACGATGACATGCGTAATGTAGCCTCCTACCTCAGCCAGCAAAAGCCCAAGGCGCGTGAAGCAGCCAACAAGGAGCTGATGCCGCTGGGTGCCAAGATCTACCGTGTCGGCAATCCGGTTACCCACGTCCCGGCCTGTATGGCTTGCCATGGCCCTGCCGGCAAGGGCATCCCGGACCAGTTCCCGCGTGTTGGCAGCCAGCACGCTGCCTATATCACCAAGCAGCTCGGTGATTTCAAGGCTGCTACCGATCGCAAGAACGTGACCATGACTGATGTGGCTTCCCGCATGACTGATGCCGAAATGAAGGCCGTGGCCGAATACATTTCGGGTCTGCGCTAATCGCAACTTTTGCGGATAGCCTTGTTCAAAAGGGAAGCCATAACAGGCTTCCCTTTTTGTGTTCGGCACCAAGATGACTAAAAACTCCCGCCACACCGCTGTTTACAAGCTGTACGAGCTGTTCAGTTCCATGCGCTTTGCCATTGGTCTGCTGACCATTCTGGCCATTGCCTCGATCATCGGCACCGTACTCAAGCAAAATGAGCCCTACCCCAACTACGCCTTCGAGTTCGGCCAGTACTGGTTTGCCGTGTTCGAACAGCTGGGCCTGTACGATGTCTACCACTCCGGCTGGTTCCTGACCATTCTGGCCTTCCTGGTGCTGTCCACCACACTGTGCATCGTGCGCAATGGCCCGGGCTTCATCAAGGACATGAAGGCCTATCGCGAAAAGGCGTCGGACAACTCGCTGGCAGCGATGAAGCACAGTGTTGAAATCGACGCCGCCGGCAGCGACCCCGCCATCCTGCGCGCCTACCTGCGCGCCCAGGGCTGGCGCTGGCGCGAACACCTGCGCGCAGACGGCAGCCTGGTGCTGGCCGCCAAGAAGGGTGCCGCCAGCAAGCTGGGCTACTTCTTCGCCCACATCGCGCTGGTGGTGATTTGTATCGGCGGCCTGATGGATGGCAACCTGCCGCTGAAGCTGGCAGAAATGGTGGGCAGCGTGGTGCCGGAAACCCGCGACATCCCGCAAAGCCAGATCCCGCCCCAAAGCCGCCTTTCTACTTCCAACCTGTCTTTCCGCGGCAATGTCACCATCGCCGAGGGCAAGAGCGGTGACGTGATCTTCCTGAACTCCGGCAATGGCTATCTGGTGCAGGACCTGCCCTTTACCGTGACCCTGAAGAAGTTCTATGTCGACTACTACAGCAATGGCATGCCCAAGCTGTTTGCCAGTGACATTGCCGTCACCGACAAGGCCACAGGCAAGGTGACCGAAGCCCAGGTGAAGGTGAACCATCCGCTGATCGTGGACGGTGTGGCCATCTACCAGGCCAGCTTTGGCGATGGCGGTTCTCCGCTGAGCTTCAAGGCATGGAACCTGGATGCCCCGCAAATGACACCGGTAACCATCAAGGGCATTTCCATGGCCGGCCAGCCTCTGCGTGCCAATGGCAAGGACTACAGCCTGGAATTCGGCGAGCTGCGGGTGTTCAATATCGAGAACATGGGCGGCAAGAATACCGATGGCGGCGACAAGAGCCTGTCCCAGCGCATGCAGGATGCACGCGAGGTGAAACACGAGAAACAGCTGAAGAACATCGGCCCGTCCGTTACCTTCAAGCTGCGTGACAAACAGGGTCAGGCGGTGGAGTTCCACCATTACATGGCACCGATTCAGCAAGATGGTGCCAGCTACCTGGTAGCCGGTGTGCGCAACAAGGTATCGGACCCCTTCCAGTACCTGCGCCTGCCACTGGACGACAGCATGTCGCTGGACAGTTTCATGCGACTGCGCACAGCATTCATGAATCCGGCGCTCTATGATGAAATCGCCAAGCGCACTACTGCCAAGGCCATGCAGGGCTCGGCCATCAGTCCGGCCATGCAGCAGCAGTTTGCCAATAGCGTGAAATGGATTCTGGGCCGCTTTGCCCAGGGTGGCTTTGTGGCCCTGGAGCAGTTTCTGGATGAAAAAGTACCGCAGGACAAGCGTCAGGCCGTGGCCCAGACCTATGTGAAGATCCTGCAAGGTGCGGTGGTGGACGTGATGGACGTGGCTGATGCCAAGGCCGGAATCAAGCCGGTAGCCATGGATGGCAAGCGTTACCGCTTCCTGCTGGACAGCCTGGTGGGTATCAGCGCGCTGCATGATTACAACGCACCGGTGTTCCTGCAACTGCAGGGCTTTGATCAGGTGCAGGCTTCCGGCTTGCAACTAACCCGCTCACCGGGCAAAAACCTGGTGTATCTTGGCTCGCTGATGCTGGTAATCGGCATCGTGCTGATGTTCTATGTCCGGGAAATCCGCCTGTGGATACGCTGCGCACCCGGCAGCGTCAGGGTGGCAATGAGTTCCAACCGGCACAAGCGTGACCTGGATGCGGACTTCCGTCGCCACAGCGAGGCAATTCAACAGTTGGTACGAGGTAAGTGATGGAACTGGCTCAATCCTTTGTCGAACAACCGCTGTACAAGCGCCTGAAAACCGCAGACTGGCTATACGCCGTGCTGATCCTGGTGGCGGCCGCTCAGGCCTGGCGGCTGTACAACCCCTTCATGGACGGCTATGAACAGGCCATTCTGGCTGGCTCCGCCATCGGCCTGGTGGCACTTGGCTGGTTCTGGAAAGCCTGGCGCTGGTTCTTCCCGCTGTCCGCCGGTGTGGCCCTGATTGGCATCAGCCTGTACCACGGCCAGCTTGCGCGTGGCCAGACCGCGTTCTGGCTGAAGTTCCTGCTATCCAGCCAGTCCGCCATCATGTGGATGTGCACACTGTTCTTCCTGGCCACCCTGGTGTACTGGGCCGGGCTTGTCAGCCGCTCGGCCATGCTCGCGCGCATGGGCAGCGGTCTGACCTGGGCGGCAGCGATGATGGGAGCGGCGGGTCTGTTCGTGCGCTGGTACGAAAGCTATCTGATCGGCAGTGATGTCGGCCATATTCCTGTATCCAACCTGTACGAAGTCTTCATCCTGTTTTCGCTGATCACCGCCCTGATGTATCTGTACTACGAAGCCCGCTTTGCCACGCGTCAGGCCGGTGCTTTCGTGCTGCTGGTGATCTCTGCCGCAGTCGGCTTCATCCTGTGGTACAGCTTTGATCGCCAGGCGCATGAAATCCAGCCGCTGATTCCGGCCCTGCAATCGTGGTGGATGAAGATTCATGTTCCTGCAAACTTTGTCGGTTATGGTGCGTTTGCCATGTCGGCCATGCTGGGTGTGGCCGAGCTGCTGGTGCTCAAGGGCTGGCTGAAAGACCGCCTGCCCAGCGCGGAAGTGCTGGACGAAATGATGTACAAGGCCATTTCCATCGGCTTTCTGTTCTTTACCATTGCCACCATTCTGGGGGCGATGTGGGCGGCAGATGCCTGGGGTGGCTACTGGAGCTGGGACCCGAAGGAAACCTGGGCGCTGATCGTGTGGCTGAACTACGCCGCCTGGTTGCATATCCGTCTGGTGAAGGGCTGGCGCGGCGAACCGCTGGCCTGGTGGGCGGTGATCGGCCTGCTGGTCACCACCTTCGCCTTCCTCGGCGTGAACATGTATCTGACCGGCCTGCATTCCTACGGCGGCCTGTAATCCTCCCCCAGCCCCGGCCTGCAGCATCGCCGGGGCTTTGCTTTGCCTGCACCACGGACAAGATGGCCGTGGTTTGTTATTGTGTTGACTGTTTCTTTTCAAGGACCCCGTTTTTACATCATGGATTTATCCTGGCTGTCTGACCCTTATGCCCTGCTCGGCCTCCTCACCCTGATTGTGCTGGAGGTAGTACTCGGCGTCGACAACCTGATTTTTGTGGCCATCCTGGCCGAAAAACTTCCGCCACATCAGCGCGACCGCGCCCGGGTGCTGGGCCTGTCGCTGGCGCTGATCATGCGCCTGTTCATGCTGGCCGGCATCAGTTGGCTGGTAAAACTCACCGAACCACTGTTTTCCGTACTGGGCCAGAGCTTTTCCGGCCGCGACCTCATCATGCTGGGCGGCGGCCTGTTCCTGCTGTTCAAGGCCACCATGGAGCTGCACGAGCGGCTGGAGGGGGTGGAACACAGCGAGGGTAATGGCCAGAAGGCCTACGCCGCCTTTGCCACGGTTGTCGTGCAGATCCTGGTACTGGATGCGGTGTTCTCCATCGATTCCGTCGTCACCGCCATCGGCATGTCCGAACACCTGGGCATCATGATGCTGGCAGTGGTGATTGCCATGAGCATGATGATCATGGCCAGCAAACCGCTGACCCGCTTCGTCAATGCCCACCCCACCGTGGTGATGCTGTGCCTGGGCTTCTTGCTGATGATCGGCTTCAGCCTGATTGCCGACGGCTTCGGCTTCCATATTCCCAAGGGCTATCTGTACGCCGCCATCGGTTTCTCGGTGCTGATCGAAGTGTTTAACCAGGTGGCCAATGTCAATCACCAGCGCTATCTGAACAGCCGCAACACCTTCCGCTCCCGTACCGCCGACACCGTGCTGCGCCTGCTGGGCAATGCGCCGCTGCAACACGGCAGCCATAACGAGCAGGAACACGAGGAAGGCCCGCATGAGGATGCGGAAGAAGCTTTTGCCCACAACGAACGGGCGATGATCCACAGCGTGCTGACACTGGCAGAACGCCCGATCCGGGTGATTGCCACCCCGCGTTCCGACATCCACCGCCTGGACATCAGCCAGGACGCCGACAAGCAACGCAAGGTATTGCGTGACAGCCCCTACTCCCGCTTGCTGGTGGTGGGTGCCGGCCGTATCGACGAGCCGCTGGGCATCGTGGCACGCAAGGACCTGCTGGCCCAGTTGCTGGATGGCCAGACACTGGACGTGATGGCCGCGCTGCGCCAGCCGCTGGTGCTGCCGGAAGGCATGACGGTGCTCAAAGCCATGGAAGCCTTCCGCCAACAGGCCGCCGACATGGCCTTTGTGGTGAATGAATTCGGCAGCCTGGAAGGCATCGTCACCCAGAAAGACCTGATGGAAGCCATTGCCGGCGACTTCCCGGAAGAACACGAGCGCCACGAGCAGCCGGCGCTGGTACAAGGCGAGGATGGCAGTCTGGATGTGGAAGGCAGCACCGAACTGGTGACGCTGGAGCAGTACATCGAACTGGGCAATTACGAGGACGAGGATTTCCACACTGTAGCCGGCCTGCTGATGCACCGGCTGGAGCGCATCCCATGCCAGGGCGACAGCATCCGCGAAGCGGGCTGGGACATTGTGGTGACCGAGCAAAAAGGCAACCGTACCGAGCGGGTCAGCATCCGCCCGCTGCCCAAGCTGGATGATGAGCAAGGCTGAGGCCGCCATCGTACCGGGCCACTGGCATCTGTACGTGCTGGAGTGCCGTGACGGCGCGCTGTATACCGGCATCAGCAATGATGTGGCGCGGCGCTATGCCGCGCATCTGGCCGGGAAAGGGGCGCGTTACACCCGAATCAACCCGCCGCAGCGCATTGCACTGGTTCACCCCTTTGCCGACAAGTCGCAGGCGCTGAAGGCCGAATACGCCTTCAAGCGCCTGTCCGCCGCCGCCAAGCGCCAGCTGGTGGCAGGCGGCGACCTGAGCGGCTGGCTGACGGCACGCGCCGCCCCGACCGACACCAATCAATAAACAAAGCGTTCGCGCAGCTCGTCCAGGTTCAGCTCATGCAGAATGGCTTCCTGCCGTTCACGCGCACTCTGTTTGCCCTTGCCGGTTTTTTTGGCAATGATCAGTTCGTTCTTCATCGAATGTTCCCAGCCCACCAGCTCGGTCACCGTCAGCTGGTAACCACGCGCCTCCAGCTGCAGGCAACGCAGCACATTGGTCAGCTGGCTGCCGAATTCGCGGGTGTGGATGGGGTGACGCCACAGTTCGGACAAGGGTGTCTTGCCGAAAGTCTCGTTCTTCTTCTGCCGCAACACCGCAGCCACCTCGGCCTGACAGCAGGGCACCAGCACGATGTACTTGGCATCCTTGGCCAACGCAAAGCGGATGGCGTCGTCGGTGGCGGTGTTGCAGGCGTGCAAGGCGGTAATGATGTCCACCTGGGCCGGCAACTGCTCGGAGGTAATGGACTGCTCCACCGTCAGGTTGAGAAAACCCATGCGGTCAAAGCCCAAACGTTCGGCCAGCTCTTCCGAGCGGCTGACCAGCTCTGGCCGGGTTTCGATGCCGTACACCCGACCGGCCTCCTTGTCCTTGAGAAACAGGTCGTACAGGATGAAGCCCAGATAGGACTTGCCCGCGCCGTGGTCGGCCAGGCTGACGTCCCCCTTGCTTTGCAGCACGTCCTGCATCAAGGGCTCGATGAACTGGTACAGGTGATACACCTGCTTGAGCTTGCGGCGGGTGTCCTGGTTGATCTTGCCGTCGCGGGTGAGAATATGCAGTTCTTTGAGCAACTCCAGCGACTGCTGCGGTTTGATTTCGGGAATCAGGCTCATCATGGCCTCCGGTAAAGCGGGAATGGCGCGATTTTACCAGTTTCAGCCGCCCAGCCCCGACAAGCTTGGCCGCAGCGGCCGACCATGCCACAATTTGCCATCCCAATTGCACCGAGCATCGCCATGGCCCTGCAGTATCACCTGATTCCGGTTACCCCCTTTGCCCAGAACTGCAGCGTGCTGTGGTGCGATGTCAGCCGTGAAGCGGCCATTGTCGATGCTGGAGGCGATATTGCCCGCATCCGTGCCTGGATCGAACAAAAGGGCCTGACCGTCACCAAGCTGCTGCTGACCCACGGCCATATCGACCATGCCGGTGGTGCCGGCGAGCTGGCCGCCCAGCTGGGCGTGCAGATTGAAGGCCCGGAACAGAGCGAAAGTTTCTGGCTGGACCAGCTGCCCAATCAGGGCCGCATGTTCGGCTTTCCCTCCAGCCCGGCCCTCACCCCGGAGCGCTGGCTGAACGAGGGCGATACCGTCAGCATCGGCCAGGAAACGCTGCAGGTGATCCACTGCCCGGGCCATACCCCCGGCCATGTGGTGTTCTACAGCGCCACCGCCGGCGTGCTGGTGGCCGGTGACGTGTTGTTCCAGGGTTCCATCGGTCGCACCGACTTCCCGATGGGCAATCACCAGCAGCTGATTGATGCCATCCAGCAAAAGCTGTTCCTGCTGCCGGACGATACCGTGGTGATTCCCGGCCACGGCCCGCTCACCACTATTGGTGACGAAAAACGCCATAATCCCTTCGTGGCGGATGCCCGCTTCCGCTGATGTCGCCCGCCTTTGAACTGGCGGTGCTGGCGCTGGTACGGCAGATTCCACCCGGCCGGGTCAGCAGCTATGGCGTACTGGCCGCAGCTGCCGGTTTCCCGCGCCACGCCCGTCATGTCGGCAAATTGCTGGGCAGCCTGCCGGATGGCCATGGCCTGCCCTGGCACCGGGTGGTGAACAGTGCCGGTCGCTTGTCCCGCCCCGGCAGCGAGCAGGCCGACTGGCAGCGGGTGCTGCTGGAACAGGAAGGCATAGAATTTTCCGATAGCGGCGGCATCAGCCTGTTTCGTTACGGCTGGCCGGATAGCGCCTACTTACCAGCCGATGTCCGCTGATGGCGACAGTTGCTGCATATTGTCCAACAGCAATACAGCCCGTTTTCATAATGTTGCTGAAATGTTACGTCGCTTGAACTGAAACTTTTCAATGTAGAGACTTGTGCGCTACCCTGCGCGCCCCCGTATGGTCTGCCCTGCGGGTTTTACATAAAAAAAGTTCACTTAGGCGGAAAAAATGAAAGCTCGCAAACTGCTGCTGGCCCTGTCCCTGATCAGCGGCTCCACCCTGGCGCATGCCGACAACTGGACTTTTGCCAATGTCAGCGCCAACTACCTCGACTGGTCGTCCCGCACTACCGAGCAAAGCGGCAAGAAAGACTTCGGCTACCTGGAAGCCGAAGGCGGCATGGGTGGCAACTGGGGTGATGTCTACGGCTTCTTCGACCTGGAAAACCCGGGCAAGAGTGGCGATGGCCTGAACGGCTACGACCGCCGCTACACCACCAAGGCTATTGGCCGCTTCAACCTGACCCAGCTTGGCAATGTACCGGTGCAGCTGTACGCACATGTTTACGACACCCGTGGCAACAACTTCTTCAGCCAGAACCGCGTGCTGGGCCTGAGCACCGAGCTGAAATACGGCAACCTCACCATCAAGCCCTTCATTGGCGCACACAACGAGCTGGACTCCTTCGGCATCGGTTCCGGCTACAACGGCTGGATGGCCGGCTATGTGCTGCTGTATCCGTTCACTGCCTTCGGTCAGTCCTTCCTGGTGACCCAGTGGCATGAAACCGAATTCGCCCGCAAGCAGCAATTCGTGGCCAACTACAAGCACAACACCGGTGAAAACGGTGCCATCGCCCTGTGGTGGAATGTGAACAAGCGCTTCACTACCGGCGTGCAGTACCGCTATGCCGACCAGAAGCTGGGCTCGGCCGAATACCAGAACGCCGTGATCTACAGCGCCAAGTACAATTTCTGATCCAGCGCCGATCACTGTTGTAGCCGTAATGCAAAACGCCTCCTGATGGAGGCGCCAGGCTGCTGACTATGTAATTTGGTGCGATGGCACAGGGCCCGGCAAAGCCGGGCCTTTCGATTAAGTTATTGCGTCCGCAGCCTTCCCGTCTATTCCCAATCCCCCCGCCCTTTCCCTGAAAGGGAGCCTCGCTTTCCTTCCGGAAAGCGAGAGAGGGGTTTGATGTAAATCGGGCTTACTTGCTCTTGTTGGCCTGACGGTACAGCTGGATCAGCCGGCGGGTGGAGCTGTCGTGCTCGGCCGTTTTCAGCTTGCCGGTCAGCTCGCCGTGGATGGTTTTGGCCAGTTGCTTGCCCAGTTCCACCCCCCACTGGTCGAAGCTGTTGATGCCCCAGATTACGCCTTGCACAAAGATCTTGTGCTCATACAGCGCAATCAGCGAACCCAGGTTGCGCGGGTCGAGGAAGCTCATCAGCAAGGTATTGGTGGGACGGTTGCCGGCAAACACCTTATGCGGCACCAGTGCTTCCAGCGCATCGCCCTTCATGCCTTGTGCGGCCAGTTCTTCGCGTACTTCGTCGGCGGTCTTGCCGCGCATGAAGGCCTCGGCCTGGGCAAACACGTTGGCCAGCAGGATTTCATGGTGACCCGGCAGGCTGCCACGGCTTTCCAGCGAGGCGATCAGGTCGATCGGCGAAATATGGGTGCCCTGGTGCAGGAGCTGGAAGAAGGCATGCTGGCCGTTGATGCCGGTTTCACCCCAGATGATGGGCGCGGTTTCAAAATTGACCGGATTGCCGTTGAGCTGGGTCTGCTTGCCGTTGGACTCCATGTCCAGCTGCTGGATGAAGGCCGGCAGGCGGTGCAGGTACTGGTCGTACGGCGCAATCACATGGCTGCCGCCACCAAAATAGTTGATGTACCAGATACCGATCATCGCCAGCAGCACCGGCATGTTCTGCTCGAACGGCGCATTGCGGAAATGCTGGTCCATGATGTGGGCACCGTTGAGCAGCTCGGTGAAGTTTTCTTCACCCAGATACAGCATGATGGGCAGGCCGATGGCCGACCACAGGCTGTAACGGCCACCTACCCAGTCCCAGAATTCGAACATGTTTGACGGGTCGATACCGAAATCGGCCACCGCCTTCTGGTTGGTGGACACGGCAACAAAGTGCTTGGCCACCGCTTTTTCGTCACGCGCTCGCTGCAGGAACCAGTCGCGTGCGGTCAGCGCATTGGTCAGGGTTTCCTGGGTGGTGAAGGTTTTGGATTCCACCACAAACAGGGTGGTTTCCGAGTGCACCTTCTTCAGGGTTTCCTTCAGCTGGGCACCGTCCACATTGGAAACAAAGTGCATGTTCATGCGCGGGTGACCAAACGGGCGCAGCGCGCTACACACCATCAGCGGGCCCAGGTCCGAACCGCCAATGCCGATGTTGACGATGTCGGTGATGGGCTGGTTGGTATAACCCAGCCACTCGCCCGAGCGCACCGCATGGGCAAACTTGCCCATGCGTTCCAGCACGGAGTTCACCTTGGGCATCACGTCTTCACCATCAACAAAGATGGGCGAGTTGGTGCGGTTGCGCAGCGCCACATGGAGCACAGCGCGGTTTTCCGTGCTGTTGATCTTTTCGCCCTTGAACATGGCCTTGATGCGTTCCAGCAGCCCGGCTTCACGCGCCAGCTGCATCAGGCCCTTCAGGGTTTCGTCGGTAATGCGGTTCTTGGAGTAATCGAGGAACAGCCCGCCCACCTCCAGGCCATAGCGTTCGGCCCGCTCCGGGTCGTTCTGGAACAGCTCGCGCATGTGCAGCTGCTTGGCATCGGCAAAGTGGTCCCACAGGGTTTGCCAGGCGGGGTGCTGGGTCAGTTCGCTCATGATGATTAATCCTCTTCTGTCCGTTCAGCCAGTCTCTTTGCTTTGAGACTGTGCTTGGTTTTTTCTAGTTGTCCGATCACGCCGGGGCCACGGCGCAAGGCCACGCCCACGGCCAGCACATCGATGAGCACCAGATGGATGATGCGGGAAATCATCGGGCTGTAAGTTTCGTTGTCCTCCTGGGTGTCCGCCATCAGGGCGATGGTGGCGGCGCGTGCCAGCGGTGAACCACTGGCGGTGATGGCCACCACGGTGGCACCGGAAGCGGTGGCTTCTTCCACGGCATCCAGCAGCTCGCGCGAGCGGCCGGAGCTGGAAATGGCCACCAGCACGTCGTCGGCATTCAGCACCGAAGCCGCCATCATCTGGATGTGGGTATCGGCATAAGCCACGGTGGAAATGCCGAAGCGGAAGAACTTGTGCTGGGCATCGGCGGCGGTGATGCCGGAATTGCCCAGACCGTAAAATTCTACCCGGCGCGCACGGGAAATGGCCTCGATGGCCGCTTCGATGGCCTGCGGATTGACGTCGTTACGGCTTTTGAGCAGGGCGGTGACGGTGTTGTCGAACACCTTGGCCACGATTTCCGAGGTGGGGTCTTCCGGCCGGACGCTGGAGTGCACATAAGGCACGCCGGTGACCAGGCTGCCGGCCAGTTTCAGCTTGAAATCGGGCAGGCCGGAGCAGCCCATGGAGCGGCAGAAGCGAATCACCGTGGGCTGGCTGACGCCGGCATTGCGGGCGATATCCGCCACTGCGGCCTGCATCATGGTGTAGGGCTGAGCCAGCACCAGTTCGGCCACCTTGCGTTCGGCCGAAGACAGGGCTTCTAGCTGAGACTTGATTCTTTCCAGCATGGGTCAGTGCTCCAGATGCGCCGCCAGCGCTGCCGACGCGCCGATCAGCGCAGGGTAACGGCTGTTGATGACAAACACCGGAATCCCCGCCAGATAAGCGGAAAAACGGCCCTTGTCTTCGAAGCGCGGGCGGAATGGCGACGTTTTGAAGTAGTCGATCAAACGTGGAACGATACCACCGCCAAGGTATACCCCGCCACGGGCGCCGAGCGTCAGCGCCAGATTGGCCGCCGCCGTACCCAGCATGGCGCAGAAGGCGTCCAGCGTTTCGCGGCAGCGTGGACAGCTGCCGGCCAGGCCACGCTCGGTGATGTCGGCGGCGGACAGGTCCTGCTCCGCCTCACCAGCCAGTGCCGCCAGCGCATGGTAAATCAGCACCAGACCGGGGCCGGACAGCAGGCGCTCGGCCGATACATGGCCGTGACGATCACGCGCATAACGCCAGATGGCAGCCTCGCGTTCGTCAAACGGGGCAAAGCTGACGTGGCCGCCTTCGCCAGCCAGCGGCATCACGCCGCCGGGGTAAGGCATCAGCGCAGACACGCCCAGGCCGGTGCCGGGGCCAATCAGCGCCAGCGGGCTGCCACTGATCGCTTCACCGCCGCCCACCTGTACCAGCTCATTACGCGGCAAGTGCGGCAGCGACAAGGCCAGCGCGGTGAAATCGTTGATGACAATCAGCGAAGTCAGCTCCAGCGCCTGTCGGGTGGCTTCGATGGAAAAGGCCCAGTGATGGTTGGTCATCTGCACCCAGTCGCCGGTCACCGGATTGGCAATGCCGATGGCGGCATGGGCCACCGCGCGGGTGTCCACCTCGGCCAGATAGCTGCGCATGGCCGCTTCCAGCGTGGGATGGCTGGCACAGGGCAGCACGATGATGTCTTCCAGCACGCCGGGGGCGGTTTCCAGCGCAAAGCGGGCATTGGTGCCGCCGATGTCGGCCAAGAGCCGCGGCCAGGTATTAGGCAGTCCAGTAGACATCGATGGGGCACTCCGTCTGCAACAGGAAATGGCTGATAGGCAGGCTGTCGTTGATGCCTTGCGCCGCTTGTTCAAATACCTGGCGTTTGCCCGCACCCTGAATCGACAAAATCAGGCTGTCACACGCGAGCAAGGCGGCCTTGCTCATGCTGAAGCGCAGGTGCGGCGCGGTGAGCGGCTGTACGGCGAGCAAGGGCAGGCTGCGTGCCATGTCCAGCCCCTCCGCCAGCGCCGAAGCACCAGGGAACAAGGAAGCAGTATGGCCATCTTCACCCATGCCCAGCACGGCAACGGTGGGACGCAGATAGGCAGCGTTGGCGGCAGCCAGTTCGGCTAGCTCATCACTGGCAGCGCCTACCAGCGGCAGGAAACGGGCGGCTGCGGCGGCATCCTGCAACAGATGTTCGCGTACCAGCGCGGCATTGCTGTCCGGGTGATCCGGCGGCACGAAGCGTTCGTCCACCAGCGTGATCAGCACCCGCGACCAGTCCAGCGGCTGGCTGCGCAGGGCGTGAAAGAAGGGAACCGGCGATTTGCCACCGGAAACAGCCAGCACGGCGCGGCCATCGCGCACCAGAGCGGCCGACAAGCGTTGTGCCACGGTAGCGGCCAGGGCGGCGGCGCTGGCCGGTGCATCGGGAAATTCAAACCATTGCATGCATGTCATCCTCACCTTGCACCCGGCCCCTGATATCCATGACACCGGGTGATTGCCGCTCTTGCTGGCCGGCTTGTTATGAATTGTCCTGTCCGGGCAGGCCAGTGCGGCGGCCCGGACGGGTCAGGTCGGTCAGCTTTCTTCGTGCCAGCTGATACCGTCGCGGCTGAGCAGGGCGCTGGAAGCCGCCGGGCCCCAGGTGCCGGCGGTATATTGCTTGGGCGGGGTGTTGCTGCTGTTCTGCCAGCATTCCATGATGGGCATCACCCAGCGCCAGGCTTCCACCAGCTCGTCACGGCGCATGAACAGCGCCAGCTTGCCGCGGATCACATCCAGCAGCAGGCGCTCGTAGGCATCGGCACGGCGCACCTTGAAGGCCTTGTAGAAGTCCAGATCCAGATAGGCCGGTTGCAGGCGCATGGTGTCGCCCGGCTCCTTGGCCAGGAAGTACAGGCGGATGCTTTCTTCCGGCTGCAGCTGGATTACCAGCCGGTTGGCGGTATGGCTGCCGCTCAAGGGACCGGAGAACAACTGGTGCGGCACGTCGCGGAAGTTGATGACGATTTCCGCCAGCCGCTCCTGCATGCGCTTGCCGGTACGCAGGAAGAAGGGCACGCCGGCCCAGCGCCAGTTGTCGATTTCCGCCTTGAGGGCAACAAAGGTTTCGGTCTGGCTGTCGGCCGGAATGCCTTGCTCCTGCAGATAACCCACCACCGGCTGACCGGCCACCGCACCGGCCTTGTACTGGCCGCGCACGGTCTTGTTGGCCACATCCTGCTCGCTGAACGGCCGCAGTGCCTTCAGCACCTTGAGCTTTTCGTCACGCACCGCATCGGCTTCCATATTGGCCGGCGGCTCCATGGCGACGATACACAGCAGTTGCAGCAGGTGGTTCTGCACCATGTCGCGCAGCGCGCCGGTGCCATCGTAGAAATCGCCACGGGTGCCGACACCCAGGTCTTCGGCAATGGTGATCTGTACATCGTGAATCCACTCGCGCCGCCACAGCGGTTCGAACAGGGCATTGGCAAAGCGGATGGCCATCAGGTTCTGCACCGACTCCTTGCCCAGGTAGTGGTCGATACGGTACAGCTGTTCTTCCTTGAAAAAGTGGGCCACGGCATCGTTGATTTCGTTGGACGAATCCAGATCGATACCCAGCGGCTTTTCCAACACCACGCGCACATTGGGGCGGTTAAGGCCAACGGCGGCCAGATTTTCGCAAATGCCGGCAAACAAATTGGGCGCGGTGGCCAGATAACAGACCACCACCCGTTCCGGATGCTGGCCCACCGCTTCGGCCAGGGCCGGGTAGTGGGCGGCCTCGCCGGCATCCACCTGCAGGTAATCAATGCGGCTACGGAAGGATTCCCACGCCGCCGCATCGAAATGTTCCTTGATATGCTGGCGGGCGCTTTTTTCCACCAGTGCCAGGTAATCGTCGCGGCTCATCGCCTTGCGACCCAGCGCCAGCAGGCGGCCTTGCTGGTTGAGCAGGCTGGCAGCATGGGCCTGATACAGGGAAGGCAACAGCTTGCGCATTACCAGATCGCCGGTGCCGCCGAACAGCACCATATCGAAGGCCGGGGTGGGCGTGCTACGGTTATCCATAGTGATCTTCCGTCTTGTGCATTTGCAATGTAGTTATATTACCACCCGATTTGGTCATGTCCATGCGTGCAGCCAGGACAATCCGCAGAAAGCAACACCTACCCAATCGAGCATAAAACTATGAAACCCTTTACTGGAGTGACTTTCATACCGATCACCCCCAATACGGCACTATCAGCCAGCAGCTGAATTCTTGCAATTTAAGTGTAGTAAAACTACCATTTACCCATATTCATCACGGGAATTGCCATGGCCCTGCACCCGGTACTACACACCGTTACCCAGCGCATCATAGATCGCAGCCGCGCACGCCGCGCAGCTTATCTGGATCACCTTCATGCCGCTGCCCAGCAGGGCAAGGTGGAACGCGCCCAGCTGTCCTGCACCAATCAGGCCCACGCCTTTGCGGCGATGCCGGACAATATCAAGATTCATCTGAAAGAAGCCCACCGCCCCAACCTGGCCATCGTCTCCGCCTACAACGACATGTTGTCCGCCCACCAGCCGCTGGAAGCCTACCCGGCCTGGATCAAGGAAGAAGCGCTCAAGGCCGGTGCCACCGCCCAGTTTGCCGGCGGCGTGCCCGCCATGTGCGACGGCGTGACCCAGGGCCAGCCGGGCATGGAGCTGTCGCTGTTCTCGCGCGACGTCATCGCCATGAGCACCGCCGTGGCCCTGTCACACCAGATGTTCGACGCCAGCCTGTATCTGGGCGTGTGTGACAAGATTGTTCCCGGCCTGATGATTGGTGCGCTGACCTTTGGCCATCTGCCCGCGGTATTTGTGCCGGCCGGCCCGATGACCACCGGCATTGCCAACGACGACAAGGCGAAGGTGCGCCAGTTGTTCGCCGAAGGCAAGGTGGGACGGGATGTGCTGCTGGATTCCGAGTGCCAGTCCTACCACGGCCCGGGCACCTGTACCTTCTATGGCACCGCCAACTCCAACCAGATGATGATGGAAATCATGGGCCTGCATCTGCCGGGCACCGCTTTCGTCAATCCGGGCACACCGCTGCGCGAGGCACTGACCCGTGCCGCCGCCCGTCAGGCCGCCCACATTGCAGCCCAAGGAGAAAACTTCACCCCGGTTGGCCGCATGATTGATGAAAAATCCATCGTCAATGCCATTGTCGGCCTGCTGGCCACCGGCGGCTCCACCAACCACACCCTGCATCTGGTAGCCATTGCCCGTGCTGCCGGCATCGACATCAACTGGGACGACTTTGACGAACTGTCGGCCATCATCCCGTCGCTGACCCGCGTTTACCCCAATGGCAAGGCCGACGTAAACCACTTCCACGCCGCTGGCGGCATGGGCTTTGTCATTCGCGAGCTGCTGTCTGCCGGCCTGCTGCACGAAGACGTGGACACCATCGTCGGCCACGGCCTGTCAGCCTATGCCAATGAGCCATGGCTGGACAATGGTACGCTCAAGTGGCGTCCGGCACCGGCCGTGAGCGGCGACGACAGCGTGCTGCGCACCGTGGCCGATCCGTTCAGCCCGGATGGTGGCCTGCGCGTGGTGGCTGGCAATCTGGGCCGTGCCGTGATCAAGGTATCCGCCGTCAAGCCGGAACACCGCATTGTAGAAGCACCGGCTCTGGTGTTCGACGATCAGAACGACATGCTGGCGGCGTTCAAGCGCGGCGAGCTGGAACGCGACTTTGTCGCCGTGATCCGCTTCCAGGGCCCGCGCGCCAACGGCATGCCGGAACTGCACAAGCTGACCCCGGCATTGTCCATCCTGCAAGAACGCGGCTTTGCCGTGGCACTGGTGACCGATGGCCGCATGTCCGGTGCGTCAGGCAAAGTGCCGGCTGCCATCCACGTCTCGCCGGAGGCGGTATTGGGCGGTAGTATCGGCAAGGTTCGCGCTGGCGACATCGTGAGACTGGACGCTGTGGCCGGCACGCTGGAAGTAAAAGTGCCAGCAGCAGAATGGGCGGCGCGCGAGCAGGCCAGCGCCGACCTTGCACACAATCAATTTGGCGTGGGACGTGAACTGTTTGCGGTATTCCGCGAATCCGCCGACGCCGCGGAAGCTGGTGCCATGAGCTTCCATCACCCGCTGTGGAGAAACTGATATGGACGCTTTGACCCTGTTGCGCCAGGGACCGGTAGTACCGGTCATCGTGGTAAATGATGCTGCCGTTGCAGTCGACCTGGCGCGCGCGCTGGTGGACGGCGGTATCCGCGTATTGGAAGTCACCCTGCGCACCAAGGCAGCGCTGGCTGCCATGCGCCGCATGCGTGATGAAGTACCCGGTGCCATTGTCGGCGCTGGTACGCTGCGCAACCGCGCCCAGCTGGAAGCCGCGCTGGACGCTGGCGCCCAGTTTGGCGTCAGCCCCGGCCTGACCCCGGAGCTGGCCTCCGCTGCGCGCAATGCCAACCTCACCCTGTTGCCCGGCGTGGCCACCGCCTCGGAAGCCATGCGCGCCCAGGACGAAGGCTTTGACATCCTCAAGCTGTTCCCGGCCGAAGCCGTGGGTGGCATCAAGCTGCTCAAATCGCTGGCCGGCCCGCTGCCGGACCTGCGTTTCTGCCCCACCGGCGGCATTGATCTGGCCAAGGCCAAGGACTACCTGGCCCTGCAAAACGTACTGGCCGTTGGCGGCAGCTGGCTGACCCCGGAAGACGCGATTGCCAACCGCGACTGGGCCCGCATCACCGAACTGGCCAGACAAGCCAGCGCGCTGGCGCAGTAAACCCACCCCACTCCGTCAAAGCCCGCCCAGTGCGGGCTTTTTGCTGCGCCGCACACTGCAGGGTGATAGCACAGCCCGGCTAATCTGCACTACCATCAAGCCTTCATTCCCGCCCATCCCCACTCATGAAACTGTTTCTGGCCGAAGATGATGCCGTACTGGCCGATGCCCTGCTCACCCGCCTGGGCCAGCTGGGTTTTGCCGTCAGCCACTGTGACGATGGCTTGGCTGCACAACAGCTATTGCTGGCCGAGCACTTTGATGCGGTGATCCTGGATATCGGCCTGCCCGGCCAGGACGGGCTGAAAGTGTTGCGCAATGTCCGCGTACACCGGCCTGCCCTGCCCATTCTGCTGCTGACCGCACTGGACAGCATGGAGGACCGGGTGGCCGGGCTGGATGCCGGTGCTGATGATTATCTGGTCAAGCCGTTTGAATTCCCCGAGCTGGAAGCCCGTATCCGCGCCCTGCTGCGCCGGCAGCGCGCCATCGACCCGCAACGCGACGAGCTGCAACGGGAAGAATTGCACTTTGGCCCCTTGCGGCTGGATCGCAGCGCCCAGCGCGCCTGGGCAGGAACGCAGCCGCTGGACCTGTCCGCCCGCGAACTGGAACTGCTGTTCATCCTGATGAGCCAGGCAGAGAAAGTGCTGACCAAAGAGCAGATTTCCAGCGAACTCTCCGGTCAGGGCGAGGAAATCGGCAGCAATGCAGTGGAAGTGTATGTGCACCGCCTGCGCAAGAAGCTGGATGGCAGCGGCGTAGGTATCCGCGCAGTACGTGGCCTTGGCTATCTGCTGATGCAGGCTGCCGATGGCTGAAACCGCCCGTCCGCGCCAGCTGTCACTGCGCCGCCAGTTGCTGCTGTGGTTGCTGCTGCCGCAGCTTGTATTGTGGCTGGCCGCCGCCATGCTGGCGCATGCCATGGCGGTGCGCTACACCAATGAGGTCATCGACCAGACCCTGGCGCAGACATCGCGCGCGCTGGCACGGCAGGTAAAGCCTTTCGGCAACGGTTTTTATGTCGACTTCCCCCGTGCCGCGCGGGAAATCCTGGAAGAAGACCCCAGCGACCGGGTGTATTACATGGTCAGCTCGCCGCCTTCCGCCTTCCTGCTGGGCGAACCGACCATGCCACCGCCACCGCATGAGCTGGTGGCCAAGGCGGGCAACAGCTATTTCTACAATGCCAGCATGAAAGGGCAGGATGTGCGCGTGGCAGCCCTGTACCTGCTGGCTGGCACGCCGGAACAACCACAACTGATGCTGGTGCAAGTGGCCAAAAGCCGCGCCCTGAGTGCCGAACTCACCCGCAAGATCCTGCTGGACATGGGCCTGCCCCTGCTGGGGCTGATGCTGCTGACCAGCCTGCTGGTATGGGCCGGCATCAGCCGTGGCCTGTCGCCACTGCGCCGCCTGCGCCGGGTGGTGGAAAACCGCTCGCCGCGCGATATGGCCCCGATCGAAGTCAACAATGCCCCGGCAGAAGTACGCACCCTCACCGCCGCCATCAACAGCCTGCTGGAAGAGGTCAATCGTCAGGTCGAACAGCAGCGGCGTTTTATCGGCGATGCCGCGCATCAATTGCGCACGCCGCTGGCCGGGCTGAAATCGCAGACCGAACTGGTCAAGGCCGAACTGCAAGGCCACACACCTGACATTCCGCGTGCCTGCCGCCAGCTGGAGCAGGTGGAAACCAGCGTGGCGCGCTCCATCCATCTGGTTAATCAGCTGCTGGCGCTGGCGCGTGCCGAACCGGAAACCGGCCTGCAACGCAGCCTGCTGGACCTCAACCAGCTCACCCGCGAAGTCACCGCCGAAGCCGTGCCGCGAGCGCTAGCCCGCGGACTGGATCTGGGCCTGGACAGTGGCGACGAGAAGATGCCGGTGCTGGGCCATGCCGGTCTGCTGCGCGAGCTGCTAGCCAATCTGCTGGACAATGCCATCCAGTACACCCCGGCCGGCGGGGAAATCACCGTCGAGCTGCACCGCCAGCACAAACAGCTGCGGCTGGCGGTGCGCGATAACGGCCCCGGCATTGCTGCCGCCGAGCGCGACAAAGTGTTCCAACGCTTTTACCGGGTCAACCACCAGCCGGGCGGCAAGGGCTGCGGGCTAGGGCTGGCCATCGTACAGGAGATCGCCCGCCGCCATCACACCCGGGTGGAACTGAGCGACAACATCCCCCATGGCCTGTGCGCCAGCCTGTTGTTCAAATCAGAAAACAGCACGGAATAATCAGATAAGTAGTGTAGTTGACACACTACGCTGCACCACTTTGCTGCACAGCAGCACCAGCGCAGTGCCTTGTCAGACTTGATAAATTCCAAATGTCATGATGCATTGCATCTGGTTTTTGTCATTTTCTTACAGCAATTCCGATCAAACCTTACACAAAACTTACAATCTGCCGCTATAGTTCTTGCACATCCCATATCCGGCCATTCTCCGGCCACAAAGGGATGAAACATAAAAACCGAAATGCAACGCTACAAGATGGAGACAAGAGAATGAAACGCAAGCAACTGAGCGCCGCCCTGCTGGCCGCCACCCTACTGCCGGCCACGGTATTTGCCGGTGAAGTGGAAGTGCTGCACTGGTGGACTTCCGGTGGCGAGGCCAAATCCGTGGCCGAACTCAAAAAAATGATGACCGCCAAGGGCGATAACTGGAAAGACTTCGCCGTGGCCGGTGGTGGTGGCGACAATGCCATGACTGCGTTGAAAACCCGCGTGGTATCCGGCAACCCGCCGACCGCCGCCCAGATCAAGGGTCCGGCCATCCAGGAATGGGGTGCCGAAGGCGTGCTGGCCAATATCGATGCCGTAGCCAAGGCCGAAGGCTGGGACAAGCAGCTGCCGCCGGTGGTCAGCCAGGTGATGAAATACAAGGGCCAGTACGTGGCCGCTCCGGTGAACGTGCACCGCGTGAACTGGCTGTGGGTGAACCCGGACGCCTTCAAGAAGGCCGGTGCCAAGGTGCCGACCACTTGGCCGGAATTCTTTGAAGCCGCCGACAAGCTGCAAAAAGCCGGCATCCAGCCGATTGCCCACGGTGGTCAGCCGTGGCAGGACGCCACCCTGTTTGAATCGGTGGCGCTCGGCGTAGGTGGCCCGGCCTACTATAAGAAGGCTTTCGTACAGCTGGACCAGGCCACCCTGGCCGGCCCCACCACGCTGAAGGTGTTTGAAACCCTGCAAAAGGTGAAAACCTATATCGACAAGGGCGCAGCAGGCCGTGACTGGAACCTGGCCACCGCCATGGTAATCAACGGCAAGGCCGGCATGCAGTTCATGGGCGACTGGGCCAAGGGCGAATTCACCGCCGCCGGCAAGAAGCCGGGCAAGGACTTCCTGTGCGTAGCCGCACCGGGCACGGCGGGCAGCTTCACCTTCAACATCGACAGCCTGGCCATGTTCAAGCAGAAGGACGCCGCTGCGCAGAAGGCGCAGGCTGATCTGGCCGAAACCGTGATGAGCAAGAACTTCCAGGAAGTGTTCAACCTGAACAAGGGTTCCATCCCGGCCCGTCTGGATACGCCGATGGACAAGTTTGACGATTGCGCCAAGAAGTCCAAGGCCGACCTGACCGCTGCCTCCAAGAGCGGCGGCCTGGTGCCCAGCTTCGCCCACAAGATGGCCATGCCGTCTGCCACCGAAGGCGCAATGGATGACGTGATTTCGCAGTTCATGAACTCCTCCATGAGCCCGAAAACCGCCACCGAGCGTCTGGCCAAGGCTGGCAAGGTGCATTAAGCAAGCAGCAATATGGCCCCGGGCCTGCTGCCCGGGCGCGCTATGCCGTGGACAGCTGCCAGCCAAGCCGGCCCGGTAGCTGTCTGTCCCACACCGAAGCAAAACATGTACGTCGTCTGCCGTTCCGCACCGTGACCACGGTCGGGACGCGGCCTGCTGCGCGCCTGCGCCAGCACGCCACGGCTGCATGCAAGGATTGATTCATGTCCTCATCCCAATCACAAGCCAGCCTGTCGGCGCTGGCAGACCGCTGGTTGCCCAAGCTGGTGCTGTCGCCCACCTTGCTGATCAGCCTGGTGTTCGTCTACGGCTTCATTGCCTGGACCGGCTGGCTGTCGCTGACCGAATCGCGACTGCTGCCGCAGATGGACCTGGCCGGCCTGATCCAGTATCAGGCGCTGTTCGAAAATGACCGCTGGTGGACTGCCGTAGCCAATCTGGGCATTTTCGGCGGCCTGTTCATCGGCTGCACGCTGGCCGTCGGCCTGTTCCTCGCGGTGCTGCTGGATCAGAAAATCCGCAGTGAAGGCACGCTGCGCACCATCTATCTGTACCCGATGGCCTTGTCCTTCATCGTCACCGGTACCGCCTGGAAATGGATGCTGAATCCGGACATGGGCCTGCAGAAAGTCATCAACGACTGGGGCTTTCCCGACTTCACCTTCGACTGGCTGGTGGACCCGGACAAGGCCATCTACACCGTGGTGATTGCCGGGGTGTGGCAGTCGTCGGGCTTTGTGATGGCGCTGTTCCTGGCCGGCCTGCGCGGCATCGACGACTCCATCATCAAGGCCGCCCAGGTGGATGGCGCCAGCCTGCCGGTGATCTACTGGCGCATCATCATCCCCAGCCTGCGCCCGGTGTTTTTCAGCGTGCTACTGATCCTGTCGCACATCGCCATCAAGAGCTTCGACCTGGTGATGGCGCTGACCGGCGGCGGCCCCGGCACCGCTTCGGACGTGCCGGCCATCTTCATGTACCAGTTTGCCTTTACCCGTGGTCAGCTTGGCCTGGGGGCGGCCTCGGCCATGATGATGCTGATGACCATCGTCGCCGTGCTGGTGCCGCTGATGTATATGGAAACAAGGAGCGCCAAACGTGGCTAAACACCTGACTCCCGGCCGCATCGTGCTGTATGCCGCACTGGTGCTGATGGCCATCTACTATCTGCTGCCCTTGTACGTGATGCTGTCCACCTCGGTGAAAACCCTGGACGACATCCGTGGCGGCAACCTGATTGCCCTGCCGCAATCCATCACCCTGGATGCCTGGAGCAAGGCCTGGTCCAGCGCCTGCACCGGCGTGGAATGTGGCGGCATGAAGGGCTTTTTCTGGAATTCAGTGAAGATGGCCGTGCCATCGGTGCTGATTTCCACCCTGATTGGCGCGGTCAACGGCTACGTGGTGTCGATGTGGCGCTTCCGTGGCTCGGACGTGCTGTTCACCCTGCTGCTGGTGGGCTGCTTCATCCCCTTCCAGGTGGTGCTGCTGCCGATGGCGCGCCTGTTGGGCGAGCTGGGCATTGCCAATACCACCAGCGGGCTGGTGCTGGTACACGTGATTTACGGCCTGGCCTTTACCACGCTGTTTTTCCGCAACTTCTTCGTCACCATCCCGGACGAACTGGTAAAGGCTGCGCGCATCGACGGCGCCGGTTTCTGGACCATTTTCTTCCGCATCCTGCTGCCTATTTCCGGCCCCATCTTCATGGTGTGCGTGATCTGGCAGTTCACCCAGATCTGGAACGACTTCCTGTTCGGCGTGGTATTTGCCTCTGGCGAATCCCAGCCCATCACCGTGGCGCTGAACAATCTGGTGAACACCTCTACCGGGGTGAAGGAATACAACGTGGACATGGCAGCGGCCATCATTGCCGCCCTGCCCACCCTGTTCGTTTACATGGTTGCCGGCCGCTACTTCGTGCGTGGCCTGACAGCCGGTGCTGTGAAAGGTTGAACGATGGCTGCTCTCTCCATCAATAATGTGTGCAAGACTTACGCCAACGGCACCGACGTGCTCAAGGGCATCGACATCGCCATCGAGGACGGTCAGTTCCTGATTCTGGTGGGCCCCTCCGGCTGCGGCAAATCCACGCTGCTGAACATGATTGCCGGGCTGGATGACATTTCCAGCGGCGATATCGAAATAGGCGGCAAACGGGTGAACGACCTGTCGCCCAAGGACCGCGACATTGCCATGGTGTTCCAGAGCTATGCGCTCTACCCGTCGATGAGCGTGCGCAAGAACATCAGCTTCGGCCTGGAAATCCGCAAGATGCCGCAGGGTGAAATCGATGCCACCGTCGAGCGCGTGGCGCAGATGCTGCAAATGACCCACCTGCTGGACCGCAAGCCCTCGCAGCTGTCCGGCGGCCAGCGTCAGCGCGTGGCCATGGGCCGTGCCTTGGCGCGCAATCCGTCCATCTTCCTGTTTGATGAGCCGCTGTCCAATCTGGATGCCAAGCTGCGGGTGGAGATGCGTACCGAAATCAAGCTGATGCACCAGCGGCTGAAATCCACCATCGTCTATGTCACCCACGACCAGATCGAGGCCATGACGCTGGGCGACCGCATTGCGGTGATGAAGGACGGCATCGTGCAGCAGTTCGGCAGCCCGCAGGACATTTACGACAATCCGGCCAATCTGTTTGTGGCGAGCTTCATCGGCTCGCCGTCGATGAACTTCATTCCGGCGCAGGTGGTGGAATCCGCCGGCGTGCTGGGGGTGAAAATCTGCGACGACCAGGGTTGCGTCATCCTGCCGCTGCCGCATGCCCAGGACAAGATGAAGCCCTGGCTGGGCCGCGAAGTCATCTTCGGCATCCGCCCGGAGCAAATCACCGACGCCCGCACCGCCTACCGCGAAGGGCTGCCGGTGATGGCCTGCCATATCGACGTGATCGAACCCACCGGGCCGGACACCCTGGTGTTTGTCTCGCTCAACAACACCAAGGTATGCTGCCGTACCCACCCGACCGAAGCCAAACTGCCGGGCCACAGCATGGAACTGGTGTTCGACGTCTCCAAGGCCGTGCTGTTCGACCCGACTACAGAACAACGGATTGCCTGATGAACACCTTGTCATCTGTACAACTGGCCCCCGGAGGGCCAGTTTTTTCTCCGGTAGCTGCAGGCCTGTGGCGGCTCCACGACTGGGGCTTTTCCACCAGCGAGCTGGCCGCCTGGGTGGAGCACGCCATCCACCTTGGCATCACCACCTTCGACCATGCCGACCTGTACGGCGGCTTTCGCTGCGAGGCGCTGTTCGGTCAGTGGCTGAAAGCCAATCCCGGCCAGCGCCAACACATCCAGCTGGTGAGCAAGTGCGGCATCAAGCCACTGGATGCCAGCCGCGGCTGGCAGGTAAAGCATTACGACAGCAGTCGCGCGCATATCCTGGCCGCGGTGGATGCTTCCTTGCAAAACCTGGGCACGGACTATCTGGACCTGCTGCTGATTCACCGCCCGGACCCGCTGCTGGACCCGGACGAAGTGGCCGACACTTTTGCCAGCCTCAAGCAAAGCGGCAAGGTCAGACACTTTGGCGTGTCCAACTTCAGCCCCAGCCAGTTTGCCCTGCTCGCCTCCCGCACTGCCTTGCTCACCAATCAGGTGGAAGCCTCGCTGCTGCATAGCGCGCCCTTGTTCGACGGTACCTTTGACCAGTGCCTGCAGGCCGGCATCCGCCCCATGGTGTGGTCGCCGCTGGCGGGCGGCCGTTTGCTGCAGCCAACAAGCCACCCTGCACTGCACGCTGCCCTGCAGCAGATGGCAGCCGAGTTGGCCGTCACCCCCGCCACGCTGGCGCTGGCCTGGCTGTTACGCCACCCGGCGCGGCCCATCCCCATCTCCGGCTCGCGCCGCCTGGCTTCGCTGGATGAAGCTGCCGCCGCCTGCCGCCTGCAACTGGACCGCCAGCACTGGTTTGCCCTGCTGGCAGCGGCACAGGGCCAAGCGGTAGCCTGAGCGCTAATGCGCCACCGCTGTTTTAAACCTTTTTTTCTGCCTCACTTCACCTAAGCTCAATAAGCAGGACAATGACAAAGGGGATAAGACATGCAAGTGGCGGATATTTTTGAGCAGGCCTCGGGTCGGCTGCCCATGGTGCCCAAGGTGGTACAGGAGCTGATTGAGAGCTTTCACAAGACCGATATCAATATCGATGAAATCAGCGACAAGGTAGGCCACGATCAGGTGCTCACTGCGCGGGTGCTGCGGCTGGCCAATACCGCGCGCTTTGGCGGCAGCCGCCGCGTGGGTTCGCTGGACGATGCCGTGGTGCTGCTGGGCTTTGATAACCTGCGCATTCTGGTGATTGCCTCCGGCATTACCGGTGCCACCGCCGGGATTCCCGGTTTTGACATGAAGGGCTTCTGGCAGCGCAGCTTTGCCATGGCCAATACCGCCAAGCGGCTGTCGCGGCTGGCCAAGCTGGATGCACAGCTGGGGTATACCTGCGGCCTGCTGTCGAATATCGGCGAGCTGGTTTTGCACGTTGCCCTGCCCGAGCAGGCGGTGCAGATCGACAAGATTGTGGCTGGCGGTGCCGACCGGGTAGCCACCGAGCGCATGCTGCTGGGTGTGGATCTGACTGAAGTAGGTGCCGAGCTGGCGCGGCGCTGGAACTTCCCCGATGACATCCAGCAAGCCATCCGCGATCAGCACGATCTGCTGGGCGATGTATCGCGCTTTGCCATCGTGATTGGCCTGTCAGCCTATCTGGTAGCGGGCTTCAATCACGACATGAACGAGGGCGACATGCTGACCACCCTGCCGTGGAGCGTGGTGGACAAACTGGGCATCGACCGTGATGCACTCACCGGTGCCATCAGCGATCTGAAAGAAGCCTGCAACGGTATTGACGACATGTTCTGAGCTACCGTAGCGATACGAAAAAGGCTGCCCGCAGGCAGCCTTTTGCTTTCACGTCCAACAGGGCAAGCCTCAGCCTTCTTCTTCCTCGCTGGCTGCCTCGACATGGCCCACCACACCGACAAAGCGGAATTCGATCTCGGCCATCAGCTCGTCAATGCGGATCACGCTCAGCTGGATGCGGTCGCCACGTGCCAGCTCCGGCAAGCCGGGAATGCGTACCCGCATTGGCAGGCCGTCAATGCGCACCAGGTCTTCCTTGATGAAGGTGGCGGTGACATTGCTGACACCTTCCTGGGTAAACCAGCGCAGGCACCAGAAGTGTTCCAGCTTGTCCTGGAAACCCAGATAGGCGGAATAGGTGGTGTCAAAGTCGCGCAGCAGGGCAAACAGCATGGCATTGCCCTGTTCGAACTGCGGCTTGTCGCCACGAATCATCGCGGTGAGCTGGCGCTGGTTGACGAAGTCGGTGGCACGGCGCAGCGGCGAGGTGGCCCAGGCATATTGCGCCACGCCCAGGCCGATATGCGGCTCGGGGCGGGTGGTCATGCGGACCTTGCCCATGCTCTGCGCGCGATACATGGCCGGGATATCCGCCTCGGCCAGCATGCGGCCCCATTCGCTATTGGCCAGAATCATCAGTTCCGACACCAGCTTGTCCATCGGTGCGCCGCGCTTGCGCAGGGTGATCAGCACCTTGCCATCGACTACATCGAAGTTGTAGTCCATCTGCACCGGACGGGTGGGGTCGTACTTGCCACGGCGTTTTTCCAGGGCGTTGGCAAAGTGCCACAGCCAGGTCAGCTCGTGCTTGAACGGGTAATCCACACCCGGGTCGTTCAGCAAGGTGTCTTCGTTGAACTGCTGTTCCAGCTCGGCATGGCGCAGGTTGGCGGCAATGCGTACCCGCTCGATGCGGCTTTCGTAGGCCACCGGTTCGAAGTCCGGCGTGACGTCCACATACAGGCTGAGTGCCGGGCAATCCTGCCCTTCCTGCAAGGTAAAGGCCTGCACCACGTCGTCCGGCAACATGGTGATCTTGCCACCGGGGAAATACACGGTGGACAGGCGGCCCCATACCAGCTTTTCGATGTCCGAATCCACCGGCACGCCAAGTGTAGGGGCAGCAATATGGATGCCCACCCGCTTGTTGCCGTCCGGCAGGTCGACTACCGACAGCGCGTCGTCGATTTCGGTGGTATTGGCATCATCAATAGAGAAGGCAGCAACATCCGCCAGCGGCAGTTCTTCCGGCGGCTGCGGCG